>CAMCHO010000095.1 GCA_945874455.1 Opitutus sp. GAS368 | reverse complement strand
TTTCCGTCAGGGGACACCGATCATTTGGCTTTGGTCATGCTCATGCCATGAGCCTTTCCGCTCAATACCTTTGGATCATCCCTGCGTTGCCGCTCGTCGCCGCAGCCATCGGCGCGCTCACGCCCCGCAGCGGTCGTAAGCTCGTCGCGGGTGCCGCGATCGTCGCCCTCGTCCTTTCGTTCTTCATTTCCTGCGCCGCACTCAGCACGGCTCTCGCGAATCCCGCCGCGCACCTCACGCACAACTTCACCTGGTTCGAACTCGGCAACGATACCGTGCGCCTCGGTTGGCTGCTCGACCCGCTCACCGCGTTCATGTGCACGATGGTGACGTTCGTCGGCACGCTCATCTTCATTTTCAGCCTCGGCTACATGCAGGAAGATGAGAACTTTAAACAGTTCTTCTGCTTCCTGAGTCTCTTCGCCGCGGCGATGCTCGGCTTGCTCGTCGCCAATAGTCTCCTGCTCGTGTTCATCTGCTGGGAACTCGTCGGTCTCGCCTCCTATCTGCTCATCGGTTTCTGGTTTCACAAACCGGCCGCTGCCGACGCCGCGAAAAAAGCCTTCATCACCACGCGCATCGGCGACCTCGGGTTCCTGCTCGGCCTCCTCTGGCTCTACGATTCGGCCGGTTCTCTCCTCCTCTACGACAACGGTAACGGCGTCCTCGAAGCCACCGTCCTCGGCGCGCTCGGTTCCGCTGCAACGGTCTGCGGCCTCAGCGTCGCCAGCGCCATCGGCCTGCTCCTCTTTTGCGGTGCCGTCGGCAAATCCGGCCAGTTCCCGCTCCACGTCTGGTTGCCCGACGCCATGGAAGGTCCGACGCCGGTTTCCGCTCTCATCCACGCTGCCACGATGGTCGCCGCGGGCGTGTTCCTCATGGCGCGCGTTTATCCGCTGCTCACGCCGGACGCGCTGCAGGTGATCGCCATCATCGGAGCCATCACCGCCCTCCTCGGAGCGACCATCGCGGTCGCCCAATATGATCTCAAACGCATCCTCGCTTTCTCCACCGTCTCCCAGCTCGGCTACATGATGCTCGCGATCGGTGTGGGTGCGCCGGGCGCCGCGATCTTCCACCTGCTCACTCACGCGTTTTTCAAAGCGCTGCTCTTCCTTGGGGCCGGTTCCGTCATCCACGCCGCGCATCACGAGCAGGACATCCGTCAACTCGGCGGACTTTCGGTGAAGATGAAGCTCACCTTCGCTACGTTCGCCATCGGTACGATGGCTCTCGTCGGCGTGCCGCTGTTCTTCTCCGGTTTTTGGAGCAAGGAAGCTATCCTCCACGCCGCGCACGCCACTGCCGGTTCCCACTTCCCCTTTTACGCCGCACTGGTGGGTGTCGTTCTCACCGCGTTCTACAACACCCGCTTGATGGCAGAAACGTTCTTTGGCCATGCGCGCAGCCACGCCGCCGAACACGCGCAAGAAAACTCCGCGGTCATGACCACTCCGCTCGTCATCCTCGCCTTTTTCGCCATCGCCCTCGGTTTCCTCGGCACGCCCGCCTACCCGTGGCTCCAAGCCCGCCTCAGCGGCGAAACCGCCGTGCATGTTCACTCACTCCTCGATGGCGTCGGCCTCCTCGTACTCTCCAGTGGCCTCGTCGCCGTCGGCATCGGCGCGGGTTTTGCCCTCTATGGTCGCACGCGCCGCCTCCGCACCAAAGCCACCGCGCCCGACCCGCTCGCCATCGCCGCCCCGCGTACCCACGCGTTCCTCGGTGACCGCCTGAAATTCGACGAACTTTACGCCGCCACCTTCGGCGTCGTGAACACGTTCCTCGCCACGGCCTCCGACTGGTTCGACCGCTCCGTGTGGGGGGGCATCGTGCACTTTTTCGCTCTCCTCGGGGAATTCTCCGGGACGGTGAACCGTGAGGCCGACGAACAGGGCCTCAATGCCGGCTTCGACGCCACGAGCGAAACACTCCGCGCCACCGGCCAAGCCTACTCCCGCGCCCAAACGGGCGACGCCCACGGCTACCTCCGTTTTCTCGCCGTCGGTTTCATCGTCCTCGCACTCGTCGCGATGTTGGGAGGTGTCGCATGAATGCCGTCCCGCTCCTCTCCCTCGTTGTATTCACTCCTTGGATCGGCGCCACCGTCCTCGCGCTCCTTCGTGGCATCAGCCCCGCCACCACGCGCGCCCTCACGCTCGCCTTCTCGCTCTCCACGCTCGCGCTCTCCGGCCTCCTCCTCTCCGAGTTTGATCCTCATTCCCTCTCTCCCCAATTCGTCGAGCGCCACCCGTGGATCGTGGCCCTCAACGTCCACTATCACCTCGGCCTCGACGGCCTGAGCCTCCTCCTCGTCCTCCTCACCGGCCTCATCACCCCCGCCGCCCTCCTCGCCTCCTGGTCCCACCTCTCCCCCTCTCCCCCTCTCTCCGTCTCTCCCTCTGCCGATCCGCGCCTCTTCGGCTCCCTCTTCTTGCTCCTCCAAGGTGCCGCCCTCGGTGTCTTCCTCGCCCTCGATTTTTTTCACTGGTTCCTCTTCTGGGAACTCAGCCTCGTCCCCGCGTTTTTCCTGATCAAGCTCTGGGGCGGTCCCGGTGCGCCGCGCGCCGCGTATCAATTTGTTGTCTACACGATCGGCGGCAGCGCGTTTATGCTCGTCGGTTTCGCCGCTCTCTTTGCCGTCAGCGGCACGCTCGATTTTACCCAACTCGCCCAACTCGGCCGCGATGGCACGCTCGCCGTGAAACTCTCCGGCGGCGCCCATGAGGTCGTGTTCCTCGGCGTTCTCCTCGGCTTCGCCGTCAAGGTGCCGCTGTGGCCCTTCCATACGTGGCTCCCCGCTACCTACGCCGAAGCCCCGACCGGTGCTGCGATGTTCCTTACCGGTGTTATGTCGAAGATGGGCGTCTACGGTTTTCTGCGGATTCTCTGGCCGATCTTTCCCGCCCCGTTGCACAACGCCGCGCCGTGGCTCATCGCCCTCGCCCTCGGCGGCGTGGTCTTCGGCGCCTTCGCTGCCATGAAGCAAACCGACCTCAAGCGCATGGTCGCCTACTCGTCCATCAATCACCTCAGCTACTGCCTCCTCGCGCTGTTCGCCGTCTCTTACGCTACGGGCCGCAATGTCGCCACCGGTCCCGCCGCGTCCGCCGCGCTCAGCGGCACGCTCCTCCAAATGTTCAATCACGGCCTCTCCGCCGCCGCGCTCTTTGCTTGCGTCGGCGTTTTGCAAACGCGCATAGCCCACGCGCTTTCCCGCTCGAGGGGCACGGGCGTCCCGCCCGTCAGCCTGCACGATTTCGGCGGCGTGCGCACTGCCGCGCCGATCTTCGCCGGGCTGTGCGGCCTTTCCCTGTTTTCTTCGCTTGGTCTTCCCGGCCTCAATGGCTTCGTCGGTGAGTTCCTCATTTTCCGCGGCGTCTTCGGCCTGCATCCGGTCGCTGCGGCCATCGCTACGCTAGGTCTCCTCGCCACCGCTCTCTTCCTTCTGACTTTCTGGCAACGCGTCTTCCACGGTCCGCGCGCCGGCGTCACCGCCACCGCCTTCGCTGATCTCAACCCCATCGAACTCGCGACCCTCCTCCCGCTCGCCGCGCTGATGGTCGTGTTCGGTCTTTTCCCCGGCCTGCTCACCGTTCTCTTCAATCCGCTCATCACCTCGTGGGCCGACCACCTCACGTTGCCATGAACGCCCTCCCGTTGACGATTTACGTCTCCTTCGCCGGCGCCCTCCTCGCGCTCGCAGCAGGTACACGTTCACACGCTGCCGCTCGCTGGATTGCTTTGGTCAGTGCGCTCACGTCCTTTGCGCTGACGCTGCTCGCCGCGTCCTCGTTTGCTCCTTCGCCCGGACTCCAAACGATCATCGACCTCCCGTGGATTGCCGAACTCGGCATTCGCTACCATCTCGCGGCCGATGGTATCAGCCTCACGCTTCTCGTGCTCACCGGTCTCGCCGCCACCGTGGGCGTCCTTTTCTCGTGGAACATCGAGCACCGCGTCGGTGAATTTTTCGCGCTCTACCTCACTCTCATCGGCGGCGTCTTCGGCGTGTTTCTTAGTGCTGACGCGTTTACGATGTTCGTCTTCTACGAGATCGCGATTGTCCCGAAATATTTCCTGATCGCCAACTGGGGCTCGCCCGTCACGCGTGAGCACGCCGCGATGAAGCTCGTCCTCTATTCGTTCGCCGGCAGCGCCCTCGTCCTCGCCGGTCTCCTTTGGGCCAACGCCGCCGCCGTCGCCCACGGCTCCGTTTCCAGCTTCTCCTTGAACGACCTTGCTGCTGCCGCCACGCACTTTTCCCGCGGCGAACAGATCGGCCTCTTCGCCCTCGTTTTCACCGGCTTCGCCGTCCTCGCCGGTATGTTTCCTTTCCATACGTGGGCGCCCACCGGCCACGTGGCCGCACCGACCGCCGCCTCGATGCTCCTCGCCGGTGTCGTCATGAAACTCGGTGCCTACGGTTGCCTCCGTGTCGCCATGCCGCTCTTCCCCGTCGGACTCGCCTTCTGGCAACCCACCATCGCCGCGCTCGCCATCATCGGCATTTTCTACGCTGGCTTCATCGCCCTCGTGCAGGACGATTTTAAATTCGTCATCGGCTACTCGAGCGTGAGCCACATGGGCTTCGTGCTCCTCGGTCTCGCCGCCGCCAATGCCACCGCCGTCGCTGGTGCGGTTCTCCAAATGTTTTCGCATGGCGTGATTGCCGGTCTGCTCTTCGCCGTCGTTGGCCGCATGGTTTACGAGCGCACCCATACCCGCCAACTCGCTGATCTCCGCCAGCTCCCACTCCATCGCTTGCTCCCGTTTGCCGCCCTCACCTTCGTGCTCGCCGGTCTCGCTTCGATGGGGATGCCCGGCTTCAGCGGCTTCCCCGCTGAACTCACTATTTTGATTGGCGTTTGGAAAACTTCCCCCGTGTGGGCCCTCTTCGCCGGTGGCGGCATTCTCGTCGCTGCCGCTTTCACCCTCCGCGCCATCCAAGTTTCTTTCTTCGGCTCGATCCCACTCTCCCGGGTAGTGGCGAGCGGCAGCGAGCTGACCCACGCTGGCTCCCTTCACCACTACGAATCCATTACCCTCGCCGAAAAGGTCGGCACCGCCCTCCTCCTGGCCGCGACCGTCTACATCGGTCTCAAGCCTGATGTGCTCCTCGACTGGATCATACCCGCGCTCCAATCGCCGTTCATGCAGGCTGCGCTAAAAGGAGGTTCGCTGTGAACTACACTGAACTTCTTCGCGCCATGGTGCCCGAAGCGGCGCTCGTCATCGGCGCGCTCTTCGTGCTCACCCTCGACCTCGCGTTTGGCCGCCGCCGTAGCCTCGAGAGTCGCCTCTACCTTGCGGTCATCACGGGCACCGCCGCCGTTGTCGCCGCGATGTATGGCGCGTTCTCCAGCGGTCTCGCTGGCTCCGTTTTCGGCGGCGCGCTCATCCTCGATGAACTCACTATGGCCACCCGCCTCGGTGTCCTCGTGCTCGCTTGGATTACGCTGACCCTCGCCGGCAGCACCGCGCGCCTCCGCCACCCGGCCGAATTTGTCGCCATCGTCCTCTTCGCCACAGCAGGTTTCACCTTGATGGCCGCCGCGCAACAACTGCTCGTCGCCTTCGTCGCTCTCGAACTCGCCAGTCTCTCGCTCTACATCCTCGCGGGCTTCGACAAATCAAAACCCGAGTCCGCCGAGGCCGCGTTGAAATATTTTCTTTTCGGCGGTATGTCGGCGGCGTTTCTCCTCTTTGGTTTTAGCCTGATCTACGGCCTCACCGGCTCCATCGAGCTCCACGAAATTTCCGCCCACCTCGCGGGTCATCCACCGACTCCACTCCTCTCCGTCGCCCTCGTCATGGTCCTCGTCGCCTTCGGCTTCAAAGCCGCCGCCGCCCCCTTCCACCTTTGGGCGCCCGACGTCTATGAAGGCGCCCCGGTCTCGTCTGCTGCTCTCATCGCCTCGGCCTCGAAACTTGCCGGCCTCACGCTCTTCGTCCGTCTCCTGTGGCCCGGCTTCGGACCCGGCGCCGGCAACGTCTCGACCGCCGCCGGTGCACCCGGCTGGCTGGCCATCGTCGCGTGCCTTTCCGCCGCCTCGCTCCTGCTGGGAAATTTAGCCGCCCTCGCACAGTCTAATCTGCGCCGCCTGCTCGCCTACTCCGCCATCGCCCACGCCGGGGTTATGCTCCTTGGCGTGATCGCCGCCGGCGACGCCGGCAACGGCCCACTTTTCTATTACGTTTTCACTTACGGCATCGCGACAGTCGGCGCGTTTGGCGTCATCGCCGTCATTGAACGCACGTCGCCTTGCCAGCGGATCACCGATCTCGCCGGTCTGTATCGTCGCTCGCCGCTCCTCACCGGCTGCCTCGCGATTTACATCCTCTCGCTCGCCGGCATTCCGCCGCTCGCGGGATTTTTCGGAAAATTCACCGTGTTCGCCGCCGCCCTCAATCTCGGCGGTGTCGCGGGCCCCGCTGGTTGGCTCGCGATTCTTGCCATTTTCCTGAGCGCCGTAGCGCTTTACTATTACCTCGTGATTCTGAAACAGGCCTTGGTCGTTGCCCCGACTGCGGTGACTTCCAGTGACCCCGTTACGAATCCTATCACCGTCCCCGCCGACGCCGCCATTGTGCTCGTGTTTGCCGCGTTGATCCTCGTCGTGCTCGGTCTCTTCCCCTCGTTCGTGCTCCGGATTTTTTGACGTGGGGTCACCGAAATCCGCCGCACGATTGCCTCCAATCCCGTTCGTGGTCTGCATCGCAGGCGTGGATACCAACGTTTCGATTCTGCGCCGTCGGGTCATCATCATGTTAAAATACCCGCTGCCCGGCGCGGTGAAGACGCGGCTCGTGTCCGCACTCGGTGAGCACCGGGCCTGCGAACTCTACCGGGCCCTTGTTGCCCACACCATTTCCGAAGCCACGAAACGTTCCGTCGATGGCGAGGGCCCAAGCGCGATCGAGGTCCGGCTCGCCGGTGCGCCGGATGAATTAGCCGCGCGCGCGTGGCTTGGGTCGGCGGTATCGATTCGCGAGCAAGGCGATGGCAACCTTGGTCAGCGCATGGAGCGCGCGATAGTCTCCGCGTTTGGCGAGGGCGCAGAGGCGGTGGTCGTGATTGGCGGCGATTGTCCCCAGCTGACTGCGACGCATCTGGTGCGGGCCTTCGCTGCGTTGGCGCAAGCCGACACCGTGCTCGGACCGGCGTCTGATGGCGGGTATTATCTCATCGGCCTGCGACGCCCGTTACCCGCGTTGTTTCATGGAATCAGTTGGGGCGGACCGGAGGTTTTCTCCCAGACGCTCGCTGCTGCCCGTGCGCTCCAGGTTGAACCCGCCCTTCTCCCGACGTTGCGCGATGTCGATGTACCCGACGATCTCGTCGTGTGGGCCGCCACCCCCGCCGCTCGCGCCGGTGGCCGGAGTGGCGTCTCGGTGATCGTCCCCGCCCGCAACGAGGAGACTTCGCTCGGCCCCGCGCTCGTCGCCGCTGCCGGGGGAGCCCCGCACGAAATAATCGTCGTCGATGGCGGCAGCACGGACCGCACGGCTGAAGTCGCGCGTGCTCACGACGCAATTTTGGTCTCGGCACCGGCGGGGCGTGCGCGGCAGATGAATCACGGCGCGGCCGTCGCCACAGGCGAGTTTCTGCTCTTTCTGCACGCTGACACCGTCTTGCCGCCGAATTACCTGACAGCGTTGCGCGCGACGCTCGCGCAACCCGGGGTAGTCGGCGGAGCGTTCAGATTTTCGATTTCCGGAGAATTTTCTGGTCGGCGCCTCATCGAGTGCGGCACGAATTTCCGCGCCCGCCACCGGCAGCTGCCGTACGGCGACCAGGGGTTGTTCGTCTCGCGCACCGTGTTCGAGCGGGTCTGCGGGTTTCCTGATCAGCCGCTCATGGAGGACTACGCATTCGTGCGTCGCCTGCAGCGCCTCGGCACGATCGCGATTGCACCCGCGGTGGCGGTCACCGCGGGCCGCCGTTGGCAGCGCCGCGGAGCGATCCGCACGACACTCTTGAATCAACTCATCATCTGCGGCTATCGGCTCGGTGTCTCGCCCGTGCGCTTGGCTCGTTGGTATCGCGGTTCATAAAAATTCGCCTCGTCCCTCGCACCGTGTCCCCTCACCTTATGAAAATGCTCGCGCATGAAGCCTCCCGTGATTTCCCCGAGAGCGCCGCAATCTCGTCCGACGTAAAGAGCCTCCCGTGAGCGCTTTTTTTGCCGGTTTCTCGGTGCGTGTCTGCTGACCATGGATATTAATCTTCCCGTGTTCAGTTGGCGTACCGCCGTTCCCCTGGGCGGCCTCGTTGCCTTACTCGCGTGGGAGACCGCGCAGCCTTATTTCCCACTCTTTAGCCGAACTGGCCAACGCGCCCGACACGGTGCTTTGAATCTCGCGCTGGGCACCCTCAACGCCGCGGTGGTCGCGCTCGCCTTTGCCGCCGCGTGGCTCGCCGTTACCCAATGGTCGAGCGTCCATCGCTTCGGTCTGCTGAACGCGTTCGGTTTTGTCCCGTGGCAGCGCGTCGCGCTCGCGATCTTCGTGCTCGATGCCTGGACCTATGGCTGGCACAGGCTCAACCATCGGGTGCCATTTTTCTGGCGTTTTCACCGTTGGCACCACGCTGATTCGGCCATGGATGTGACCACCGCGAGCCGTTTCCACACGGGCGAAATAGTTCTCTCCTCTGTGTTTCGCGTCCCCGTGCTGGCGCTGATCGGTTGCAACCTCGGCGAACTCGCGCTTTACGAATTGCTCCTCTTCGCCGTCGTGCAGTTTCACCACGCCAACATCGCGCTGCCGGATCGCCTCGATCGCGTGCTCCGGCTCGTGATCGTCACTCCCGCGTTGCACAAGGTGCATCACTCGATTGTGCGCGCCGAAAGCGATGCGAACTACAGCTCGCTGTTTTCCTGGTGGGACCGCGTTTTTCGCACCCTCCGTCTCGTGCGCGAACCGCGCAAGATCGTTTTCGGGGTGCAGGATTGAATCTGCTCTTCGTGGTTGTTTTATCAAAAAATTGACCCTTACGAAAAAAATTCTCTTTGCCGTGGTCGCCGCTGTCATCGTCGCCGCAGTGTTCACTGTGGATGTTCGTGGGCTATGGCGTGAAACGCTTGGCATGATTGAGCGACTCGGCCCGTGGGGCCCCGTGATCTTTGTGCTAATCTACGTCGTCTCCGCTGTCCTCTTAGTGCCTAGTTCTGCTCTCACGCTCAGTGCGGGCGCGTTATTCGGTATGGGGCTTGGCTCCGTGCTGGTCTCGGTGGGTGCGACTCTTGGCGCGACCGCAGCCTTTTTGGTGGGGCGCTATTTCGCGCGCGATTGGGTCGCGAAAAAAATCGAGGGGAACACCGCGTTCGCCGTCATCGACCGCGCGGTGGTCGCCGAGGGCTGGAAGATGGTTGGCCTTACCCGCCTCTCGCCCGCGTTTCCGTTTACGCTGCTCAATTACGCCTTCGGCCTCACGCGGGTTTCTCTGCGCGATTACGTGCTCGCCTCGTGGATCGGTATGATGCCGGGCACCGTGGTGTATGTTTACGTCGGCTCGCTCGTCCGCGCCTCCGGTGAACGCGACCGCACCACGGTCGAGTGGGTGTTTTCCGGTGTTGGCTTGATCGCGACCATCGGCGTCACCGTGTTCGTCACTCGCCTCGCCTGCGCCGCACTCGCTAAACGCACCACGTTTTTACCGGCCGCTGTACGATGAACAACGCCGCCGGCCTCATGCTTCAGCCTGATCGTAACGGGTGACGGCATCGCCGGTTTGGATACGGCGACGTCGAAGGCTGGGTGGGGGTGCACGTGCGCCGCGGGACCGACCAAGTTGTTGGAACCCTCGTGGGGCTTTGAACGTGAGATGTTTCGTGCGGCACGACGCTGTTTTCGTCGGCTGCGACCTTGTTCGCACGCGAACACTTGAACCCAAACCCCAAAGCCAAACTCTGCCCCGGTGCTTCTACGACGGGGAGCGCGGCGCACCGAGGTTGGGCAGCGACAGCGTGCAATCGAGTGAGCGGGGGCCCGTTTTTATGACCGTTCGTGAAAATCAGGGTGGTTTTCCCTGGGTCGCTCACATAGATACGTGCTCCTCCTTATGGCCAAAACACACTCTGACATCGGACTCATCGGCCTTGCCGTGATGGGTCAAAACCTTGCCCTCAATATCGCCGACCACGGCTTCCGGATCTCCGTGTACAACCGCACGGTCGAGAAAACCGAGAAGTTCGTCGCTGAAAACCCGTCCACCCCCGGCGGTCTTATCGGGGCCAAGACGCTCCCCGAATTCGTCGCTTCCCTCGCGAAGCCGCGCAAGATGATCATTCTCGTGCAGGCTGGAAAAGCCACCGATGCCGTGATCGACAGCCTCGTCCCCCTGCTCGAAGCCAACGATATCGTCATCGATGGCGGCAACGCTCTGTGGACTGACACCATCCGCCGCGAAAAAGCGCTGAAGGAAAAAGGTCTCCGCTTCATCGGCTCTGGTGTATCCGGCGGCGAAGAAGGTGCCCGCTTCGGCCCGGCCCTCATGCCCGGTGGCGACCGCGCTGCTTACAAAGAACTCGCCCCGATCTGGAACGCCATCGCCGCGAAGGTCGATGCGAAGACCGGTAAGCCCCTCTCGGGCGCTGCTCCCGGCAAGCCCGTGGTGGGCGGCGTCCCCTGTGCCACCTACATCGGCGAAAATGGCGCCGGCCATTACGTCAAGATGATCCATAACGGTATCGAGTATGGTGATATGCAGATGATTTGTGAGGCGTATGCCCTCATGCAAGGCCTCCTCGGTATGAAGGCCGCCGAGATGGGCGAGATCTTCAGCGAATGGAATGCGGGCGCGCTCGACAGCTTCCTCATCGAAATCACCGCCGATATCCTCAAGCAGAAGGATCCGCTCACGAAAAAGAAAGCCTTCGTCGACATCGTTCTCGATACCGCCGGTCAAAAAGGCACCGGTAAATGGACTTCCACGAACGCCCTCGACTTGGGTGTCCCCGCTCCGACCATCGCGGAATCTGTCTTTGCCCGCTGCCTTTCTGCCATCAAGGAGGAGCGCGTCGCCGCCTCGAAGATTCTCAAAGGCCCCGGTAAGAAATACCGAGGCTCCAAGAAGGCGCTCATTGCGGCGATCCACGACGCTTTGTATTGCTCCAAGATTTGCTCCTATGCCCAAGGTTTCCAGCTCATGCGCACCGCGCAGAAGGAGTACAACTGGACCCTCAACTTCGGTGAGATCGCCCAAATTTGGCGCGGTGGCTGTATTATCCGCGCTGCGTTCCTGCAGAAGATCACCGAGGCCTACGTCCGCAATCCGCAGCTCGCTAACCTCCTCCTTGATTCGTATTTCAACAAGACCGTGAAGAAGGCGCAGGAAAATTGGCGCAAGGTCGTCTCGCTTTCCGCCGAGTGTGGGGTGCCTGCGCCGACGTTCGCCTCTGCGCTGGCGTACTACGACAGTTACCGTTCCGCTCGCCTCCCGGCTAATTTGCTCCAGGCCCAGCGTGACTATTTCGGCGCGCATACCTACGAGCGCACCGACAAGCCCCGCGGTAAGTTCTACCATATCGATTGGCCCGAAAAAGTTCGCCCACAAATCGAGATCTAAGGCAGAGCGAAGCGGGTTTTCTCTTCGGCGCGGTCTTCGGACCGCGCCTTTTTATGTCCAGTGGGACGACGACCCGAAATGTGCTGCGGCTCGCGGATTGGCCGATCAGCCGTTGCGCTGCCAGTCGAGTTTGTGGCTGTCGACCCAGCGGTAGTGGTCCGCGTAGTGGAGGCCGGCGGACGAATTTTCGTCGAGGATCACGGTCGCGCGCGGGTGGAGTTGCAGCGCAGATCCTGGGCAAATCGCGGCGAGCGGGCCTTCGACCATGTGTTCGACGGCGCGGACTTTGGCGGGGCCGAAGGCGAGCAGTAGGCAGCGTCGCGCGTCGAGAATGGTGCCGATGCCCATCGTGAGCGCGTGCTTCGGCATCGCTTCGAAGGAACCGAAGACGGCGCTATTATCGCGGAGTGTCTGCTCGGAGAGGATCTTGATCCAGGTGCGCGAACGCAGGGAGCCGGTGGGTTCGTTGAAACCAATGTGGCCGTTGCGGCCGAGGCCGAGGAGCTGGATGTCGATCCCGCCGGCGTCGAGAATGCGTTGTTCGTAACCGCGGCACTCGGCGTGAAGATTGGTCGCCGTGCCGTCGGGCACGTGGGTGCGCTGTGGGTCGATGTTGATGTGGCGGAAGAAATTTTCCCGCATGAAATACCGGTAGGACTGGACGTGCGTGCCGGCGAAGCCGATGTACTCGTCGAGGTTGAAGGTCGTCACGCGGCTGAAATCGAGTCCTTCGTCGCGGTGGAGACGGATGAGCTCCTGATAGAGGCGGAGCGGGGTGCGGCCGGTAGCGAGGCCGAGGACGGCATCGGGTTTTTCGCGGACGACGCGGGCGATGATCTTGGCACCGAGGATGCAGCCGATTTCGGCGCTGTCGCGGATGAGAATTTCCATGGAGGTAAAAATAAACGAGACGTGATCGAGGCGAAGGTTTTCGGGCAAACGAAACGTGGAGCAGACGACCGTGGTGGCAATGAAACGGTGAGTTTTTTGACGTTCACGCGCCGCCTCGGGCTGGGTCAGGGGCGACGGGGCACTGCGGAAACCTTTTTCGACGTACAGCCGCAGTCGGAGCCGCAGCCGGGGTTCTGCTTCTTCGCAAAGGCGCGCCGCGTGAGCCACGTCGCCGCGAGGGCGACGAGAGCGAGCGCAGCGAGCGTTTGAAATTCGGAGTTCATCGATAGCTCAGAAGCCGAAGGCGGTGCCGGCTTGGTACACAATGAAGCTGAGAATCCACGCGGTGCCAGTCATGTAGGCCGTTTGGAAGAGCGGCCATTTCCAGCTGTTGGTTTCCCGCTTCACGATCGCGATCGTGCTGATGCATTGCATCGCGAAGACATAGAAGATCATCAGGGTGAGGCACACGAGCGGCGTGAAAAGCGGGCGTCCGTCGGGCCATTGGGCGGCCAGCATCGCCTGGCGGAGCGGGGCGATGTCGTCGGTGGCTTCGGCGTTGAAGACGACGCCCATCGTGGAAACAAACACCTCGCGAGCGGCGAAGGAACTGATGAGCCCGATACCGATCTGCCAATCGAAGCCCAGCGGTTTGATCGCAGGCTCGAGGAGATGACCAGCCCGGCCTGCGAAACTCTGGGCGAGTTGCTGCTGGTCGGTAGTCCCAGCGGGGGCTTTTGGATACGCGGAGAGGAACCAGAGGATAATGCTGATGCCGAGAATTAAGGTGCCGGCCCGCCGCAAGAAGAGTGCGCCGCGTTCGAGCATGTTGAGCGCCACGTCCTTCACGCGGGGCAGCCGATAGGGGGGCAGTTCCATGATCATCAGAGGCGGTGCGCCCTTGAGCAGGGTACGCTTGAAGAGCCACGCGAAGCCAAAGGCACCGAGCGTACCCAAGGCATACATCAGGATCATGATGGAAACCTTCATGAGGAGGGGCACGCGATCTCCGGGGACGAGCGCGGCGATCATGAGCAGGTAAACGGGCAGCCGCGCGGAGCAACTCATGAGCGGGGCGACCAAGATCGTGACGAGACGATCTTTGGGGTCCTCGATCGTACGTGTAGCCATGATACCGGGAATGGCGCAGGCGTGGGAACTGAGTAGCGGGATAAAGCTTTTGCCGTTGAGTCCGACCCGGTTCATGAGGCGATCCATAATGAACGCGGCGCGCGCCATGTAGCCCGTGCTTTCGAGCAGTCCGATAAAGAAAAACAGAATGAGAATCTGCGGAAGGAATTTGATGACGCCACCGACTCCACCAATCACACCGGTCGTGATAAGATCACGGAGATCACCGTCGGGCATGGCGTGTTTGACCCACGTGGCGAAGACGGCCGTTTGGTCGTCGATCCAATTCATAGGCGGCTCCGCCAGCGTGAAAATGCTGATGAAGAGCAGGGTCATGACCGCGCCCAGCACGGTCCAGCCCCACACCGAATGGGTGACGACGGTATCAATTTTGTCGGAGAGTGTCGGGCCGGTTTCGCCGGTCTGAAGAATCACCTCCGCAGCAATGCGGCCGATCGCGTCGTAGCGGGAGTTCACGAGTGCGCCGGCCCAGTCAGTGCCCTCGCCTTCCCAACGTTTTTGCCACGCACGGAGGATGTCTTCGGTGCGGGCATGGAGCGGGGTCGAGCCGGCGACGCGCACGCTGTCTTGGTCAGTGAGCAGCAGCAGGGCTTCGGCGCGGGCGATGAACGGGGCTTTGCCGTCGTGCGAGACGAGGGAGGCCTGAAGTTCGGTGACTGCCGGAGCGATCGCGGCGGGGACATCCCAGGCGTGCCGGGCCAGCGGGAGGTCTGGACGGCTCATGGCGACCTTCAGCTCGATGAGGCCCTTACCGTTAACGGCTTCGCACGCGATGACGGGAATGCCGAGTGCCTGCTCGAGGCGCGAGATGCGGATGGTGAGGCCGGCGGCAGCGGCCAGATCCATCATGTTGACGACGAGAATGACGGGGCGACCCAAGTCGAGAATCTGGTGAACGAGATAAAGGTTTCGTTCCAGATTCGTGGCATCGATGATGCAAAGAATCCGGTCGGGTTGCGCGGTGTCGGCGCGGCGACCGAGGAGGACGTCGCGGGTGACGGCTTCATCGGGGGAGCGCGCGGCGAGCGAATACGCGCCCGGCAGATCGATAACCGTGATGGGTTGGCCATGTTGCGAATAGGCCGTGCCGATCTTTTTTTCCACGGTCACGCCGGGGTAGTTACCCACCTTTTGTTTTAATCCGGTGAGAGCGTTAAAGAGCGTCGTCTTGCCGCAATTGGGATTGCCCACGAGTGCGTAGACTGGGGTGCGCGTCGACGAAGGGTGGGCGAGCGGGGAGGAAATGTGCGACGGCAGGGCCATGAGGGCGGCGAGGTCGGTTTATTCGGCCGGTTCTACGAGCACGTGATCTGCGTCTGACTTGCGGAGGCTGAGGTGGTAGCCTCGTAGTTTGATTTCGAGCGGATCGCCGAGGGGTGCGGTGCGAACGAGCGTCACGCGGGTGCCGATGAGCAGGCCCATTTCGCGCAAGCGGATGGAGGCTGGGTCGGCTTTGGGAAATTCACGGATGACGCCTGAGGCACCGACCGCGAGCTCCGAGAGCTTGATGGGAGCGGCCATGGCGGCGTTCAGTGCCGGCTGACTTCTTCGACTAAGATATTTTTCGCGGCACCGTGGCTCAGGGCGATGCGATTGCCGTTGACGGAGCAAAGGATCGTCACGGTGCCAGAAATTTTGGTCACGCAGGCTGATTCGCCAAAGCCCATCTCGCGGACCCGTTGGCAAAATTGCGCGTCACCGGTGAGTTCGCAGATGCGTCCGACGGTGCCAGCAGGAAGCTGGCAGAGCGGCAGACGAAGGCTGGGTGTGGGCTGACTCACGAGGGGGTGCGAGGTTAGCTGATGAGACTCGGTTTCAACGGCGATCTAAGAAAAAGGCCCGGGCGCGGAAACGCGAGCGGGCCGTGAAGAATTTTTTAGCGGCGGCGTCGCTTGACGGCGAGTTGTGCGCCGCTGTAGCGCACAAGGTTTTGGAGGTGTTCGTATTGCTGCGGATCGAAATCTTTGGCGGCCTTCAGTTCGGCTTCGGCGCGTTTGAGCGCGGCCTCGACGGCATGTTCGTCGATTTTTTCTTCGGTGATCGCGTGTTCGGCGAGCACGGAAACGCGATCACCTTCGACTTGCGCGAAGCCGCCGCTGACGGCGAGCAGGGTGGTCACACCGTTTTTCGTCACGCGGAGTTCGCCGTGTTCGATTTGGGTGAGCAGAGGAATGTGGCCGGAGAGAATGCCGATTTCACCGGTGGTCGTCGGGATGACTACGGTGTCGATGGTGTCGGCATAGACCCGAGCCTCAGGCGTGACGATTTCGAGGGTGAGGGCCATGGCCGATTATTTCTTGGCGGCGGCGGCGAGAACTTCGTCGATGCCACCCTTCATGTAGAAGTCGCCCTCGGCGATATGATCGACCTCGCCATCGAGAATCATTTTGAAGCCGCGGACGGTTTCTTTGACGGGGACGTATTTTCCGGGCGTGCCGGTGAACACCTCGGCCACCGCGAACGGCTGCGAGAGGAGGCGCTGGATTTTGCGAGCGCGGTAAACGGTTTGTTTGTCGTCGGCGGAAAGCTCGTCGAGACCGAGAATCGCGATGATGTCTTGCAGATCCTTGTAGCGTTGGAGGACGCGTTGGACCTCGCGGGCCACCTTGTAGTGCTCTTCGCCGACGATGTCAGCTTGCAGGGCCTTCGAGACGGACGCGAGCGGGTCGACGGCGGGATAGATGCCGAGTTCGGCGATGGAACGTTCCAACACGATGGTGGAGTCCAAGTGGGCGAAGGTGTTGGCGGGCGCCGGATCGGTGAGATCGTCGGCGGGTACGTAGACGGCCTGCACGGACGTGATGGAGCCCTTTTTCGTCGAGGTGATGCGCTCTTGGAGGAGCCCCATCTCGTTCGAGAGTGTGGGTTGGTAACCGACGGCCGAAGGAGAACGTCCGAGCAGTGCGGATACCTCGGAACCGGCTTGTGAGAAGCGGAAAATATTGTCGATGAAGAGGAGCACGTCCTGGTTCATCTCGTCGCGGAAATACTCGGTCATCGCGAGCGCCGAAAGGGCGACGCGCATACGGGCACCCGGGGGCTCGTTCATCTGACCGAACACGAGCGCGACCTTGGATTTGCTGAGATCCTTCTGGTCGATGACGCCGGCCTCGGACATCTCGTGGTAAAGGTCGTTGCCCTCACGGGAACGCTCACCGACGCCAGCGAAAACGGACATTCCGCCGTGGGCTTTCGCGATGTTATTGATGAGTTCGAGGATGACGACGGTCTTGCCGACGCCAGCACCACCAAAGGCTCCGGCTTTGCCACCCTTGATGAAGGGGCAAATGAGATCGATGACCTTAATGCCGGTCTCGAGGATTTCGGCCTTGGTATTTTGCTCGGTGAGCGTGGGCGACG
>CAMCHO010000094.1 GCA_945874455.1 Opitutus sp. GAS368 | reverse complement strand
GAGTCCCTCGTGGTCGAGCATCAGGGGCGGACGCTCACCTTGGCGCAGCGTGTGTCCAAAGTCGTGTCGTCCGGTTCGGCCGCGCAGAACATGGCGCCGCCACCGCCCCAGATGTCCAATGTGCCGCAGGCGGTCACCCAGGCGGTCGTGGTCAATCCGACTCCAGCTGACGAAGCGCGCCGGCTCGAGGCGGTGGCTTCGGAAGTTGCCCGTCGTCGGGCTTTGCGCGAGCAGGCGTCGCAGCAAGTGAATCCGCCGCCGGTGCCGCCGCAGCCAATGCAGCCGCGCCAGCCGCCGAATAATCTGCCGAGCGCAGGTCAGCAGCCTGCCCAGCGGAAATAGCGGCGTGCGTCGGTCGCTACGCTTCGAGTGGGCGCGTAGGGTGGGTTCGTGGTGATCTCACGTTGCGTTTAATATTAGACCCATTTGCTGGGAGTCAGGAGCCCGCTTGCCGGCGATTCAGGACGTGGTCAGTCAGCCAAAAATAGACTCGCTTCTCCGCGCAAGGCCCCCCCGCCCCCGCACGCCCAGCCGAAGTATGCTTCGGTTATTGTATCCAAGGGGAATAAATTTCGTGCGCCGTCAGGTTGTGCGCGTAGGCTGGGGGCTCGTATGTCTCTTTCTTCCCACGCTCCCACCGCCGCTGCGCCCTTCAATGGGGTGTTGATCCGTCGGCTGTTCGGGTTGGCTTGGCGCTATCGGCTCCACTGCCTCCAGGTGCTTGGGATCCAGCTCGCGTTGCTCACGATGGGCATCGTCGGCCTCAGTTTCACGGGTCTGGGGATTGACTATATCCGGCACAAAATGGACGGCACGCCGCTCGCGGCCAACCAGCTCCATCTGTCGCTCCCTGCGGACTGGCCGCCGCTCCACGTGCTCGGCCTCATCGCCGGTTTGATTCTCGTGCTCGCGCTCGGTCGTGCGCTGCTCAATTACGCCTACGCGATCTCCATCAATGTGCTGGTGCAGCAGAAACTCGTCGTCGATCTGCGAGGTGAGGTGTACGAAAAACTCCAGCGGCTGAGCTTCCGTTTCTTCGATGCCAACTCGACGGGCTCGATCATCACCCGGGTGACGGGCGATGTGCAGGCGGTGCGGATGTTTGTCGATCAGGTGCTCATGCAGAGCGTGATTATGGTCATCTCGCTCACGGTTTACGTGCTCTACATGGCGAGTCTGCATCCGGGTCTGACGTTGGCCTGTCTCGCGACGACGCCGGTGCTGTGGTTGATGTCGGCGTGGTTTTCCCGAAAAATTCAGCCCGAATACGCGCACAACCGGACCCTCGTTGAACGTATGGTGCAGACGCTGGCCGAGAGTGTCCAAGGGATCGCTGTGACGAAAGGATTTGGGCGCGAGGCCGAAGATCGCGCGAAATTTGAGGCGGCCAACCAAGCCTGTTTCGACCAGCAGCGCGGGATTTTTTGGCGGCTGAGTTTGTTTACGCCGGCGATCGGTTTTCTGACGCGCATCAACATCATCGTTCTGCTCGGTTACGGCGGCTGGCTCGTGGCGCACAACCGGCTGCCCTTCGGCACTGGACTCATCGTCTTTGCCGGTCTGCTCGAACAGTTTTCGGGACAGATCAACAACGTCGTCAACATTGTGAACAGTGTGCAGCAATCGCTGATCGGTGCGCGGCGGGTATTCGAAATTCTCGATGCGCCCGTCGAGGTGAAAAACGCGCCCACCGCCCTGCGCCGCCCCAAGCTCACCGGTGAAGTCCGCTTCGAAAACGTTTCGTTCACCTACGACGGTGCGGAGGCGGTGGTGCGGGAAATTGACCTCACGGTGCAACCGGGGCAGTGTGTCGCGATCCTCGGCGCGACGGGTGCGGGCAAGAGCATGTTGATGAGCCTCATCCCGCGCTTCTTCGATCCCACTTCCGGGCGGCTGCTCCTCGACGGCATCGACGCGCGGCAGCTCAACCTTGATGACCTCCGTCGCAATATCGGCCTCGTGTTTCAGGAGAGCTTTCTCTTTTCGAATACCGTCGCCGCGAACATCGCGTTTGGGCACCCGGAGGCGACGTCCGCGCAGATTGAGCGAGCCGCGCGCATCGCGGCCGCGCACGATTTTATCCTCGGCTTGCCGAAAGGCTACGACACCGTCTTGGGCGAGAGCGGGAACACCCTCTCCGGCGGTCAGCGCCAACGCCTCGCGATTGCCCGCGCCGTCCTGCTGGAACCGCCGATTCTGCTGCTGGATGATCCGACGGCGGCCATCGACAGCGAGACGGAGCACGAGATTTTCGAGGCACTCGACCGAGCGATCGCCGGCCGCACGACGTTCATCGTCGCCCATCGTTTGAGCACGCTGCGCCGGGCGGACTTTATTATCGTGATGGAGGACGGGCGCATCGTGCAGCGCGGCACGCATGAGCAACTGATGAAAGCGGACGGGCCTTACCTGCGCGTTGCCAATCTCCAACTCGTCGACGGACGCGAGCTGCAACAGTTGAAATTCAAGGGAGGTGCCGCGTGAGTCACATTTCTCAACGCGTGAACGCTCACCCTCCGAATCGTTCTCGTTCTCCTCATCTTAATCGTTCCCTCCCTCCGAGAGGATCGACCGACGGCAGGAGAATGAGCACGGGCCGGAGAACGAGAACGATTAAGAGAACGAGAACGATTTTCAGGGAGGGCCGCCCGTGAGCGAGATTCCCGCCAAGATCAGCGACCTCGGACTCGTGCGCCGCCCGCTGGAGGACGACGAGGATGCGGAGCAGTTCAAGCCCCTCGAGTGGGGACTCATCCGGCGCATGTTTACCTATGCGCGGCCGGTGAAGCGCGAGCTGAACATTTTGCTCGTCCTCACGGTGATTCGTTCGGCGCAGTTGCCGGCGCTGATCTGGGCCTCGGCCGCAATCATCTCTGGACCGATCGCCCACCATGACATCGGAGGATTACCGTGGGCGGTCCTCGGATACGGGCTGCTCGCGCTCACGACGGATGTGCTGTTTCATTGGCGCCAACGTTACGCGCTCGAGATTGGGGAGACCGTCGTCAACGGACTGCGCGCCGAGATTTTTGCGAAGACGCAGCGCCAGCCGATGAGTTTTTTCCACCGGGTAAAACTCGGCCGGATCATCAGCCGCGTGACGAGTGACGTGGAGTCGCTGCGGGTGGGCATCCAGGACGTGATGTTCGTGAGCGCAATCCAGTTCGGGCAAATGGTGTTTACCGCGATCGTCATGGTACGCTGCGACTGGGTGCTGTTCCTCGTCGTCGCGGGACTCGCGCCGGTGCTGTGGGGTGCGAATCGCCATTTCCGCGTGCGCCTCAGCCACCTCACGCGGGCCGCGCAGGAGAGCTTTAGCCGGGTCACGGCAACGCTCGCGGAGTCGGTCAACGGCATCCGGGTGACGCAGGGATTTGTGCGGCAGGAGACGAATGCCGGACTCTTTCGCGGCCTGCTCGCGGATCATTCCCGCTACAACATGGCGCTCGCGCGCACCTCCGCAAAGCTCACGCCCCTGCTCGAGCTCAACAGCCAATTCTTCGTGGCCATTCTGCTCTTGTTCGGAGGTTGGCGGGTTTTCGACGGTGCGATGTCGCTTGATGCGCTCATCACGTTTTTCTTTCTCTCCAATTTCTTTTTTTCACCCATTGCGGTCATCGGCAACCAATACAATCAGGCGCTCGTGGCGATGGCCGGCGCCGAGCGGGTCTTCCGGTTGATCGACACCCAGCCGGCCTGGGAGGACGCACCCGACGCGGTGGCGTTGCCGAAGCTGGTCGGGCAGGGTGCGCGCGTCGAGTTTCGGAAAATTTCGTTCGGCTACGATCCAGCGCGACTCGTTTTGCACGAGGTGGATTTCTTGGCGGAGCCCGGTCAAACTGTGGCGCTCGTGGGTCACACGGGCAGCGGCAAGACGTCCATTATCAACCTCGCGGCAAAATTCTATCTACCGACGTCCGGCGAGTTGTTCATCGATGGACGGGAAGTGCGGACGATCACCAGTGATTCGCT
Organism: Opitutus sp. GAS368; assembly: GCA_945874455.1. Taxonomy (GTDB): domain Bacteria; phylum Verrucomicrobiota; class Verrucomicrobiia; order Opitutales; family Opitutaceae; genus GAS368. The sequence continues at coordinate 13,095 of CAMCHO010000094.1, read as the reverse complement.
CCACCGGCAGCTGGGGATGGTGCCGCAGCAGAATTTTCTCTTCAGCGGCACGGTGTTGGCCAACATCCGGCTCGCGCGACCCGAGGCGACGGAAGCCGAGGTGCGTGCGGCCGCGCAACAGCTCGACTGTCTAGATCTGCTGGAAGCGTTGCCGCAAGGGCTGCACACCGAAGTGGGCGAGCGCGGTGCGGGACTGTCGGTCGGCCAGCGCCAGCTCGTGTGTTTTACGCGGGCGCTGCTGGCCGATCCGCGGTTGGTGATCCTTGACGAGGCGACCAGCTCGATCGATGCGCTCACGGAAGCGCGACTGCAGAAGGCGCTCGTCACGCTGTTGCGGGGTCGTACCAGCTTCGTCGTGGCGCATCGGCTCTCGACGATTCGTCACGCGGATTTGGTACTCGTGCTTGACCAAGGGCGGGTGATTGAAAGGGGGACGCATACTGCGTTGCTCGCTGGCGGGGGGCATTATGCGGCCCTTTACCGGCAGTTTGTGCAGGTGGACGAGCCTGCGTGAGAGGAGAATGCCTCTAAAAAAATTGAAGATTCTCCTAGGCAAAGGACTGTTTTCCCCTCTAGAACGATCTCCGTCCTAGAGGTTAAATCCCAACAAAAGTAACATTATGGCTAAAAAAGCAGCACGTAAACCAAACGCAGCGTTCATGAAACCGGTCACGCCAGACGCCGCTCTCGCGGCCGTCGTTGGTGCAGCCCCACTCCCACGCACCGAGCTCACCAAGAAGCTCTGGGCGTACATCAAGAAAAATGGTCTGCAGGACAAGAAGGTCCGCACCCAGATCAATGCCGATGACAAGTTGAAGGTCGTTTTCGGTGGCAAGAAGGCCGTCTCGATGTTCGAGATGACCAAGCTCGTCTCCGGCCACGTCGCCAAGTAATTCGCCGCTTTCATTTTCAAACCGCCCCGGATTTTTTCCGTGGCGGTTTTTTTGTGCCCAGGCGGTCGGGCCGCGGGCGCGGACTGGGTGCGGCCCCCCCATTGATTTTTCCCGCAAATTCAGGATTCGGCCGATTGAAAGGCTGCTGCTCAGAACTCTGCGGAGTCCGGAAGCTGTGGGCGTTCGGCGAGGGCTCGTGGTCTCATGCTCATTCGCTATCGAGGTGAGTTTAATCCGAACGCTGAATTCAGCGTTCGGGTTAACAGGCTCGTCGCACTACACTTCGAGGGCGACGGCGATTTGTTTGCAGGAGGTCTTGAGAATTTCGAGGCGGGCGAAGCGTTTGTTGTCAGCGGGCACGAGGTGCCATGGTGCGGTGGGGCGGTCGGTGAGGGCGAGCATGTCGCCGACGGCGGTCTCGTACGCGGCCCACTGGCGGCGGTTGCGCCAATCCTCGGCGTTGATCTTATGCTGCTTGTAGTCGGTCTCCTCCCGGAGTCGGAAGCGCCGCAACTGTTCCGCCTTCGAGAGGTGTAGCCAGAATTTAAGTACAATGATACCGTGGGCGGTGAGCTGGGCCTCGAAGTCGTTCAATTCCGCGTAGGCGCGGCGCCACTCGGGGTCGCGGCAGAAGCCTTCGATCCGTTCGACGAGTACGCGACCATACCAGGAGCGATCGTAAATTGTGACGCGGCCGGCGCGCGGCGCGTGGCGCCAAAAGCGCCAGAGGTAGTGGTGCTCTTTTTCTTCGTCGGTGGGCTTCGCGATGGGGATCACGCGAAAATCACGGGCGTCGAGTGCGCTCGTGAGCCGGCGGATCGCGCCGCCCTTGCCGGCGGCGTCCCAACCCTCGAAGACCCACACGATGGAGCGGCCCCGCTCGGCGGCGGTGCGGACGGCGCGGTGGAGGCGACCGAGCCATTTGTCGCGTTTTTCCCCGTAGGCGGCTTCGGAGAGGGACTGATCGAGGTGGAGGGCGAGCAGGCGCCGGAGGCCGGTGGGGCGCAGCGAGACGGTGCGGCGGGGCTTGGCAGCGGGACCGATTTTTAATTGCGCGGCCAGCTGCCGACGGAAACTCGCGAGCACGCACTCGGTGACGGCGAGGTTGCGCGCGCGGGGATCGGTGGCGTCGATCACGTGCCACGGAACACCGGGCTTGTGGGTGGCGCGCCGCATCTGTTCGGAAAGGCGGGCGTGGTGCTCGTAGTCGCGGTTGTGCTGCCAATCTTCGGCGGTGACACGCCACGCGGTATCGGGATCGCTCTCCAGTGCGAGCAGCCGTTCGTGTTGAGCCGCCTGCGAGAGTTGCAGCCAGACTTTGACGATGAGGGCGCCGCCGTCGGCCAGCAGGCGTTCGAAATGGGCAAAGAGGCGGAGTCGCCCGGCGAAATGATCGAGTTCGCCCGGGGTGTGGGGATTGGCGCGCAGTGCGTCGGCGTGCCAGCCACCTGCGTAGATCGCCATGCGGCCGCGCGGAGGTAGACAGCGCCAGTAGCGCCACATGGGCGGGCGCTCGCGCTCTTCGTCGGTGGGCTCGTGAAAAGCAAAGGTCTCGACGCCGCGCGGGTCGAGCCAGGCGTTGAGGAGATTGACGACGTCGCCCTTGCCGGAGGCTTCGTCGCCGGCGACGACGAGCAGAATGGGAAACGGGGCGTGCTGGAGCTCGACCTGCATCTGGACGAGCGCGCCGCGCAGGGCGGGCACGCGGGCCTCGTAGTCTTTTTTTGGGAGGCGCGTCGCGCCGTTTGCCTTCGCCATGAGGGAGAGAAGTGGCGGGGGGGCGCGGAGTTGTCGAGGCTCGGGAGTTATTTTGGGGCAGGTAGACGAATTGTAACACAGCGGGCCGTGACGCCGCCGGTCGGGGTAAAGGTCAACGCGGTGCTGCGGTCCAGGGCGACCAGCCAACCGCTGCCGTTAGCCGTCAGAGAGGCGTCGCCGAGGGGGGCCGAGGGGGGTGCGTACCTGCGCGAAGCTCGCGGCCGAGGGTTCTGAGCGCATCGGCTTTTTGTGGCGGCATGAGACAGACAGCGTCGGGGAGGCGGTCGGCAATTCGCTTGGCGCGCGGGGGGACGGGCGGCACGGTAGTCGGCTGCGTTTTCCACGCCGAAAAATTTCGAATGTCCGACGCTCATCATCCCCAACGCTCGCGAGCGATTCTCATGCTCTTGTTCGCGAATTTATTCTGGGGACTGAGTTTTCCGGTCATCAAAGCGGTGATGCTGCTGCACGGCGTGCTGCTTCCGCAGGCGGGGTCGTGGTTTTCGGCGATCTACACGGTCGCGCCGCGGTTCCTGTTGGCGTCGGCGGTGTTGATGGCGCTGCGACCGTTTGATTTCTGGAAGGTGACGCGGGGCGAGGTGAAACAGGGAGTGATCATCGGGCTTTTTTCTTCCGTGGGCATGCTGCTGCAGAACGATGCGATGCAATTCACGGCGGCGAGCACCTCGGCGTTTCTCACGCAGTTCTACGCGATTCTGATCCCGATCTATGTCGCGGTGCGTGCGCGGCGACATCCCGGTTGGACCGTGTGGATCTGCTGTGCGCTGGTGCTCGCGGGTGTGGCGATTCTTGGGAAATTCGATTGGCGCGAGCTGTCGCTCGGGCGCGGCGAGTGGGAGACGTTGGTAGCGTCGCTGTTTTTTATGGGGCAAATCTTGTGGTTGGAGAACAAAGCGTTTGCGGCGAACCGACCGGAGCGGCTGACGCTCGTGATGTTTGTGACGCAGGCGCTCGTCTTCACGGTGCTCGCGGGGGTGACGGCGCCGGATGTCGCGTCGCTCGTCACGCCGTGGACCTCGCCGGCGTGGTTGGTGCTGACGATGACGCTGACGGTGTTCTGCACGCTGGGTTCGTTTTCGCTGATGAATGCGTGGCAGCCGAAGATCACGGCGACGGAGGCGGGGCTGGTTTACTGTGTGGAGCCGATCTTCGGATCGCTGATGGCGTTGTTTTTACCGGCGTTGTTTTCGGTGTGGGTGGGAATCCACTACGCCAACGAGCAGGCGACGTTTCACCTGCTGGTGGGCGGTGGGTTGATCACGGCGGCGAATATTTTGATCACGCTCAAGCCGCCGACGAAGAGCTAGCCGGCCGCGTGAAACGTTGAGCCTGCGGCGACGAGGCGAGGCTCCGCCCGCTGTGGGGACGGAGCACGCGGCGGCGAAACTACCGGCCACCGCTCTTCGCAAGCGCGGCGGCGGCGGTGGCTTGAAACACGCGCCTTACCTCGCTCGCGTCGCTATTGGGAAAGTTCGCGCGTTGCACCATCAGGACATAGGCCACGCCCTTGACGGGATCGATCCACGCCTGCGTGCCCCAAGCGCCGCCGTGGCCGAACGTGCCCGGCGAGAGCATCGCGGCGAGGCCCTCGTGTGGGGTTTTCAGGATACATGTGCCGATACCCCAGCCGTAGTTCAGGCCGCGTTGGCCGTAGGTGTCGTTTTGGAAAAACCCGGTCGGTAACGCCCCGCTGTGCACCGCGGAGAGCACGCCGACGGCCCGTTCGGAAAGGATGCGCTGACCGGAGAGGGTGCCACGGTTGAGCAACATTTGGCAGAAGCGCGCGTAGTCGTTGGCCGTCGAGTAGAGTCCGCCGTTGCCCTGAGGCGGGCGGTCGCGCGTGCCGAAGTCCCCGCGGGCGGGTGCCGCCGCCAGGGCGCCCGTGTCTTTGTTTTTTATGTAGCCGGTGGCCATCCGGGCCCGCTGCGCGGCGCTTGGATAAAACGTCGTGTCCTGCATGCCGAGCGGATCGAACACACGTTTTTGAAGAAACGCATCAAACGTCATCCCGCTCACGACCTCGACGATGCGGCCGGCAAGGTTGATGCCGGACTGGGTGTATTTCCATTTCTCGCCGGGCTCGTATTGCATTTTTGCCGCGAGCCACACCGGCACGAGATCGGCGAGCGTTTTGGCGGCCTGGGCCGCCGGGCCGCTGGCTTCGCCGAGACCCGAAGTATGGGTGAGAATTTGGGCAATGGTGAGGTTGGCTGGTTGGCCAGAGGGCGTCTTGAGGTGGGCGAACTCGGGGATGTAGTTCGCGACGAGGTCGGTAACGTTGAGCTTGCGCTCGTCCTGCAAGATCATGATCGCGGTACCGGTGATCGGCTTCGTCATCGACGCGATCCACATGAGCGTGTCGGGCGTCATCGCGCGCCGGGTGGAGACGTCGGCGTGGCCGTTACTCTCGAGGTGAAGTGTCCGGTCCCGGTTGACGACCACGGTGACGGCACCGGCGATTTCATTTTGCGCAATCAGGGCGTCCATCGCCGCACCGATGCCGGGGAGGGTAGGCGCGGCACTGCAGAGTGCCGCAGTCACGGAGAGCAAGAGAACGGTGATGATGCGAGGTGGGGACATGGGCCGAACCTACGACAGCGATCGTGAATCCGGCGAGCTGAACGTTTCTTGGCCGCATGGCACGCGCGGGCGGGGCGGAACGTAGGACTGCGGAGCCAGCCCCATGAACGCGAGCCAGCGATCATGAACGGCGTGTGCAGGAAACGCCTCGGGGCCGCTCGCCGCGCCCCAGGGCGCTCGCGGGCAGGGTCAGCGGAAATCGATCAGCTCGACTTCGAAGATGAGCGTGGCCTTGCCGGGGATTTTGGGCGGCGAGCCTTTTTCGCCATAACCGAGCCAGTGTGGAATAATAAGGGTGCGCTTCTCGCCCTTTTTCATGCTCAAGAAGGCTTCGTCCCAACCCTTGATGACGGCGCCCATGCCCGCGCGGAAGGTGAAGGGAGCGCCGCGCTGGTAGGAGCTGTCGAAGGTCGTGCCATCCAGGAGACGGCCGGCATAGTGGGCGATGACTTGATCGCCGCTCTTTGGGGTTTGATCGCCCGTGCCAGGAGCCCGGACGACGAAGCGGAGGCCGGAGGGTGTCTTGCGGGCGTTGGCGTAGGTCTGGTCGATCAGTTGGGCATCGCTGCCGCTGAGTTGGGGCTGATTGGCGTTCATGGCCTCGCGCATGGCGGCGTTGATGGGGCGACCGGGGTCCTTGCGGGCGAAAATGCCGGAGCGCACGACGAGTGCGATGGAGCCGAGGACGACGCCGAGGAGCAGGAGATAGAAAAAACTGCGCATGGTGAAGAGTGAGAGCGGAGATTGCTGACGGGCAACGCCGGAATGCGCGGGGCTAATTCTTAGCCAGTAGCTCGAGGGCGGCGGCGCTGAGCGAAGTGATCGCGCCCTTGAGGGTGGGTTCGGGCACGGGGGCGAAAAGCGGGGAATGGTTGGACGCGAGGACGGCACCGGTGCGGGCGGCGGCTTGAATCTCGGCGGGCGCGGTGGCCCCGATGAGCCACAGGCAGATGGGAATGCGATGCGTGGTGCGGCCGTAACGGGCGAAATCTTCGCCGACGGTGAGGGGTTTGCCGAGCGTGACGTTCGTCTCGCCGAGCCACTCGCGCCAGATGCCGGCGAGGCGCGCGGTGAGCGCGGGGTTATTCGAGCAAACGGGGGTGTTCGTCTCGGCGGCGGTGACGACGGGCAGGCGGTCGGCGGGGACACCGGCGGCGCGTGCAAGGTTTTCGCTGATACGCCTGATGGATGCGATCAGGTGGGCGGCGACGGCATCGTCGTAGGAGCGGAGGGTGAGCTCGAGTTTCACTTCGTCGGAGATGATGTTGCGTTTGGTGCCGCCGTGAAACGTACCGACGGTGACGACGGCGGGGGTGCCGGGCTCGAGTTCGCGGCTGACGATAGTTTGGAGAGCGAGGACGATTTCGCTGGCGAGGACGACGGGGTCTTTAGTGGTGTGCGGCCGCGAGCCGTGGCCGCCGACGCCGCGCACGAGGATGTCGATGGAATCGACATTGGCGGTGACGGGGCCGGGCACGTAGGCGATGGTGCCGGCAGGGAGGCCGGCCCAGACGTGCATGCCGATGACGTAGTCGGGTACGGGAAAACGCGTGAAGAGTCCGTCGGTGATCATGGCGAGCGCGCCGGCGCCGATTTCTTCGGCGGGTTGGGCGATGAGAATGAGGGTGCCGGACCAACGATCGCGGAGAGTGGTGAGCACGCGCGCGGTGCCGAGGAGGGAGGTGATATGGGTGTCGTGGGCGCAGGCGTGCATCGCGGGGGAGTCTTTGCCGCCGAGGTCTTTTACGATGGCTTTGCTGGCGTAGGGCACGTCGGTTTTCTCCAGGAGCGGGAGGGCGTCCATGTCCTCGCGGATAAGCACGGTTTTACCGGGGCCGTTTTTCAGGACGGCGACGACGCCGGTGTTGCCGACGTTTTCGGTGACCTCGAAGCCGAGGGCGCGGAGCTCTTTGGCGACGAGGGCGGCGGTGCGCGTCTCCATGAAAGAGAGCTCGGGGTTGGCGTGGAGATCTTTATAGATGGCTTCGAGCGCGGGGTATTCGGCGGCGATTTTTCTCGCGACGGCGTCGCGGAGGGCGGGGTCGGCGGCCAGGGCGAAGGGCGCGAGGGCGAGCGCGGTGAGGACGGTGGTGAGGAAGCGGCGAACGTTCATGGAGAGGGAGGCCGACCAACGATGACCGGCAGATTGCGGGCGTGATGAACGACGTGGGTTATGACCACGCTGTCACCGACGACCTCGTGCAAGATAAGGTAATGACCACAGCGAACGCTACGAAGTCCGGGATAAAGATCGTTGCGGGGATGGCCACTCAGTGGCTGGTCTCGCAGTTTGCTGCTTCGGTCGACGATGCGATCGATCATGCTTTGCGCGGCACGAGGACTGCCGTCCGCAATGCGATCATAGATTTCGTTCAAATCAGCCCGGCTGCGCCTCGTGAAACGAACTCGCGGCATCGAGAAACTATTTGCGGGACTTCAGGCGGGCGCGGCCTTCGCTTTTTATGTCGGCGGCGAACGCTTTGAAATCGGCATCGGTCACGAGTTCAATGTAGCGGCCGGCGGCATGGTCCGCGATCCCCTCGGCGACAGCGGCACGAAGCCGCACGAGTTGCTCTTTTTGCACGGCCTCATCCATCGCAAAATCGACCAACAGATCGGCCCGGTCTCTGACGGGGAGCTTGCGCGCGGCGGTTTTGATTTCGGCGACGGTGGGCATGTCGAGAGATTGAGCGAGGCGACAGCGGATGACAAACGGGATCTTGGGTCGGAGCTTATTCTTCGGCGAAGTAGTCGGAGTCGATGCGTTTAATTTCGTAACTGGCTTCGAGGGTTACGCCGAGGCCGTGGTCGATCATGAGGGTGGCGAGTTTTTCGCCGTCGATGAGGACGATGCGGGCGTCGTGTTTCGTGGCGGACGCGAGCGCCTCCTTGGTGAACGAAGACGTCGTGATGAAGACGCCCTTTTTGGCGCGATGCTCGGCGAGTGCGCCGGCAAATTTCTGAAATGGCGGGAGCCGCCGTAGCCCATTTTGAGGAGGAGTTCGACGACGAGGCGTTCGAAGAAGTTGGGCGCTGCGGCGGTAATACGTGTGATGCGTTCCGCAGCGAGATCCCGTTTGAGTTGCGCGTGGATAGATTCGATCTGTTCCTCTGGGCTTTCTCGCTGCTCAGGTGGTGGCACAGTGATTGCCGACGCATTCGCTTCCTGGTGTTTCGTGGTGCGGAATTTTACGAACTCTGGGAACGTGTTGAGGAAAGCGATATCGATTCGGGTGGGCTTGGCCGCGAGTGAGGCCTGGCCCGTGGCGGTTATTTTGAAGTGCGCTCGCTTGGGGGACGATAGGAGGCCTGCTTTGGATAAATACGTGCGGGCCCAGGCGACGCGGTGGCGAAACGTGGCTTGCCGTCCGCTAGGAGGAGACGTCGCAAATCATTATCGGTGAGCCTGAATCTTCGGGTCGAGTTTGCGGATGAGGCCGTCGAGGAAGGCGTCGGTTTGGAGTTTGATGCGCTGGCCGGCGGGGGGCGGGTTATCGGCGGGGGCGTTTTTCTTTTGGAGTTCGTAGGCGGCTTCGCCTTCGGCTTGGGCGGCTTTCATAAAGGCTTCTTTGACGTCGTGGAAGGCGGCGCCGTCGCCGAGTTCGGCGGGCGTGGCGACGCGGCCGAAGAACATCGTGGTGGCATCGCCGACGAGCCAGATGCGCCAGTCGTTGTCGTCGGCGAAGTAGGCGGCGACGGCGCCGCGTTGGGTGACGCCAAGTTTAGCGGCGAGGGCTTTCATGAAGGCGCCGGGGGCGTGGTCTTCGGCGGCGGTGGGTGATTTGGCGAAGAGGCGGGCGGCGATGCGGAGGCCGGTGGTGCGCTCGAAGTTGGCGAGCTTATAGTTGAAGTTTTCCGCGCGGGGAGGAACTGCGGGGAGGAGCTTATCCGGGTCGGTGAAGTGAGCGAGGGGGCTGGGGTCTTTTGCGGCGAGGGCGGTCGGGGCGGGGCCGGAGGCGGTGGCGGGTTTCTTTTGCGCGGCGGAGAGGGCGGCAAACGTGGCGGGGTCGGCGCGGAAGGCTTTCGCGGCGGGACCGATGCGGAGGATTTTAATCGAGACGGGGTCGTCTTGGCGGATCAAAGCGAGTGTATCCAAACCGCGGATAGTACGTCCGAAGACAGAGTGGAGGTAGTTGAGCCGCTCGGTGGGCGCGAGGGTGAGGAAGAATTCGCAGCTGTTGGTGTCAGGGCCGGCGTTGGCCATGGAGAGGATGCCGGCGGCGTCGTGGCGGAGGCTGGGGACAAATTCGTCGGGGAAGTGGGGCGTGACGGGTGCGGGGAGCGCGTCGGTGTCCTTGAGACCAGGGTTGCCGCTCTGGATGACGAAGCCGGGGACGACGCGATACCACGTAAGGCCGGTGTAGAAGGGTTTCCCGTTTTTCGGAGCGAGCGTGCCTTCGGCGAGGCCGGTGAAGTTGACGCACATGAGCGGGGCTTGCGTGTAGAGGAGCTCGACGGTGGTGGTGCCGCGGGGGGTGGTGAATTCGGCGTAGAGGCCGTCGGCGAGCGGCGCAGGGGGCGTGGGCGAGGCGACGGGCGAGGCGTCGGCGGCGCGGAGGGGGAGGGTCGAGGGGAAGCCGAGAACGAGAACGATGAGGAGAACGAGAACGATTGCGCTAGCGAGGCGGAGGCGGCGAGGAAACATGCGAAGGACGGTGGGTGTGGGGCGGCGGGGCGACAAGGGAAGTTTGGGGTGAGGGTGCGCGGAGGATCCCTGCTCTCACGAGCAGGGCTACGACGAAGACGAAGCGAGTGGGCCCAAAAAAAGCACGGTCGGGTCGACCGTGCTGAGAAAGTTAAATGGGGCGGCCGGGGGCGGCCGCGCTCCGGGGAACTACGGGAGGAAGGAGCAGATGTATTCGCAGAGGCCCGCCGGCACGGCGATCGTGAAGCCGCTGTTGGCGGGGACGTCGAAGAACGTGCCGGCACGGTAGGTCGTGGTTGTCGTGCTGTCTTTTTGCGTGACGGTGCACTCGCCCGCGACGATCTCCATGCGTTCGGCGGCGCCGGTACCGAAATAATACGAGCCGGGGCGGATGAGGCCGAGGGTCTTCTTCGACGCATCGGCGAAGAGGACGGTGTGGCTGACGACGTTGCCGTCGAAGTAGACGTTGGCTTTGGTCACGACGGTGACGGCCGCGAATTGGGTTGGGAGGGAGGACATGAGTAGATGAATGGTGAGAGTGAGAAGGAGAGGGAGAGTGAGAGCGAAAGTGAACCTGAACTTGAAAAAGAGAGTGAGAGTGGAGGGGAGGGCAAGCGCGGGGTTCGCTGGAGAGTCGGAGCCGGGGGGCGGTGGGCGGGTGAAGCAACGAGGCGCGGAATTTTTGACCGCGGATTTCACGGCGAGCGCGGATGCGGTGGGCCGGAGAGGGGCGCGACGGGTGATGAGCGCGGCGGTGCGGTCGGCTTGCTGGCGCTCGCCGCTACGAGAGCCGGAGATGAGTCGGATTGCGACGGGCCTCCTCGCCGCTGCGGTGTTGCGGCTGAGGTCGGCGGCTAGGGAGACTTTGCAGGAGCGTCGCCGCCGAGGGCGCGGAGGAGGGCGTGTTGCGACTGGTCGAAGGCGGCGACGGCGGCGACGTAGTCGCGGCGGGCGCGGGTGAGTTCTTCCTCGGCGATCAAATCTTCGAGGACACCACCGACGGATTGGGCGCGGCGTTCGCGGGAGACCTCGGCGGTTTTTGTCGCGGAGTTGAGGGCGGTGCGGAGCGAGGCGAGTTGCGCGGAGAGCGATTGGGCGCGGGCGTGAAACTCGACGACCTGGCGACGAATGGTGTCGCGGGTTTGTTCGAGTTCGAGTTCGCCCCGACGGAGCCGGGCTTCGCTGCTGCGGACGCGGCTGCGGTCGAAGAGGCCACCGGGACCGATGCGCCAGCTGAGGCCGACGCCGTAGTCGTTGGAGGAATCGAAACCGCGGGACCAACTGCGGAGACCGGTGTCGCCGCCGAGGCCGCTGAGGTTGGCTTGCGCGCTCACGACGGGAATGAGCGGCGCGTTGCGCGCGCCGTTGTGTTGTTCGCGGACGGCGGCGAGGCGGGCGTCGGCTTGGGTAAGTTCGGGGCGAGCGGCGAGGGCGCGTGCGACGAGGGCGGCGAGGTCCGGGGCAGGGACGGCTGGGGGCGCCGCCGGATTAAGTTCGGATGCTGAAGGGGAAGACGAGGTGGGAACGAGGGTGGTGGGGATGAGTTCGGAGGCGAGTGGCGTGAGGTCGATGGCGGGGTCGAGTTTGAGGATTTCGGCGAGACGTGCGGCGGCGATGCGGGCTTGTTCGCGGGCTTGCTGGACGGCGGTCTCGTTGCGGGCGCGGGCGGTGGCGACGCGATGGACGTCGCCGGCGAAGGTTACGCCGGCGGAGGCAGAGGCGACGAGTTGGGCGTGGTGGCGCGACGAGAGGTCGAGGGCTTCGGTGGCGATACCGATGGTGGCGGTGGCGCGCAGGAGTTCGTAATAGGCGAGGGCGGCGTCGGTGACGGTATTTTGGCGCTGCGTGGTGAGCGCGGCTTCCTCGGCGCGGACGCGCTGTTGGGCGGCGAGTTTTTGGTAGTAGACGTCACCAAAATCCCATTGGGCGTTGAGGCCGACACCGGCGGAGAACGAGCGTTTGTCGGCATCGATGATGCGGCCCTCGACGGTCTGGAGGTTATTTTCGTGCTGGCGGAGGGAGAGGCCGGCGGTGACCCACGGGAACAGGCGTTCGCGAGCGACATCGGCGTCGGCGCGGGCCTCGGCGAGTTTTTCCCGGGCGATGCGGACGGAGAGATTGTCGGCACCGGCGAGGCGCAGAGTCGTGACGAGGTCGATGGGTTGTGGCGCGGCGAAGGCGAGGAAGGGCGCGGCGACGAAGGCGACAGTGGCGAGGGCGAACGGACGAGAGAGGGACATGAGGGGAGAGACCAATTCAGGTTTGAACCGCTAATCTTCGCTAATTTTTCGTAACGGAGGCCTTCGCCTTATCGGCTGCGGCCAAGACTCGGTGGGATTGGATGAGCGGGGATGAGCGTGAATGAGCGATGCAAACGGATTGGAATTATTTCTGTTCGACGGCGTTGATCGGCTGGGCGTCGGCGAGGGCGAGTTTGCCGACGAGGATAACGGCTGCGGTGGGTTCGAGGCCCGAGAGGACTTCGACGCGGGCGCCGTCGTTGAAACCGATCTTGATCGCGGTTTTTTTCGCTTTGCCGTCGGCGGCGAGGAAGGCGAACGCGTTGGTTTTTTCCATCACGAGCGCTTCGACGGGGATGAGCAGGGCGTCGGTGTGTTTCTCGACGCCGACTTTGATCGTGGCGTATTGGCCGGGGCGCAAGGTGAGGCCGGGGTTGGCGACGTCGGCTTCAACGAGCATGGTGCGGGTCGCCTCGTCGAGGGCGTAGGTGAGGCGGGAGACTTTGGCTTCAACGGCGTTGCCGGTGACGCCCTCGAGGGAGATCCGGACGGGCTGGCCGACTTTGACTTTGACGGCTTCGAGTTCGGGCAGCGCGACGGTGGCGCGGACGATTTGGAAGTCGGCGATCGTGACGAGCGCGGCCGAGGCCGGTGTGCTGCTCGCGGACGCGGCGGGGATGTAGGCGCCCACGTCGGCGTAGCGGGCGGTGACGATGCCGGCGAAGGGCGCGGTGACCTTCGCGAACGTGAGGAGCGTTTCGGAGCGGGATTGATTGGCGCGGGCGATTTCGGCGCGGCCGCGGGCGGCGTCGAGGGCGAGCGGGGTGATGAGGTCGGGGGATTTGGCGGCGGCGGCTTCGAGGCGGGCGAGCTCGGTGGCGGCGACGTTGACCTCGGCGCGGGTGCGGGCGAGGTCGGCGAGCAGCTCGGGGACCTCGAGCTCGGCGAGCGGCTGGCC
>CAMCHO010000093.1 GCA_945874455.1 Opitutus sp. GAS368 | reverse complement strand
GCGCGGAGGGCGCGGGCGACGTGGACGGCTTGGGCGACGATTTCGCCGGCGGTGAGATGGCGCGTGTAGCCCATCTGGCCCGTCGCACAAAACACGCAGCCCATCGCACAACCCACCTGGCTGCTGATACAGGCCGTGACGCGGCCGGTGTAGCGCATGAGGACGGTCTCGATGCGTTCGGCGTCGGGGAGGGCGAGGAGATATTTGTGAGTGAAGCCGTCGCTGGAGGCGGTTTCGAGGGCGGTGGGTAAGACGCCGAGGTGGGTGTCGGTGGCGAGGCGCGCGCGAAGTTTCGGCGGCAACTCCGGCATCGCGTCGAGCGAGGCGGCGAGTTCGATGTAGAGGTAGTTCCACAGCCGGGCGGTGTGCACGGAGTTGAGATCCCAGCGGACGAGCTGCACGCGGAGCTGTTCGCGCGTGAGGTCGTAGAGGTTGAGTGGCGCGGCAGGCATCAGAGAAAGACGCACACGGTAGGATGCGACCCGCCCTCCGCAATCCCGGCGTGGAGGACGTTACCCAGCTTCAGATTCAGAAGATCAGGTCCGGCCCGATTCGGCCGAACCCTTGATCGTGGTTCGCGTAATCGGTCAGCCGAGGGCTTCTTCGTAACGGCGGAGCGATTCGAACACGCGCTCGGCGACGAAGGCGCGGAACGCCTCCGATTGACCCGACTCGTCGGCGGCGGAGAGGGCGTGGTAGTAAGCGGCGCGCTGGTCGCGGACGGAGCGGATGATCGTGAGCGGAAAGCCGTGGCACAGCAGATGGAGATTCAACGCAAGCCGGCAGACGCGGCCGTTGCCGTCGATGAAAGGATGCACCTGGGCGAGGCGGAGGTGGAGATCGGCGGCAACCTCGACCGGATGGCCGGCCGCAGACGTATGATACCACGCGAAGAGCCCGGCCATGAGGTCGGGCACCTTCAGCGGATTGGGCGGGATGTGGCGCGAACCGGAAATGCGCACTGGGACGGTTCGGTAGCGCCCAGCCCACTCGTCTTCGATGCCGTGGAGGATGTACGCGTGGAGCTGAAGCAAGACAGATTCAGTGAACAGGGTGCGGTCGGCGACGAGGCGTTGGAGCAGGCGAAAGGCGACGAGGTGATTCTTGGCCTCGAGGTGATCTTTGAGTGGCTTGCCGGCTACGGTGAGACCGCGACGGATAACGATTTCGGTTTCAGCGAGAGTGAGGGTGTTGCCCTCGATGGCGTTGGACTCATGGATGTAGTCAGTCTCCTCGGCCTCGAACACGGTGACGAGGCCGCGCACCTGCTCAGGCGAGAGCGGCCGCCGGGCGTCGAGCCGGGCCTTGAGGGCGTCGATCTCGGCCAAGTAAGGGGTGGGCGTCATCGTCGAAGCTTCTTTTTCAAACCAACGAGCCGAGCGCAGCGGAGATCGGGACGGTCTGGCGACGACGATCGAGGAAGAAACTGATCTCCGTGTAGCCAACAGTCTGGAGCGTGCGGAGGGCGTCGGCGTAGCCGTCGGCGACGCGCGTCGGGCGGTGGGCGTCGGCACCGAGCACGACCGGAATGCCGCGGGCGTGCATCAGGCCGAGCATCGTGGGACTCGGGTTGATCTCGCGGATGGCTTTGTTCACGCCGCTGGTGTTGAGCTCCATGGCGACGCCCGTCTTCGCGATGCGGTCGAGGGCGCGTTCGATAAACGGCAAGATGCGCTCGAAGTGCCAGTCGGACGGCGACTCGTTCTTAATGAGGTCGGGATGCGCGAGGGTGTCGTAGAGGCCGGTCTCGGCCGAGCGGGCGAGATGGTCGAAGTAGGTTTGCTGATACTCAAACCAGTTACCGCGATAATACTGAAGACGGTAGTCGGGCACTTGGGGATGAACGCTACCGAGGACGTGATGGAGGGGCACGCGGGCGTGGAGTTTTTCCAACCACGGTTCGACGCCCGGATAAAAGTCGCTCTCCAAGCCGAGGCGCACATCGAGGCGGCCGGCGAATTGATCACGAGCCTCGCCGACCCACTCGACGTAGCGGTCGTACTCCTCAGGCACCATACGGACGGCGTGCGAGATGCCGTCGGGCAACGGGCAGTGGCACGTGAAGATGATGCCCTTCAGCCCGCGGGCGAGGGCCTCGGCGGCGTAGTCCATGGGCGTGCCATGGGCGTGTTTGCACAGCGGGGTGTGGCAGTGAGATTCGTAGAGGAGCGGTGTGGGCACAGGTGGCGGGAATTCCGGAAAATCGTTCCTCGTTCTCGTAATCGTTCCTCGTTCTCTCGATCCGAAGGACGGAAGAGAGCACGATTACGAGAACGAGAAACGGGAACGATTTTCAGAAGAAGGTGGTGTATTTGCCCTCGGCGAGACGCTGGACGAGGAGTGCGAGTTCCATCGCGTGATAGTCGCCCCACATCGACGATTCGCCATTGGGGACTTTTTGCCCCTTCGCGACGTGGTCCCAGCCGTTGGGGCGATGGTAGACGCTGTGGAGGAGCAGGCCTTGGTGTTTACTGTCGGTGGAGAGATAGGGCTCGTCGAAAAGCGTGTCGGCGATGGTCAGGCCAGCTTGGAAGTATTTTTTCCCGGCGGACTTTTCGCCCTTCGCGGCGAGGTAGGTGCCGAGACGAATAAACCCTTGCGCGGCGATGGCGGCGGCGGAGCTATCGACGGGCTCGTGGGCGTTGTAGGGATCGGCGTTTTTCTTCGTAATGTCACCGAGCTGGTGGCTGTTGAGGGCCATGGAATCCCAGTAGGGCACGCCGTCTTTCGCGGAGTAGCCGTCGATGTAGTAGTCACTCGTGGCGCGGGCGGTCTCGAGGAAGAGATCGGTGACAGCGCGACGACCGCCGACGGCGTCGAGATCGGTGCCTTTGGCTGTATCCAAAAATTCGAGCTGCTCGGCGTAGCCGGCGATAATCCAGGCGGCACCGCGCGTCCACGTGGTGAACGGCGAGTAGCCCTGCTGCGAGGACGGACAGCGGAACTGACCGTCGTTGCGATTGAAGACGGATTCGTGGGCGACGCGTCCGCGGACATCATAGCTATCGCGGCCCTGGCCGAAGAAGACGTTGAACCGTGCGGTGGTGGCGGCGTGTTCGATGGCCCGGTGGAGGAGATTCGTGGGCTTATCGCCCTCGCCCATTAGCGCGTGGCCGAGCTGGTGTGCGACGACGAGGGAACGCATGGAGCGGATCGTGTCGGCGAAGAGGGACTGCGGGCCGTTGAAAGAGTAGACGTAGCCGCTCGGCGCGACGCCGGGGCCGCCGGCGACGGGGGACCACGGGGCCTTCGCGTTGGTGGTGGCGTAGCGGGCGGCCTGGACCGCGCCGGAGACTTTGAGGGCGAGCTCGAGGAAGTTCAGTTCGTCCGAATTGTGCGGGACCTTGCCCTCGAGCATCAGGCGGCGGAGGTTGCCGTAGGTGGAGACGTTGTTGAAGCCGTGGTCGTGGACACCGACGTGCGAGACGTGCGAGGCCATGAACTTCACGGTCTTCTCGCGGGCGAGTGCGAGGGAAGAGGCGTCGCCGGTGGCGTCGAAATGCAGAAAACCCATGCCGAACTGGAAGCCCTGGGTCCACTCGGTCCAGCCGCGGGAGGTATATTTACCGGCGACGGTGAAGA
Organism: Opitutus sp. GAS368; assembly: GCA_945874455.1. Classification (GTDB taxonomy): domain Bacteria; phylum Verrucomicrobiota; class Verrucomicrobiia; order Opitutales; family Opitutaceae; genus GAS368. The sequence goes on along the minus strand of CAMCHO010000093.1, from coordinate 13,494 downwards.
CGGGCGTTCCCTTGGCGGAATCCCACGCGGCGTCGATGGCGCGGATTTTTTGGCCGGCGAGTTCGAAAACGCGCGCGGTTTTCTTGGTGAGGCGCTGCGGCGTGAGCGTGGCGTTGATTTTCATAAAGTGAAGAGGGAGCGAACCACGAAATGGACGAAACACACGAAAGAATTTTTGGCAGAGCCGCGAGAGGCTTGCCGACGACGCGAGGGAGTAAGAGCGTCAACCTATGCCGTCGATCTTGGAAAGTTTCCTGAAGGCCTTCATTCCGCTTTTTGTGGCCATCGACCCGATCGGACTGGCGGCGATTTTCCTGGCGATGGGCGCGGGTGTGCCCGCGGCGACCAAGCGAAAGATCGCGACGCAGGCGACCTGGACCGGAGGCGCGGTGGCGCTGTTGTTTTTGTTTTTGGGCCAGACGATTTTCGCGGCGCTGGGGATTACGCCGAGTGACTTTCAAATCGCGGGCGGGTTAATTTTGTTCATCCTCGCCGCGCGCGACCTGATCCATTCGGCGACGGAAGAGCCGGCGAAGCTGGCGGATGATTTTGGAGTGGTGCCGCTCGGGATGCCGCTGATTGCGGGACCGGCGTCGATCACGACACTGATCTTGCTGGCGCAGACGCTGGGCGTGGGGGTGACGTTTGCGGCGCTCGCGGCGAACCTCGTGCTGGTCGTGCTCGCGTTTGCTTTTAGCGAGCGGATCGGGCGCATCATCCGGCCCACCGGAATGCGCGCGATTTCGAAAATTGTGTCACTGCTGCTCGCCGCGATCGCGGTTAATATGATTCGGCAGGGACTGAAGTAGCGCGGGCGCGACGAGGCGGATCAACCGGCGAAGCTCGTGAGTAAGTCGGCGTAGATCTTCGCGCTGGCGAGGAGCTCCTTCACCTTGGCGCGCTCATTGACGGCGTGGAAATCTTCGCCACCGGGGCCGTAGCCGAGCGTGGGGATTTTCAAGTGGTGCGAGAAGAAATGCATGTCGTTGAAGCCCGACGAGACGTTGAAGACGGTCGGCTGTTTGCGCACGCGGGTCACGCAACCAGCCATGGCGGTGAAGAACGGATGCGTCGGCTGCGAGAAGCAGGAAAAATTCTCGGAGATTTTGGCGACGGAGATTTTGCACTGCGGGATTTTGCGCGCGGCGGCGGCGAGGAACGCCCGCAGTTCACGCTCGGCGGCGGCTTGGTCTTCGACCGCGAGGATGCGGCGGTCGATGGTGAAGCGAGCGAGGGCGGGCACGGTGTTGATCTTGCCGCCGGGGCCGGCGGAGAACTCGCCCCCGAGATTGATCGTCGGGCGCATGGTCGTGCCCTCGGGAGTGACAAACGTGCGCCGGGCGAGGCGGCGCTGGTAGTCGCCGAGGGCGAGGACCAGCGCGGACATTTTTTCCAGGGCGTTGATGCCGCGCTCGGGCATGGAGCCGTGGGCGGCGCGACCGTGGACGGTGACTTCGAGCCAGAGTGTGCCGTTGTGGCCGCAGCAAACCCGGTTGAGTTCGCCACCTTCCATGACGACGGCGTAGTCGGGCTTGATGGGTGCGTGAGCGACAAGCCAGCCGGTGCCGAGCACGGAATCCGTTTCCTCGTCGGCGGTGAACGAGACCTCGACATTGAGGCGCGGTGCGGTGCCCGTGGCGCGGACGGCTTGGAGAGCGAAGAGGAGACTCGCGATGGAGCCCTTCATGTCGGAGGTGCCGCGGCCGTAGATCCACCCGGCTTCGACGGCGCCGCTGAACGGGCTGCCGTGTCTCCAATTACCGGAGACGGGCACGACATCGTAGTGGGCGTTGAAGTGGAGCGTTTTTTTCGCACCCGGGGTGGCGAGTTTGCCGAGGACGTTGTAGCGCGGGAAGGCGTGCTGGGCGGGCGGCAGAGTTTGGCAGAGGAGCGCGCGCGGGATCGTGAAGCGGCGGGCGCGGAGGCCGACAGCGGTGAGATCACGCGTCAGCTCAGCGGTGATGGCGTCGTAGTTTTCACCCGGCGGATTGACGGTCGAGATACCCACGAGCCGTTGGAGGCGCGCGAGGAGATCGGCGGAGTGGAGGTCGATGTAGGCCGAAGGAGTCACCACGCGGAGCGTGCCCACGAACCCCCAGAATACACGAAAATTTAGGCGGCTCGAAAATTTTTCCGTGTGTTCCGTGGTTTCCGTGGGCAGGACATCAGCGCATGAACGAAGAGGCTCGGAAGATCATCGCACAGCTGGGGCTGGAGCCGCTGCCGCTGGAGGGAGGATGGTTTCGGCGGACCCGAGTGAGCGCGGTGACATTGGACGACGGCCGGAGCGCGGAATCGGCGATCTATTTTCTGGTGACGGCCGCTGATTTTTCCGCTTTCCACCGCCTCAAGATCGACGAGGTGTGGTATTTCCACGCCGGCGACGCGTTGGAGCACGTGATCCTTGATCCCCGCGACGGCAGCATGCGAGTCACCCGACTGGGACCGGCAGTCTGCGCCGGCGAGGTGCCGCAGCTGGCCGTGTCCCGCGGAGTTTGGCAGGGCGCACGGTTGGCTGCGGGGTCGACGGTGGGCTGGACACTGCTCAGCTGCACGACATCGCCCGCGTGGGAAGACACGGACTTCGAATTGGGCCAACGCGACGAGCTGAAAAACGCGTTTCCAGCGGCGCGCGACCAGATCGACAGATTGACGAGATGATTTTTTGACAGAGGGGAATCGGCGGGGCAGCGTGACGGCAAATGTCGCTGGCCGATCTTCGAAAAGATTACTCCCTTGCTGGTCTCGCCGAGAAAGATCTCGCGCGGGATCCCTTTCGGCAGTTCGAGAAATGGTTTCAGGAAGCCGAAGCGGCGAAGATTCCCGAACCGAATGCGATGACCCTCGCCACCGCGACACGGGAAGGGCGCCCCTCGGCCCGCACCGTGTTGCTGAAAGGCCTCGATGGTCGCGGTTTTGTATTTTATTCTAACTACGAGAGCCGCAAAGGGCGGGAGCTGGAGGCCAATCCGCAGGTCACGTTGGTATTTCCGTGGGTCGCAATCGAGCGGCAGGTACTGATCGAAGGCACGGCGACCAAGGTCGCGCGCGAGGAGAGCGAGGCGTATTTTCATAGCCGGCCGCGGGCGAGCCAGCTCGGAGCGTGGGTGGCGCAACAAAGTGCAGTCATCGCCGGGCGTGCGGTGTTGGAAGACACGATGAAGGCGTTGGAGAAAAAATATGCGGGCCAGGACGTGCCGTTGCCGGCAAACTGGGGCGGCTGGCGCGTGGCGCCGGAAACCGTCGAATTCTGGCAAGGCCGGCGGAGCCGGCTGCATGACCGGTTGCGTTTTCGGCGGGAGAAAGACGGGGGATGGTCGGTGGAACGGCTCGCCCCATAAAAAAACGCCCCAGGACGCGGTCCGCGGCCGTCGGCCGCGCGGCGGGGGCAGCTCCGGTGACGCTGCTGGCGGCGGTAGGGGCTACCCAAGGCCAGGCCGGAGCAGCGGGCGGTAGGTGGAACGTTCTTACGAAAGCCGGAAGGGCCGCTCGAACCGGGCGCCGGGGAGCTTTGGTCCATTGGGCGACGCACGTGGCCGGATGGCACCCGTGATCGCGACCGACCGCGACCAAACGGAGCAGCGCCGGTTGCAAGAAGCGCTGGCGGTCGGGCTGGTTTCACCTTTCAACTTCGGGACGATGACTATTTTTCTTACCGGAGCGTCGGGCTTGGTCGGGTCCGTTTTTGCGCAGGCGGCAACGCGACGCGGGCATCGCGTAATCGGGGTCGTGGGGACTTACGTCGGTGAAATCGAAGGGCTCGCGGCCAAGCGCACGGTGGATTTAACCGATGACACTACCACGAGCGCGGCGGTGTTGGACGCGTTTCCCGATGCGATCGTCAACTGCGCGGCGGTGTCGGTGCCTGCGCAATGCGAGGCGGACCCCGCGCGGGCCCAAGCGATGAATGTCGGATTGCCGGCCCTCCTCGCCCGCTTGGCGCATCACGTGAGCGCACGGTTCGTGCATATTTCATCCGAGCAAGTCTTCGACGGCACGCGGACGGCACCCTACACCGCGAACGACCGCGCGACGCCGATCAATCTCTACGCGCGACAAAAACTGGAGAGTGAACGCGCCGTGCAGGAGGCGGCCGCAGACTTTGCCGTGACCCTGCGCGTGCCGTTGTTGATGGGTGATAGCCCCGGCGGAAAACGCAGTCTGCACGAACGCATGCTGGCCGACTGGGCGGCCGGGAAAACGCCGCGCCTGTATACCGATGAGTTTCGTCAACCCTGCGCGGCCGACAATCTCGCCGAGGTGCTGGTGGAGCTCTGCGAGCGGCGGGAGGTGTGTGGCGTGATGCATTGGGCCGGCACGGAACTCGTCTCGCGGTATGCACTCGGGGTGCGCATTCGCGAACGCTTTAAACTGACGGCAGAGCAAGCGCCGATCACCGCTGTGACGCGGGCCGAAACACCCGACGCGGCCAAGCAACGGCAGGCGTGTCTCGCGTTGGATATTTTACCCTTGGCAGGAAAACTAAAGACCCGCCCGCAAGCGGTGGCGGAGCAAGTCGAAGGACTTAAAGTGCCGGTGCCGGTGCGGGAGTGGTATTTGAACCTCGCGGGTTAGCGCTGGGAGCGCGAACGTTTGCGACGCTGTGTCGGCGGCTTGCTTCGAGGTAGCCCTGCTCGTGAGAGCAGGGATGGCGGGAGCAGGCAGACGGTCGGTCCCGCCTCTCACGAGGCGAGCTACGGGAGGCGGCGGTTTGCGTTGCGGTCCGTCCCGCCTCTCACGAGGCGGGCTACGTGGCGCGGCGGGTCGCGTTGCGGCGGGTCGCACCACCGGTCGAAAAAGTACTGAAGGCGCAAATTGAGTTTGGTGTTTTTCCGGGTTCTGGGCCTCTCTCGCGATTAATGACTCTGGAGATTCTCCCCACCCGCACCAGCGGTGCCGCCGAAAACATGGCCACCGATTTTCTGTTGTTGCAGCGCTATCCGCGCGCGACGCCGCGGTTTCGGCACTACGGGTGGCGCGGTCCGGCATTTACGTTTGGCTACTCGCAGAAGATCACCTTCGTGCGCGAATCGCTCGCGGCGGTGGAGGCACCCTTTGAGCTGTGTCGGCGGGCGACGGGCGGCGGCGTGGTCGATCATCGCGACGACTGGACGTTTGCATTGGTCATTCCGCGAGGGCACCCGCTGGAGGAATTGCGGGCGACGCAGAGCTATCGCGAGGTGCACGAAGCGCTCGCGGCGGCGCTGCGAGCACAAGGCGTGGCGGCGGTGACGAAACCTTGCGTGAACGAACCGGGGAGTGAGGGCGCGCCGACGGGACCGGCGGGCGTGTGTTTTCAGCGCGCGGAAATTTACGATGTCGTGCACGGGGACACGGGCGAAAAAATCGCGGGAGCGGCGCAGAAGCGGAACAAGCACGGGCTCCTCTTCCAAGGTTCACTCTGGCGGCCCGCCGCACACGTGGGCGGCGCGGCGGTCGATTGGGAGAAATTCGAGGAAGACTTCGTCGCACGGCTTGCCGTGACGCTGGGCGGGGAGGCCCAAGCAACGCCGTGGCCGGATTTCCACGAGGACGAACTGGCGGGTCTGGTGGACCAGTATGCTGCAGCGGAGTGGACGGAGTCGCGGTGAACGACGACTCATTCGGCGCTGACTCCGTTGGGTGGGCGATTTGGCCAGAGGTCGCCACAGGCCTCCGTGCCTGGGGGGGGCTCGCCGAGACGCCCGGCAGACCGAGCAGGCAGGGACGCCTGCCGCTCCACTGACCTGCACCCTGCATGGCCTCCCAGGGTGGCGGGGGAACCAGACGACTCCGGCTCAAACCCACTTCACTTGGTTTTCAGCGGGGCGGGCCGACAACGGGAAAGTCCGAAACAGACGGGACAGGGAGAACACGACCTCACTTTTTCAATTCGGTCGGTGCAGGTGCCGCCACCGTCACCGGAGCGGACTTCCAGAAGTAACGTCCCATTTGGTGTTCGTTCCAGCGGACCCAAAGGGCGGCGGCGGCGAGCAGCACTACGACGATGAAGAAAGTGGCGCGGCGCTTTTGCTTCGCGGCTGCTTTGTCCTCGTAAGGATCTTCGAGCGACCGATGCGAGCCGGCCGGCAGCACGGCGACATCGGTGAGCGCGGTGCCGAAGGGGATGTTGATTTTCACGCGACCGTTGACGGCCCAGCCGTTGCCTTCGAGGAGGGGGCCGAGGGTACGCTGGCGGAGTTTGAGCCACGCGATGAGCATCGACGGCGCTGAAATCACGAGCACTAGGCCCACGAGCACGAGCGGATATTGCCAAAATTTGAGCGCGAAGACGTAGCCAAGAATGAGCGTAATCGCAGTGACCGCGCCGGAGATCGCCACACCGATGGCCGCCACCGCACCGACGTCCACCTTCTTGGGTGGTTCCCCTTTAAACGCGTCGGCGTTGGCCGTTTTTTCGGCGGCGGTGGCGAGGCGAGCGTTGCTGGCGGCTTCGGCGGCGGCGGCGCGCTTCGCGACCTGTTCCTCAATCATGCGGAGGAATTTTTTGTAGGGCGACCAGAAGGCTTGGCGAATGCTGATGGGATTATCGACGATGCCCGTGATGACGGCATCCCAATCGCGACCGGCGCGATCGTAGAAAACACCGTGGCGGCCGACGAAAAGGTAGTCGCTGTCGCCCTGCGTGAAGCAGGCGGCGAGGTTCATCGGAGGGCAGCCAGCGCGCGTGCAGGAGCAATAAGCGATATAGGCCTTGCTCATCACGGCGAAGGGATTCGGGGCGTCGATGCGCACGCAGAATTCGGTGCTCCGGCTGTCGAGGAACAGGGTGCCGGCCTGGAAAACAGCCCAACGGTCGCGCGAGTAAAAATCGGCGAAGTTGACGAAATTATGGAGGAGGGAACGCAGGTCGCGATGGAAGCGAGCGAGACGCTCGACGCCGGCGATGGCGGCAAATTGCGGGGCCAAGCTGAGATCTTCGGCGAGGAGCGTGGCGAGGGCGTCCCGGCCTTTGCTGGCGAGAATTTCTTGGGCGCGAGCGAGACCGAGTTTTTCGCACGCGGCGCCGGCTTTGGCGGCGGCCCACGCTTCGTGCGCCGTGAAACGCGCCTGCAAGTCGGCCCATTCGGCGGCGGTGAGGGTGGTCTTGGCCGCGCCAAAAATCGGCGTGACGGCGGTGGCGTGCAGGGTGGCGAGGGCGGCTGACCAAGCGGGGTTGACGCCGTCGAGGAGCGGTAACGTGCGGCCGGCTTCGATCCGGGCGAGCGGAAAACCTGCCACTTCAGCCGCCGAAAGAGTGAGCTCCTTGGCGGCGATCGCGAGGAACTCGGTCTCGCTGCGATTAAGGGCGGCGAGCGCGCGAGCATCGAAAGCAGCGAGGCGGCAACGGGCGAAGAAATCGTCGATCTTGGCCCGCACGGCGGCGATGGCGGCGGAAGCGGCGGAGGTCTGGTCGCCCAGCGGGAGCACTGCGGCGGCGGCACCGGAGGTGGCCCAGGCGGCATAGTCGGCGAGGGCGACGAAGAATTTCTCGATGTCGGCAGCGGTGACGCCGAGGGAGCCGGTGCGATCGGCGGTGCCACCGGTGCAGGCAATCATGTCGGTGATGAGCTGTTTCGTAGCGGCCTCGGCGGCGGCCTCGGGTGGGATCACGCCGTCGCCGTTGAGGGGAGACGCGGCGAAGATTTTCGCGGTGTCGGCACTCTCGGCAATCGTGATCGTGGTGGCATTTTTTTTGCCTAGATTAGCCAGGATTTGTTTCGCGGAGGCGTGGACCGCGCGCCCTTCCGGAGTATTCAGGTTGAGCGCCGCGAGCGGCAATCCATCGGTGCCGGCGAGCAAGGTGCCCACATCGTTGAGATGAGCCGCAGACCACGTGATCGCGGCGAGCAACTCGGGGACCCGGATACGCCCGTCGCCATCGGTGTCGATGAGGGCGAGGGTTTTTTCATCGAGCTCGAGTCCCTTGACCGGACAGGCGAGCGCGACCCACAGTTTTTGATCGAGGTGCTCGAGGGCGAGGAGGTCAGCGCCGGTGGTGAGGGCGACTTGATCGAGACCGCCGGTGCGGAAGAAGTGCCAAGTGTGAGCTGGGGTGGACATGGGAAAGGGGTCAGCGGCGGAGCCGAGGGCGGGCAACCGCGGGCGTGGGGGAAAACCCGAGGAGCGACGGAGGTGGAGCAGAGCGGGAGCGCGACGCGCCTAACGACCGAAGTCTTCGAGGTAGTGGGCGATGAGGGTCGCGAGGGGTGGTGGCGACGGGAGGCCGAGGGCGACGGCGCGGGCGCCGTCAATGGCGACAGGCCAATTGGTCACGATGCCTTGGATACGGGCGTCGGGCGCGTCGACGATCGAGCCGAGCATCAGGCCGCGCTCGGCGGCGACGGCGTGGAGGGCGACTTCGGCGAGGGCGGGCGTGACGGTGTGGGCTGGGAGGACGTAGGCGCGATCGTCGGCGAGGGCGGACTCGGGGACTTCGTGGAGCGCGATGAGGGATGCGATGACGGTGCGATAACCGGTCATGGGGTGGCCCTGATCGCGGCGCACGGGGAGCGCGCACGTCTGGCCGTTGAGGGGTTCGCGGAACATGCCGCTAGCCCAACTCGACGCGGCGGCATTGGGTTGGCCGGGGCGAATGATGACCGTCGGGAGGCGGGCGGTACGGCCGTCGAAGTGGCCTTTGCGCGAGTGATCGTTGATGAGGAGTTCGCAGATCGCCTTGGTCATGCCGTACGTAGTGCGCGGCGTGAGTTTGGTGGCGTCGGTGTTGATGGGCGCAACGGTCTCACCGCTGTAGCACGCGATGCTGCTGGCGAAGACGACGCGGGGGCGGGAACCCGCTGCGGTCGTGATGGCGCGAGCGGCCTCGAAGACGTTACGCCCGCCGTCGAGATTGACGCGGAGGGCATCGTCGAAGCGCTGTTCGCATTCGCCACTGACCATCGAGGCGAGATGAAAAATCGAGGTGACGGGCGTGGCGGGAGCCGCGAGGCCGGCGGCGGCGAAGACGGTGGCACGGTCGGAGATGTCGCCGGTGAGTGGGGTGACACGGATCGTGGGATGCGCGGGCGCGGGACGGTGGAACGCGGCGTCGAGGAGGACGATTTCCGTGAGGGGCGCAGGTGCGCCGGAAGGACCGGTGAGGGTGCCGCGGGCGAGGAGGGCGGAGCAGAGTTGGGAGCCGAGGAAGCCGCCGCCGCCGGTGATCAGGATACGCATGGGGGTGGGGGTAAAAGTGAGAGTGAAAGGGAAAGTGAGAGTGAAAGGGAGACGGGGAAGCGGGACGGGGCGGGACGGGGCTTCAGGAGTGCATGATCTGGCCGCCGTCGATATTGAGGGTTTGGCCCGTGATGTTCTTCGCGTGATCGGAGGCGAGGAAGACGGCCATGGCGGCAAATTCGGGAGGCGTTTGCCAGCGGCCGAGCGGGGAAATCTTGCGGATTTTTTCCGCGGCCCAGTCGGCGTAGGGCTGGCGGGAGGACGCGGGGAGATTGGCCTGACCGGCGGCCCAGACGGACTCGTTGAGGGCGGTCTGCACCATGCCGGGCGCGAGGGCGTTGACGCGGACATTGTGCGGGGCGAGATCCTTGGCGGCGCACTGCATGAAGTTAATGAGGCCGGCCTTCGCGGCGCTGTAGGGCGGATCCGTCTGTGAACCCATCTGACCGGCGACGGACGTGAGGACCAAGTAGGAGCCGGCTCCGCGCGCGATCAGACCCGGGGCGAAGGCGTGGGCGACGTTGACGGCACCGATGAGATTGATGTCGAGCACGCGCGCCCAATCGGACGGGGCGAGATTCCAAAACGGAAAGCCAAATTTACCGGAGCCGACACCGACGGTGAAGACCACGTGGCTGATGGCAGGGAAGGTCGCGGCAAAGGCCTTGAGCTGTTCGAACGACGTGACGTCGCCGAGGGTCGTCTCGAAAGCAGCAGCCGTGCCCGGAAGGGCGCAATCGAAACCGCGGACGTGGCAGCCCTCGGCGAGAAAACCCTCGGCGATGGCGCGGCCGATGCCGTTCGAGGAGCCGATGACGGCGACGTGTTGCCCGGTGAGGTGGAGGTGCATGGTGAAAATCGCAGCGTGGTATGTAGGCTCGACTGCTTCGGAGATTTATTGAACGTCAGACGCTTTAACCAAGGTCAGTACGCATTCGAGGTGGCGGGTTTGCGGGAAGAGGTCGAAGGGCTGGGCGGCGGTCAACGTGTAGCCGGCGGCGAGGAACGCTTTCAGGTCGCGCATTTGCGTCGCAGGATCGCAGCTGACGTAGACGACGGCGCGGGGGGCGTAGGTGAAGAGTTGTGACAAAAAGGCTTCGTCGCAGCCCTTGCGCGGCGGGTCGATGATCACGGCGGTGTCGGCAGCGGCGAAGGCGCCGGGGTCGGCGGGCGTCGCGAGCGCGGGGAGGCCAGCGAAGATTTGCGCGGCGTCGCCAGCCTGGAAAGTGACATTCGGAAGATTGTTCGCCGTGGCATTTTCGCGGGCGAAGCGGATGGAGGATTCGCTCAGCTCGATGCCAGCGACGCGGGTGAACGACGGCGCGGCGGTGAGGGCGAAGAGGCCGCTGCCGCAGTAGGCGTCGACGAGATAGCGGGCGCCGCTGGCGGCGGCTTGGGCGCGGACGTAGCCGGTGAACGCGGGGAGGATGAACGGATTATTTTGGAAGAAGTCGCGCGCGAGAAAACGCAGCTTTAGCGGCTGCGCGCCACCGGTGTCGATGCTTTCGGTGATGATCGCTTCGTAGTCGGTGGTGACTTGGCCGCTGGCTTCGCGGAGGAGAAGCGTCGAGGCGCGGGTGTAGTCGCCGGTGGCGGCGCGGGCGTGGACCCGAGCGCGGACCTCGGGGAGTTTGGCGTTGATGGCGTCGGTGGCGATGGGGCAGCGCGGGACGTCGATAATGTCAAAGCGCGTGCCCTGGCGGAGGAAACCGATGGGAGGTGGGACCGCGACGTCGCGCGGAGGGTTGAAGTGCGGCGTGATTTTGGAGCGGTAGCCGAATTCGCGCGGCGACGGGACGACGGGGGAGACGGCGAACTCAATGCCGGCCATGTGACGGAGGAGTTCGGTGACCTGGCGCTGTTTCCAGAGGAGCTGCTGGGCGTAGGCGAGGTGTTGGTATTGGCAGCCACCGCAACGGGCGAAAAGCGGACAAGTGGCGGCCACGCGGTGGGGAGAAGGCGTGAGGACCTCGACGACGTCGGCTTCGGAGAAATTTTTCTGATTGCGGAAGACGCGGACGCGGACGCGTTCACCGGGCAGAGTGAACGGAACCATGACGACCCAGCCACCACCGGCGGTATTTTCGGTGTCCGATTTTTGATTTTCGATTGGCGGAAGCGGGACGCGACCGAGACCGGAACCGAGGTTGGTGAGGGTAGTGATCTCCAGTTCGATCTCTTGGTGATACGCGAACGGGATGTCGTTTGGTTTTTTCTTGTGGCCCACGCCAGACACGGAACACACGGAATTCCCCGGGGCGAGGAAAAGGATTTTGTCTTTTGTCGGGTTTCCGTGTCTTCCGTGTCTGCCGTGGACCTCCCTCCTGAAAAAATCTCCAGTCTCCAGAATCCGCGCGTGAAGCAGCTCGTGAAGTTGCGCGACCGGCGTCCGCGAGACGAAGCAGGGGTATTCTTAGTGGAAGGGTACCGCGAAATCCGGCGCGCGCTGGAGAAAAACGTTAAGCTAGCGGAGATGTATTTTTCGCCGGAGTGGTTTCTCGGGGAGAACGAGCCGGCGTTGATCGAGCAAGCGCGGGCGGCGGGGGCGCAGGTGTTCGAGTTGTCGAAAGAGGCGTTTGCGAAAGTCGCTTATCGCGAGCGGCCAGACGGGCTGCTGGCGGTGGCACCGCAGTGGCGGCGGGCGCTCGGGGATTTGGATGCGATGGTGGCGGGCGGGGCGAAAGCACCGTTTTTCCTCGTGGTGGAGGCGATCGAGAAGCCGGGAAATCTCGGGACCATTTTGCGGAGCGCGGATGCGGCGGGCTGCGATGCGGTGATCGTGTGCGACCCGGTGACGGATATTTTTAATCCGAATGTGGTGCGCGCCTCGACGGGCGTGCTGTTTTCGGTGCCGCTGGTGGTCGAGGAAAGCACGCGGGTGCAGGCGTGGCTGAAGGCAAAAGGCGTGCGCATGGTGGCGACGACGCCGGCAGCGGAAAAAATTTACTCGGACGTCGATCTGCGCGGGTCGCTCGCGATCGTGATGGGCAGCGAGCAATACGGGCTGAGCAAATTCTGGTTAGAAAACTGCGATGTGCCGGTGCGCATCCCGATGGCCGGGCAGGCGGATTCGCTGAATGTCGCGATGGCGACGATCATCACGCTGTTCGAGGCAGTGCGGCAGAGGGGGTTTTAGGCCACGCGTGTTGGGAAGGAGCGGACCCCACTCTCTGTCTGTGCAGTTCAGCGAAAAATTCTTCCCGCTCGGCTGTATTTTTTACTCACCAACTAAATTACATCGAGCGCTCTTCTTGCCGCGAACGACTCCGTAATTACTTTGTAGCCATGCTGACCGAGATCGTACCCAGCGGAAACTCGCGCGGCATCCGGATTCCCAAAGCGATGCTGGAGCATGGTGGTTTTGGCGAGGAGGTCGATTTGCAGGCGAAGAATGGGGCGTTGATTCTGCGGCCGTTCAGCGCGCCGCGGGCGGGTTGGGCGGAGGCGTTCGGCGGAATGGCGGAGGCCAAGGATGACAGATTGGTCCACGAAGACGCGCCGACCGCGACGCGGTTTGATGCGGAGGAATGGACGTAGTCGTGTAGCGGTTTGACGTGGGGCTGGTGACGCTTGATCCGTCGGTCGGTAGCGAGATTCGGAAGACGCGGCCGTGTGTGAGGCGGTGCTCGCTACGCCGGCGGAGCTGTTTGAGGAGTGAGGGCGGACGGCGGGCAGGGAAGCCCGCCGCTAAACGCGGAGGGACGCGATGAGCTCGGCGGTGCCGGCGGCCATGGACACACGCGGCTCGTAGCCGAGATCGCGGCGGGCGGCGGCGAGGTTGAACCAGTGATCCTTGGCGAGTTCGGCGGCGATGAAGCGCGTCATCGGTGGCTCGGTGGTGACCGGGAGCACCCGCCACAGGGTTTCACAGACGGCGCCGAGGGCGAATGCGGTGGAGAGCGAAAGGCGGCGCGTGACCGGTGGTTCGCCGAGGGAGGTGAGGAGCTGGTTGATCCACTCCCAGAGCAAGACGGGTTCACCGTTGGTGATGAAGTAAGGCCGGCCGCAGGCGGTCGACGGTTGCGAGCTGAGCGTTGAGCGTTGAGCGTTGGCGAGGGCCTGTTCGGCGGCGAGGTGGGCGTCGACGGCGTTGGCAACGTGGACCAGGTCGACGCGGTTGGTGCCGGCGCCGATCATGCGCAGGCGACCGGCGCGGGAGCGGGCGAGCACGCGCGGGACGAGATGAGGATCACCGACGCCCCAGATCAGGTGTGGACGGAGGGCGATGGTGCGGAGGCCGGAGGGAGCGGCGGAGTTGGCGGCGAGCACCTCGCGTTCGGCGATGGCCTTGGTTAACGGATACGGGCTCGGGCAGGACGTCGTGAGCGGGAGGGA
>CAMCHO010000092.1 GCA_945874455.1 Opitutus sp. GAS368 | reverse complement strand
GGAGTGTGGGAGCTTTTCACGCGAGGTCAAAACTCGCCCTTGATACCCAGCGAAATCTGGGAGCCGAGATTCTGGTAGTTGGAATTGCGCGCATAGGTGGGAGTGCCCACGCCGTAGGTCTCGGCGATGAGGGGTTCGTTGGCGATGTTGCGGATCACGGTGAACGCGGCGAGGCGGCGCGTGAAGCGCCACTCGGCATTTACGTTTAGCGTGAGGTATTCGGGATTGTAGGAGTAGGTGCCGGGCGCGACGCCGGTGCCTGTGACCTGGCCGAGGCGTTGGCGGCCGCGGTAGTTCCAGGTGAGCTTCAGATTGTAGCGCGGGCGGCTGAGGCTCACGCCCCAGTTGACGCTCTCGCGGGTGAAGCCGCTGAAGTTGGCGGTCGAAGCACCTTCGAGGTGCGTCTTGGTGAGGTTGAAAAACACCATGGTGCCGCGCGCCCAGTTCGGGAAAAACGTGAGGGGCTGCTGGTAATCGAACTCGATGCCGGTGACACGGGCGCTGCCGACGTTCTGTTTGGTGACGATGTCGTAGTCGAGGTAGTCATCGCTGAGGCCGAAACTGGTAAGGAGTTCGGGTGTGGCGTCGGTGCGGGTGGTACCGAAGAAATCACTGATGTCTTTGCGGAAGCCAGAGACGGCGAGACGTCCGCTGCGCTCGAAATAATATTCGAGGGCGAGGTCGAAGTTGTTGGCGCTCCACGGCTGAAGGCCGGTGTTGACGACGGTGATGGTGCGGTTGGTCTCGGTCGCAGCCGGATCGGTGATCGTAATGTTGGGAATGATCTCGTTGAAGTTCGGGCGGCCGATGGTGCGGGCGATGGCAGCGCGGGCCTGCAGATTCGACGTGAAATGCCACGTGGCGTTGAGACTCGGGTAGAAATCGGAGTAATCGCGACGGGCTTGGGCGCCGCGTTCCTTGTATTGGAGACGGGCAAGTTCAACGGCGTTGGTGGTGACGCGGATGGGCCGGCCGGCGGCGTCGCGGATCAAGTTGCCCTGCGCGTCCTGCTGATAGGTGGCGCGGATGTCCGCGAGGCGACCCTCGCCGGCATCGGTCGTGCGCTCGAAGCGGACGCCGCCGGTGAGCGCGAGGCGGTCGCGGAAGAGGCGGAGATCTGCGCGGAGGTAGGCGGCAGAAATGGTCTCGACGATTTTGCGCGAGGCGGCGGAGCTGCTGTTGATATCACCTGCTTCATCGAACCGAAAATACGCGGGGTTGGATTTATATAGCTGCCAGAGTTTGTAGGGGCTCGGGCGCTGGAACGGCGCGAGGTGGAAGGGCGCGTTGGCGGTGGAGTAAACGGGATCGATCAGGTCGTAGCGCGCGACGGAATCATCGGCGGTGAGCGCGATGCCATCGGGGCCGACGAAAGTCCACGAGGGCGTCTCGCCGCGGATATCGCGGTCCTGACGGCGGATGTTGAGACCGGAGCGGAGCTGGAGGGGCAGGCGGAGGTTAAGGTCGCGGCGGGCGTTGAGGTGCGCGCTGGCGACGGCATCGGAGCTCGTGAGGCGGTTGGCTCCGGCGGACACGAGCGTGTAGGACGCGAGCGAGTGGAGATCGACGGGCACGCCGGCGGTCGTGGTAGCGGTGACGGTGCCGGGGCCGCTGCGCACGGTGTTGATGGCATCGTAGCGGAGGTTGAGGTTGCGTGCCTGGGTGCGGGCGCTGGAGAAGTGGCCGAAGTCGGTGTCGCGATAGGTGTTACTGGAACGTGAATACGCGGCGCCGCCGTCGACCTGCCAGACCGAGCCGGTGTGGCGGTATTTCAAACTGGAGTGCCAGGTGCGGTCGGTCTTCCGGCGGGCGTTGGTGGTAAGGACGGAAGAGCCGGCGCCGTTGGCACTCTGCGCGAAGGTGGCATCGTAACCGAGCGGGCGCACGCTGGAGGTGCCGGTGAGGGACGTGGCCCACTGCTCGATGTTCTGGTGCATGTCGGCCGAGGTGAACTGCGTGCCGATGCTGAGCATGTCGCGCCGGCCGAGTTTCCAATCGAAGGTGGTGCCGATGGAATAACGCGTCCAGTGCGTGGGCTGGTCGTTGACGATATGGCCGTTAAGAAAGGGATTTTCCGCAGTGCCGAACGCCGAACTCGCACCCGACGGGCGCCACTGGGACTGTGACATCTGCGTGCCGCTGTAGCGGCGGGTGAAGAAGCCGTTGAGGGTAATGCCAAAGGTTTTGCTGAAGGGCGCGATGTAGGAGAAATCGGCGCCAGGCAAAATGCGGCGGCCGGTGGATTCGGGCTGGCCGCCGGGGAGTTCGCGGAGCGTGAGCCAGTGGCTGTTCATGACCGCGCTGAGGCGGTAGGTGAAGAGGGGCTTGGTGCGGTCGAAGGCGCCCTTGTTCACGACGTTGACGGTGCCGCCCATCGAGTTGGCGGGCGAGTCAGGCGTGGGCGTCTTAGAGACTTCGACGCGCGAGATGTTGTTCATCATGAGGCCGCCGACCTCGATGTCGCGCGTGGAGCCGGAGGAGGCGGCGCTGGCCACGGGGTTGCCGTCGACCAGGATGGGCGTGGTGTCGGAGGGCATGCCGCGCACGGAGATCGTGCGCGCATCGAACGAGGAGTAGTTCACCGTCACACCGGGGATAAACTTGATGAACTCACCGAGGTTGCCCTCGCCGGCGTCACCGAACGCATCGGCGTCGACGACGCTCTTGAAGTTGGCGGCGTGGCGCTGCTCGTGATTGGCGATGTCGGCGGCGTTCATCTCGCGATTCGTCGCGACGAGGAAGGGGTCGAGCTGGGTGACACTGTCCGGACGGGGCTCGGCCGGTGAGCCGGTGCGGGTGAGATTGAAATCACGTCTCACCACCGAGCCCGAGGCGACCGTGACCGTCGCCGCCTGCGCCTGTAGGCCGGTGAAGGTCACGACGATTTTGGCCTCTCCAGCGGGCACCGGCGCGAGACGGAAGTCTCCGCTCTCGCCCGTGAACGCTTCGAGCGTCGTGCCGGGCACGGTCACGCGCGCGTTGTTGAGATACGCGCCGCTCGTGGCGTTGAGCACGCGGCCTTCGACCGTGCCGGTGGGCAGCGTGCTGTCGGCGGCGTGGGTGGCGGTGACGGGTGAGAGCGCGAGCGCAAACCAGCCGGCGATCGCGGCGAGGGTAGATTTTATCTTCATGGAGTTCGGGGAAGAGTGTGCATCGGCGGTAGGGCTGGGTTCGGAAGGAGGGCGATCTGCGGTGGGGTGAGTTTCTCCTCTGCGTCGCGCGGCGGCATGACGTCCTCGTCGTCCGTGGAGGAGATACGGAGATCCAGATCGCTCTGATTACTTTTTCCGGGGACCACGGCGGTGGCGTCGCTCTTGCCGGCACCGAGCACGCCGGCGTGCGTGTCGAGGCAGAGTTTTCCTTTCCGATGGGAATCATCCGGGCCGTGACAGTGGAGGCAGTTGTTCGAGAGGATCGGCAGGATGTCGCGGCCGAAGTCGAGCGGGGCGGGAGCAGGCGCAGCGCGTGCGAACCCACGTGCTCCGACGAGGAGTAAGCTGCGGCCGGAGGCACCGAGGAATCGGAGGCGCAGCGCTCGCATCCTCAGAATGACCCCTTGAGCCCGACGGTGAACGCGCGGCCGAATTTTCCGTGGTAGAATTCGCGGGCGTAGCTGGGTGTTGGGGATCCGTAGGCGAATTCGTTCTGCACCTCGTTCGTGGCGTTGCGCAGATTGAAATAGAACGAGGTCCGCTTGCTCAGTCGGTAGTCGAGGCTCACGTCGAGCTGGACGCGCGGCTGGGGAAAACGAAACGCATCCGGCCCCATGTCGGGAAACGCGACTGCCTTCTGCTCGCCGCGGTAGTTCCATTTGGTGAGCAGCGTCGCGCGCTTCACGCTCACGGTGAAGCCCCAGTTCACCGACTCCGGCAGGAAGCCTGTGAAGTCGGCGAGATCGTGGCCGTCGAGCTTCAGTTTCGTGGCGTTGGCGAACAGGATGACGTTCCGGCCCCACGCACCGAAAGGCGTGAGCGAGTGGCGGAGGTTGAATTCCGCGCCGCGGACGCGCGCCGAGCCCGAGTTGAACTGCGTGGTCACGCGCCAGCCCAGGTAGCGCGGATCGAGGCCGAGCGCCTCCAAGTCCTCCGCAGTCGCGTCCTTCACGAAGGCGCCGAAGAAATCCTTCACATCTTTCAGGAACAGGCCCCCGCTCACCACGCCGCCGTGGCGGGTGTAGTATTCGACCGACACGTCGTAGTTGTCGGCGGTCCACGGCTTCAGCCCGATGTTGCTGAGCGTGATCCGGCCGAGCGTGTTTTCGGAATTCTGGTTCAGGTCGTCGTCCTGGTTTACGGTGGTATTGGGGATGATGTTACTGAAGTTCGGCCGACCGTAAGTCTTCGCGTAGGCGGCGCGCAGTAGGACCGTCTCGGTGGCGTTGAACGTGAGGTGCAGGCTCGGGTAGGAGCCTTGGTAGGCGCGTTCGGCCTGCGAGGCGCGCTCCTTGTAGATCAGCGAAACTTCGTCGAGGGAGCCCGCTGCGCCCGACTCCGGTTTCCGGATACGGGCGCCGGCCGGGGTGCGGGCGAAGGCACCGTTGGCGTTGCGGATGAAGACCGCGTTGGGATCCTGCAGCGGGCCGACGCCCGCGTCGGTGGTTTTCTCGAAACGCACGCCGGTCACGACGTTGAGCCGGTTTGCAAAGAGCCGGGCCTCGGCCTGCACGTAGGCGGCCGACACGGTTTCCTCGATGTATTTTGAGTTGAGAATGTTATTGCTCGCCGTGGTGCGCTGCTGGGCGACGGTCTGCGTGAAGAGTGCTGGGTTGGCCTGCAGCGCCGACCACACCTTGTGCGGCGAGACCCACGGCACGTAGGGTTTGTCCGGGTAGGACGCGAGCTTCACCTCGCCAAAGTAAACGTCGGACAGGTAGGGTGCAGCGGAAAGCGAGCCGTTGACGCCGTTGTAATTGTAGGTGCGGCCGTTCACGCGGCGGTCGTCGTTGGTTTGGATGCGGTGCAGGCCGCCGACCTGGACAGCGGCCGGAAAGGCGAACCAGCGCAACTGCCGGCGCACATCGAGGTCGCCGGTCGTGATCGTCGCGCGGATGTCGGTCTTGGGCGCGTTGCTGGCCGACGTGATCGTGTAGTTGTTGAGATCGAAGGCGTCGACCGTTTGGTTGGCGTTGTCGAAGACTTGGAAATCCCCGATACGGCCATCGCTGATTCCCGTGTAGGTCACGCGCACGGGATTCCGCAGGCCGACGGTGACGCCGTTGAAGAAACCCGCGTCCACATCGCGGCGCGTGGCCTTGGAGTTGGAGCGGCTGAACGCGGATTGGATCCGCCAGACGCCGTCGTCGAGGCGGTAGCGGAGATTGGCGGACTGGGTGAGGCCGCCGCTCTTTGAGAAACTGTAGGCCATCGGCACCGTGCCGCGGCCGGTGGCGCCGACGACGCGATCGGGAGTGAACGACAGCGCGGTGCCGCCCGCGATGCTTGAGGTGGCGACGTTGCCCGCCGTGGGGTTGAACTGGGAGTTCCAGTTGAGCGCATCGTAGAACGTCGCCATCCCGCCCACCGAGAGCACGGCGTGCGCCGAGGGCCGCCAGTCAACCTTGGCGGAGATCGAGTCGCGTTCGTAGGAGCGCGACACCTCGACGTTGCGGTTGCGCCACAGGTAGGGGTTGGCCGGTGTCACGCTGGCCAGCCCCGTGGCGTTGGCGCGGTAGTCCGTATACCACGTATCGGTTTCGAACGACGTGATCGAGTGCAGCCCCGTGATCACGATGCCAAGCCGCTGGTTGATCGGCAGCGTGTAATCGAAATTGAGATCCGGATAAAATTTGTAGGTTTTCTCGTTGCTCGGGGCCGGGGTTTTCCTGAGCGCGAAACGTTGCTGGTTGGACGAGAGGCCGGCGCGATATTTGAACTCTGCGGTGCTGCGCTCAAACGCGCTCTTGCTGACCATGTTGATAGAACCGGACATCGTGTCGGCGGGGGTCGAGGGCAGGGGAACCTTGGTCACCTCGACGCGGGAGATGCTGTTCACACCGATGCGCGACGGACTGAAATCGCGCTCGCCCGCGGCATTGGCGCCCGCGAGCTGCTGGCCGTCGAACGAGACGACCGAGAGGTTGCTGGGGAATCCGCGGATCAGAACGCCCTCGGTCTCCAGTGCGCCGTAGGCCGCGGACACGCCGGGCAGGAACCGCAGAAAATCGCCCATGCTGCCTCCGAGCGGATCGCCGAGGGTCTCGGTTGAGATGACGTTCTTGAGGTTGGGGGCAAACCGCTGCTCGTTGATCGCGATGGCCTCGATGTCGGTCTCGCGCGACGAGGCGACCGTGTAGGCGCCCAGTTTCACGACCTTCTCAGCGTCGCCATAACGCGCGACGCTCGTGAGCTCGACGTTGCGCTCGACCTTCAGTCCGGCGACGACCGTCGCGGTCACGGTCTGAGAATCTAGTCCCGTGTAGAACACCTCGAGGGTGGCTGTTCCCGCCGCGATGCCAGGCAGTCGGAACGAGCCGGACTCGTCGGTAAACGCCAGCAGCGCGGTGCCCGCCACGGACACGCGGGCGTTGTTCAGATAGGCGCCGGTGACAGCGTTTTTCACGCGGCCCTCGACGGCACCGGTGGGCATGTCGTTGGTCGACTGGGCGGCCGGACTCTGGGCCGGAACTGCAGTGACGGCGCCTAGAGCAAACCAGCCGGCGATCGCGGCGAGGGTGGCTTTTGTTTTCATGGGGTTCGGGGAAGAGGGAGCGTCGGCGGTGGTGGGTTCGGAGGCGAGGGGGGAGATAGCGGCCTGACGCCAGATGAGGCTTTCAGGTATCGCTCAAAAAATGCGGCGATGGCGGGGTGCGGGATGCCCTGCGCGAAGGCATCGCCGACATGGCCGGCGCCAGGAATCAGGTGCAGGGTGCTCTCGACACCTGCTGCGCGGAGCGCGGCGTGAAAGGTCTCGCTCTGCCGCGGGGGCACGGCGCGGTCGGCGTCGCCATGCACGAGGAAAAAAGGTGAAGAGTTTGCTGACACGTGGCGCAGTGGGCTGGCGCGTTCGGCGAGGGCGTGGCGCTCTGCGAGCGGGCCACCGAGGAGCCGCTCCACCATCGAGTCGGGTGCGCCGGCGACGACGGAGGGGTTGGGCAGCGCCTGCGCATCCCAAGTGAGCAGATCCGTGGGCGGATTCTGCGCGCAGCCGGCCGCGATGGCGGCGGAGAGATGGCGGTGGGGATCGTCGGCGGCAGCGGGGAATTTATCCGCCGCAGTTGCGAGCAAGGCGACGAGGTGGCCGCCGGCGGAGGTGCCCCACGCCCCGATGCGCGTCGGATCGAGGCCGTGGTCGCTGGCATGCGCGCGGAGCCAGCGGATGGCGCGCTGGCAATCCTCGATCTGGGCGGGGAAAATCGCGTGCTGGCTCAGCCGGTAGTTGATCGAGGCGACGGCGTAGCCGCGGTCGACGTAGGCGCGCGCCAGACCGCCGTTGCCTTTGTCGCCGAGATACCAGCCGCCGGAATGTAGCCAGACGATGACGGGCAGCGGCGCGGGGCCGCGCACGGCGGGCAGATAGAGATCGAGGAGGTTGCGCTCGGCGTGCGGGCCGTAGGAGAGATGGCGGATAATGCGTTCGCTGGGAACGGCGGGTTGCGCATGGGCTGCCGCCATCGTCGATACCAACGCGAAAAACATGCAGCGCAGGAGCGCCGTGGACCGTTTCATTTTGATGGCGGAGTCCAGGCCGCCGGCTTCGTTTGCGCGCTCGTCCAGGTGACGGTATCGCCGAGGCGTTTGCTCTCGGCCTCGAGCCGTGCGCGCAGCCGCGCGAGGGTGGCGGCGTGCGCCGGCTGATTGGCGAGGTTGGTTAACTCGTGCGGGTCGGCGGCGAGATCGAAGAGCTGGGTGCGATCCACTTGCGGGTAGCGGATGAGTTTCCACCGCTCGTCGCGGATGGCGCGCTGCACGTCAAGATAGGCGGTGAAGAGGACGTCGCGGACTTTGGCGGCCGAGTCGGCGAAGAGCGGCCGGAGGTCACGGCCCTCGGTTTCCGCTGGAGGCGTGACACCGGCGAAATGGCAGAGCGTTGGATAGAGATCCATCAGATAGACGAACGCCTCGCGGCGGCCGCGCGGGATGCCGGGGCCGGCAATCACAAAGGGCACGTGCATGCCGCCGAATTCGTAGAGATTTTGTTTCCCGAAGAGACCGTGTTCGCCCATCGACAGCCCGTTGTCGCCGGTGAAGACGATCAGGGTGTGCTCCAACTGGCCGTTTTGCCGCAGCGCTTCGACGATACGGCCGATGTGGTGGTCGAGGCCGGTGATGCACGCATAGTAGTCGGCGAGCTGGCGGCGGGTGTCTGCGGGCGTGCGCGGCCAGGGGGCGAGCTGCTCGTCGCGCACGGCCATGTCGCCGTTGTCCCAGGGATGCTGCGGGAGAAACGCGGGCGAGAGCGGAATCTTCGCGGCGTCGTAGAGGGCGTGGAACTGCGGTTCGGCCTCGCGCGGATCGTGCGGCGCGGGTGGGCCGAGGTAGAGGTAGAACGGTTTCGCGGCGTCGCGTTTTTGGAGAAACGCGATCGTGCGGTCGGCGTAGCGGCGGCTGGAGAAGGCGCGATTGCCCTGTTCGCCTTCGCCCTGGCCGTCGTCGATCTGAGAGGTGTCGAACACTTGCATCGCGGGCCGGTATTCGTTGCCGCGCTTGCCGAGATGCCAGGTTTCGTAACCGGCCGACTTCAGCAGCGTGGCGAGCGGGACTGTGCCGGGAACTTCCTTGTGGCCGCTGACGCGAAACAGCGAGCGGCCCGTGTGCATCATGATCCGGCTCGGCAGGCAGACGGCGGGGGTCATTGCGCCCATCGTGTAGGCGCGCGTGAAGACGAGGCCGCGCGCGGCGAGCGCGTCGAGGTGCGGCGTCTGCAACACCGGGTTGCCGAGCGCGCGCAGGCCGTCAGCGCGGTGATCGTCGGCGTTGATGTGCAGGATATTTGGTTTTGCCGGAGCGGGCGCGGCGAACGCTTGGACGGCGATCAACGCGGCAACCGTGCAGAAAACATCGAGGCGCCGCAGGATCATTTTTTTGGCGCGACGGACGCGGCGACTTTGGCGATAACCACCGTGGCGTCGTTGCGCTGCGCCGAGCCGGGGGTGCTGCGGCCGCGGGCGACGGTGTCCTCGATCAGGGTGGTGATACGCTGCACGATCTCGGGCCGGCGGGTGGCGAGGTTGTCCTGTTCGCCGGGATCGGCGTCGAGATTGTAGAGCTGCACGGCGACGAGGCTTTCCTTTTGCGCGTCGACGTCGGTGGGTTTGCTCCAGCCGCCGCTGCCGGCGCAGAAGATGAGCTTCCACGGGCCCTCGCGAATGGCGAAGCGGCCGTTGATACTGTGATGCACGACGCTCGTGCGCGCAGAGCGGCCGGTGCCGAGTAGATCAGGGAGGAAGCTGAAACTGTCCTCGGCGGCGTTAGCGGGAAGTTTCGCGCCCGTAAGGTCGGCGGCCGTCGCGATGAAATCGCCGAGACACACCGTGGTATCGCTCCGGCTGCCAGCGCGGATGCGGTCCGGCCAGCGCACGATCAAGGGCACGCGGTGGCCGCCTTCCCAGATGTCGGCCTTGTAGCCGCGAAACTGCGCGCTCGCGAAGTGGCCGCGCGCCTCGAGGGTGGGAGTGTCGGCGACGGGCGAGCAGCCGTTGTCGCTGGCGAAAAGAATCACCGTGTTGCGCGCGATGCCGGCTTTTTCCACGGCGGCGAGCACTTCGCCGACAGCGTGATCGGTCTGCATCGTGAAATCGGCGTAGGCGTTGAGCCCGCTTTTACCCTGCCAGTCTTTCGCCGGGGCGATCGGCGAGTGCGGCGAGCTGAGCGCGAAGTAGAGGAAGAACGGCTGGCCGGTCGCGGCGCGCTCGCCAACGTGCTCGACCGCATGGCGCGTGATGGTCGTCAACATATCGATCGGCGTGACGGTGGCGGCCACGCGGTCGTTTTCGAAGTAAGCCTCCATCGAGCGCGCGTGCTGGAAACCGCGGTAGCGGTCGAAGCCGCGCGTGAGCGGGCCGTTGGCGGTGATCGCGCCCCGGGGAGCGGCGCCGGATTTTTTGGCGGCCTTGGCACCACCGGACACGGGCACGGTGGGCGCGGCCTCGCCGCCCTGCACAGTGAAACCGAGATGCCATTTGCCGATGACGGCGGTGTGATAACCCTGCCGTTGCAGCAGGTGACCGACGGTGAGCCGGTCGGCGGCGATCAGCGGCTCCGGGTAGCCATCGTAAACGCCGTCCTGCAGGTGCGTGCGCCACGCGTAGCGGCCGGTCAGCAGGCCGTAGCGCGTGGGCGTGCAGACGGACGAGCCGCTGTGCGCATCCGTAAACGTCATGCCTTCGCGGCTCAGCCGGTCGAGGTGCGGTGTCGCGATTTTGCCACGGGACGGGTTGAGCGCCTGCACATCGCCGTAACCGAGATCGTCGGCGAGGATCAAAATAATGTTCGGCCGCGCGATGGCGTTGACGTTTTCCGCCGCGCCGGAGGCGACGCCGGCGGCCGCGGTGGCAGCGAGCAGCGTGAGCAGGGAGAGAAGACGGCGCCGCATCTTCAAAACGTGCCTTTGACGCCAAAGGTCCAGAGCGAGCCGAAGTCGAGCCGGCTGCGGAACTGCGCGGGCGGCGGGGTGCTCGGGCCGGCGAGTTCGAAATCGTCGGTGGCGTCGTTCAGGTTGCGGAGATTGGCGAAGAGCGCGAAGCGCCGCGCGAGCTGATACTCGCCGAGCACATCGATCGTGAGGCGCTTCTGGCCCCAGTTGAAGGTGCCGGGCTCGACGCCGGGGCCGACGGCGACCTCGTTGCGGCGCTGGCGGCTGCGATAGGTCCAGTTCACGCGCAGGTTGTATTTCTCGCGGGCGAGGCTCACGCCCCAGCTCCCGCTGCGCGGGATGTAGCCAGCGAAATTGCCGCGCAGATCGCCCTCCGTGCGCTGCGTGCTGCCGTTGGCAAACACCTGCACGCCGCGCGCCCAGCGCGGGAGGAAGGTGAGTGCCTGCCGGTAGGCCAAGTCGATGCCCTCCATCGTGACGGTGCCGGGGAGATTCTCCTGCGTTGCGACATCGTAGCCGCCGAAGGTCGTGGCATCGACGGCGTAGAGTTCGAGGAATTCGGCCGTCGGCTTGAACACGGTGGCGCCGAAAAAGTTCTTGAACTCGCGGCGGAAGGCGCTGGCCGACACCTGGCCGACTCCCGCGAAATAATATTCCAACCGCACATTGGCCGTGCGCGCGCTCCAGGCCTTGATCGCGGCGTTGTTGACGACGATGCGGTTCGTCGCGCTGTTCGCGAGTTCGGGGTCGGGCAGCGTGAGCCCGCCGCCGTATTGGTTGAGGTCGGGGCGGCCGACCGAAGTGTAGATCGCGGCGCGTGCGATGAGGTTCTCGCGCAGGTTGAAGCTCGCGTTGAGACTGGGAAAGAGCCGCAGGTATTCCTTTTCGGCGAGGCCGGCGCGCGGGAGAAACGTGAGCTTCGAAATCTCCAGCGGGACGGAGGTGATGGTCAGCGGCCGGCCGTTGGCGCCGAGGATGACGTTACCGCGGGCGTCGCGCTGGTTGTTGCGCGAGAGATCCGTGAGTGGACCCTGGCCCTGGACGTTGGTCTGCTCGGCGCGTAGGCCGCCAACCAGTTTCAGGCGACGCTCGAGTAGGCTGACGTCGCCGCGCAGGTAGGCGGCCGAGACGATCTCCTCGATATTTTTCGAGCCCGTCACCATCGAGCGATAGTCGGCGTTGGTATCGGCGACATAGAGACCGGGGTTCGCACGATAGTGATCCCAAACCTGCTCGTTGCTGATCCATTGGATTTGCGGGAAGCCGTAGGGCGCGAAGCGCTGCGACGCGCTGGCGTCGAGAAACGGCGACGCGACATCGTCGCTGCCGACGGGGGTGGTGCTCGGGCGGCCGTCGCGGCCGTTGGCGGCAAACGGCTGCGAGCGCGCCCAGAGATCACGGACCCACTGGCGGACGTCGAAACCGGCCTTGAGCGTGAAGGGCAGGCGGCCGTCGAAATCGCGCCGCGCGTTGCCGTAGGCGGTGCGCTGGAGATCGCGATTGTGGAGCGTATTGCCGTTGGTCGAGCCGAGGGCGTAGGTACCGAGGTTGTAGGGATCGATCCGCGCGCCGGTCGCGCCGTCGGTGACGGTGATGACATTAGGCCGGAGATAAAAAATCTCGTCGAACGACACGGTGACGCCCGTGCGCTGGGCGCTGACGGTGTTAAAGAACCCGCGGTCGATGCCGCGCAGGACGCCGCGCGCGTGCGAGTGACCGAGGCCGGCCTCGGCGCGCCAGACCGGGCCGTCGTGCCGCCACGTGAGCGTGGGCATGTAGGTGCGGTTGTCGCGGGTCTGGCCGATGTTGACCAACTGGAGCGAGCCGGCACCGGCGAAGCCGCGGGTCGAGGTCGTGGTGAAATCGCCGGGATTTACGAGGTTCACGTTGAACACAATCGAGCGCGCCATGTTGGCAAAGTTGGTCGTGGTGTATTGAAACGAAAACGCGAGCCGGTCGGTGGGCGTGAGCTTGTAGTCGACAGTGAGGCTGAAGGAACTGCGTGTGCTATCCTTGGTGTTGTCGGCCAGCTGCACCGCAGTGAGGTAGGGCCGGTCGGGCGTGGTGTGAGGAAACGCCACGCCGTTGGTCGCGGTGCCGGAGCCGCGCCAGGTGTTGATGATCTGGTCCTGGTTGAGGTAGTTCTTCGAGCTGCCGGCGGAGACGGTGAAGCCGAAGCGATCGTTGACCGGACGGATGTAAATGAAATCGAAACCAGGGTGCACCTTGCGCGTGGGTTCCTGCCGCGGGCCGGGCGTCTTTTTGAAATCGCGGGCGTTGTCGCGCATCAGCACGTAGGTGCTCATCGTGAGGCTGGGCCGGGCGCGCTCAAACGAGCTGCGCGGAATCATGTTCACCGAACCGGCGAGGGCGGAACCCTGCGTCTCGGGCGTCGGTGAGAATCCCACCTCCACGCGCGCGAGGTTGTTGATCGAGATCATGTCGAGTGCGGCGTTGCGGCCGGTGCCGCCACCGGGGTGGGCGGACGCGAGACTGAAGCCGTCGATGGTGATCGGGACGTTGGCGGGCGGCACGCCGTTGATCGAGACCTCGCGTGCAAAGCCGCCGGAGCTCTCGATGGTGATGCCGGGGAGAAATTTCATGAACTCGGCGACGTTGCCCTCGGGCACGAAGCCGAGTTCGTCGGTGGCGACCACCGTCTTGGTGTTGGGGGCGAAGCGCTGCTCGTTGATCGCGATGGCGGCGCCCTCCATCTCCTTGGAGGTGACGACGACGAACTTATCGAGTTTTACGGTGGTGTCGCTGGTGGCCGCCTGCGCGGGTTTGGTCGAAGCATCGGCGAGGTTGAAATCCTGCTGCGTGGTCTGCCCCGCCACGACGACGACCGGGTGGGTGAGTGCGACGAGCCCGGTGTGAAAGACGCGCACTCGCGCGGTGCCCGGTTGCACGCTGCCGACGAGATACTGGCCCGACGAATCGGTGAAGGTCTCGAGGCTCGTGCCCTCGAGGGTCACGCGAGCCTTTTCGAGGAATTCGCCGTTGCGGGTATTGAGCACGCGGCCCTTGATCGCGCCTGTCGGGGACTGGGCGGCCGGACTCTGGGCCGGCACTGCCGTGACGGCACCGAGCGCAAACCAGCCGGCGAGCGCGGCGAGGGTGGATTTTGTTTTCATGGGATTGGGGGAGGCGTGTGTGTCGGAGGTGGGGGTGGGTTCGGATGGGGCGGGCGAAATGACGAAGCCACCGGTATCGGCCGCTTCGAGCGCGCGCAGGCGGGTGCCGGCGAGCAGACGGTCGAGCGCTTCACGGGGCGGGTAGTCGCCGAAAACGCGCGGGGTGCGCACATCGGCCACGGCATCGCTGGGCACGAGGATTTCGCGCTGCGCCTGCTCGGCGAACTGCTTGAGCGTCTCGTTCGCGGGGCCGGCGGGGACGCGAAACGTGCGGGCGGTATTGTCGGGACCTGCGAAGGCACAGGTGAGCGGCAGCAACCAGCCCAGCCACGCGGCGGCGAAACGGGTGCGCGGCGAGAGGCGGGTGGGGCGGGCGGGGTTTGGGATGGGGGGGAGCAAAGGGGCAAAGCGGAGGCCTCAGGGTGGGCGGCTGAGCAGAATTTCGTTTTCTCCGCGACGCTCGGCGCGCACGCCGAAGCCGGTCTCGAGCAACTTCACGAAGCCGATGACGTTGTCGGACCGGAGCGAGGCGTTCACGCGGAGGGCGGCGAGGCCCGGATCGGCGAGCACGAGTTGCGTGGCGTTGCGGCGATTGAACGCGGCCACGATGTCGCCGAGCGGCGTCGCGGTGAAATCGAGGAGCCGGTGCTGCCACGCGAGCACGCGCGCGATCTCGCCGGGTGTGAGCGTGGCGATCTCGGGTGTGGCGGCCGAGGGAGTGGTGGCGACGACGGCGCGCTCACGTGCGGCCAGCAAGCGCTCTGGCGCGGGCGGCGCGGAAGGCGTGGCGGGCGGCGCTGTGCCGGAGTTTCCGGTTGCGACGGGTGCGGTTTGGGCGGGCGGCGGCGTTTGCAACCGTACTTGGCCCTCGGTGACGAGCACTTCCACGGTGGCATCGGCGAGACGGACGTTGAAGGCAGTGCCTACGGCGCGGACGGCGACGCCGGCGGCCATGACGGTGAAGGGTCGGGTCGCGTCCTTGGTCACTGTGAAGTGCGCCTCGCCACGCTCCAGACGCACGCGGCGTTCGGTGGCGGTGTAGTCGGCGACGATGATGGCGGTGTCGTTGAGTTCCACCACGGTGCCGTCGGCGAGCACGCGCGTGGCGGGTCCGACGGGCTGTGGGGCGGAGTGCGTGCCGAAATGATACGTGGCCACACTCAGCGCGACAGCGGCCGCCGCGGCGAGCGGCCAGCGCCAGCGGCGAAAAAGCGAGGACGTGGCCCGCGTCGACGAGATCTCGGGGGCGGGTGTATCCGCGGCGGTCCAGGCGGCGGAGATTTCCTGGCGGGTCGCCCAGTCGCGCAGCGCAGCATCCAGACTGGCGGTGCGGCGCAGGGCGGCGCGGGCTGCGGGATCGGTGCGCAGGCGCGCGTCGAGGGTGCGGAAATCCTCCGGGGTGATGCTGTCGCTCAACCAGTCGGCGATGAGGCGATCGAGCGGGTCCTCGGGACTCATGGCGATTCCCGTCTCATTTCGCCCTCGATGCACGCGAGCAGGCGCGCTCGGAGGCGTTGCACGGACTTGTAGTGGCCCTGCACGCTGCGGCCGGCACGCGCGGCGACTTCGTGCAACCGGGCACCGGGCTGGTAGGAAAGGAGGAGCAATTCTCGCTGGGTTTCGTCGAGTTTGGTGAGACAGCGGTCGAGCGAGCGACGCTGGCGCTCGAGAGTCTCGCCCTCCGGTGCGGCTTCCTCGGCCATCAAATCCGCGACGGCGTCGGAAAAGACCAACTGTTCGCGACCGCGTCGGCGGATATGATCGAGCGCCTCGAAGCGAGCGATCGTGAAGACCCAACCAAGGAAATTCGTGCCGCGCTCGAAGCGGGAGAATTTCCGCCACGCCACGAGGCTCGTCTCCTGCATGACTTCGTCGACGTCGGCCCAGGTCGGCAGCAGCGAGCGAATGAACGCCCGCAACCGCCCCTCGTGGGCGACGAAGAGACGGACGAACTCCTCATAGGGCGGAGTCGGGCCGGGGATGGCGGGGTCGGGGTGATCGGGCATGAGGGGCGGTCATGGTGTTACCGTGTCCGGCGGAAAATTTGGACACCTTATTTTTCGGTCGCACCGAAAAAGGGCCGGACTACGAATCGATTCAGGGTTGGCGGAATCGCGACAAGTCCGTTTGTTCCGTGCGCACCGTGGCCGGGGCGGGTGGCGGCGGGCCGGGCACAAACTGCATCGGGCGCTTGTCGCGCTGGAGCGCGGCGTCGAAGTCGCGGGCGAGGGCGGTGAGGCGCGCGACGAGGTCGGGGTGCGCGGTGGCGACGTTGGTTTTTTCGCCGACATCGGTCTCCAGATCGTAGAGTTCGGGCGCGGCGAGGAGGCGGTGCTGGTTGTCGAAGCCGGCGGGATTGTGGTCCCACCAGAGACTCCTGGGCCGGGGCGTGGGGCGCGCATCGACTTGCAGAAAAAGTTTCCATTTTCCGTCGCGCACGGCCTGCGGTTGGTAGCCGAAGTAGTGGTAGAGCGGTCGCGCGGCGCGTGCGCCCGTGCCGAGGAGCAGAGGCGAGACATCCGCGCCGTCGAGCGTCACGCCCACTGGCAGCGCGGCGCCCGCGAGCTGCGCGATGGTGGGGAAAAGATCGAGGTGCGAGATGGGCGCGGTCACGGCGTCGCGCGGCGCGATGCGGCCCGGCCACCACGCGATGAAGGGCACGCGCACGCCGCCCTCGAAGGTCGTGCCTTTGCCGGAGCGGAGCGGGCCGTTGCTGCCGGCGAGCTGGCGGCCGGGGAAGTTTTCCTTCGCGGGCGCCTTCTTCGCGGCGTTGGCGGCGGCGCCGCGGAAGGGCGCGCCATTGTCGTTGGTGAAGATCACGAGCGTGCGCGTGTCGAGCTGCAGTTCGCGCAACGTGTCGAGGATGACGCCGGTACTCCAATCGAGTTCCTCCACGGTGTCGCCGTAGAGGCCGCCGCTCGATTTGCCGGCGAAGCGCGGCGAGGCGTATTGCGGCACGTGCGGCATCGTGTGCGGCAGGTAGAGAAAGAACGGCTTGTCGCGGTTCGCGCGGATAAAGGCCACCGCCTCCTCCGTGTAGTGTCGCGTGAGTTCCGCCTGATCGACGGGCGACTCGACGACGCGCTCGCCCTCGACGCGCGTGAGCGGCGTGAACATCGAGAGCTGCGTGAACGCATCGCCGACCTTCCATTCGCGCACGTCGTTCGTATGCGGCAGCCCATGGAAACGATCAAAACCCTGCGCCAGGGGGCGAAACGGTGCGTCCCACCCGAGGTGCCACTTCCCGATGCAAGCCGTCGCGTAGCCGCGTGTTTTCAGCAGTTCAGGGATCGTGATCTCGGCGGCGGGGAGGCCGTGGTGCTCGGTGGGAAACAGCACGTAGGGCAGGCCGGCGCGCGCGGGCAGCCGGCCGGTGAGCAGGCCGGCGCGCGATGGACTGCAAAACGGCGCGGCCGCGTAGGCGTCGGTGAAACGCAGCCCCTCGCGCGCCATGCGGTCGAGATTGGGCGTCGCGATCGTCGTGGATCCGTAGCACCCGAGATCGCC
>CAMCHO010000091.1 GCA_945874455.1 Opitutus sp. GAS368 | reverse complement strand
GCGAGGAGCGAGTGGGCGGCGATGCCGGCGAGGCCGACGCCGCAGTCGCGGAGGAACCAGCGGCGGGTAAGCTGACGGGCGTGGCTCAGGCGGAGTTCGGTGGAGAAATTCATGGCTCAGTTCTTCGTGAGGGTTTCGTCGAGGTTGAGGATGACGCGGGCGGCGATGGTCCACGCAGCGAGATCAATGGGAGTGGCGTCGGCGGGGAGGTCGATCGGGCGGGTGAGGGACGAGAAGGCGATGTCGCCGGCTTTGAGTTCGCCTTGGCGGAGGCGGGTGCGGGAGTCGGCGACGAGTTGGACGACAGCGTCGCGCTCCGCGGGGCGGGGTGGGCGGGCCGTGGCCAGGCGATAGGCGTGCGTGGCGCGGTCGGTGTCGGTGGAGCCGCCTTCACGCCAGAGGCGGAGGGCGAAGGCTTGGGCGGCCTCGACCATAATGGTTTCGTTGAGACCGGTGAGGGCGGCGAGGGGCGTATTCGAACGAATGCGACGCACGCACGAGAAGTCGCCGTTCGGGGCATCGAAGGCGCTCAGCATCGGATCGGGCATGGAGCGTTTGCGGAAAACGTAGAGGCTGCGGCGGTAGCGATCGGGGCCGGTGGGGACGTCCCAGTAGGTGACTTTGCTGTAGTTGTAAGCGAGGACGTTTTCGGGGATTGGCGGGAAAACGCTGGGCCCGCCGAGGGTGGGCGAGAGGAGGCCGGCGATGCTGAGCGCGACGTCGCGGACGACTTCGGCTTCGGCGCGGAAACGCGGACCGCGGGCGAGGAATTGATTCCGCGGATCGCGTTCGAGTGGGGCGGGGGTGGCGCGGGAGGACTGCTGGTAGGTGCGGCTGGAAACGAGGGTGCGCACGAGGTGTTTTTGGCTCCACCCGTTTTCCATAAAATCGACGGCCAGCCAGTCGAGGAGGTCTTGGTGCAGGGGCACCGGCGTACGCGTACCGAAGTCCTCGGGCGTTTCGACGAGGCCCGTGCCGAAAAGCGATTGCCACACGCGATTCACGGCGACGCGGGCGGTGAGGGGTGAGCGGCGGTCGGCGATCCAGCGGGCGAGGGTGAGGCGGTTCGCGGGGGCGTCGGCGGGGAGCGGATGCAGGGCGGACGGGACGTGCGGGGCGACGGCGTGAGTGGGTTTGTCCCATGCTCCGCGATCGAGGAGGCGGGTGGTGCGGAAGTCGGCGGTGGAGCGTTCGCCGAGGTGCAGCACGGACGTGCCGGCGGCGGGATATTTTTTCCAGAGGGCGTCGGCTTCGGTGACGAATTTTTTGAGCGCGGGATCGCTGGCGCGCCACGCGGTGAAGAGCGCGGCGGACTGGCGCGGCGTGCGTTGGTCGGCGGGAGTGTCGAGCGCGAGGAGAGCGGCGTAGTCGACAGGGGCGGCGCGGGGATCGGGCGCGGTCGTGAGCGCAAGGCGGCAACGGCCGAGCATGCAGTTATGGCGGCTCTTTTCGTCGCCACTGTGATGATACCGGAGAAGAAATTTGAGTTTCGTACCGGCGGGGAACGCGAGGGGTTCGGCGAACTGGACGACGGCGACGGAGTCGGTATTGCGGCGGCCGGGGCCGCGGTCGGAGCGCCAAGCGGTGTCGTTGCTGCCGTCGATCAGGAAGGCGACGGGCCCGAGGGTGCGGCGTTGTTCCTTGTCGAAGACAGCGTCCCACTCGCGCTCGAGGGTGCGGGCGGGTTCGGCGAAATCGGCGGAGGCATTCTTCAAGGCAACTTTTTCCCACGTGGTGCTGTCGGGGAGTTGGGCAGTGACCTCGAGTTCGGTGAGGGCCCACGTGCCGTAGAGGCTGCGACCGGGACCGCCGAAAGGCATATCGTCGTAGCACAGTGCTTCGAGGCGGAGGCCGGTGGCCCCGGTGAGATCGGGGGTGGTGATGATGAAAATATCGCCCTTGGTGCTGGGTTGGCCCTCGGTGACGATCGAGCGGTCGGCGAGTTGCACGGGGTGGTTGAGACCGCTGGTGCTGCCCATTTCGGTGGCGACGAGGGGCGACCACGTGATGGCGGCGCGATCGGCGCGGACTTGGTTTTCCCAGGCGGCGAATTTTTCAGACCACGTTGGTTCAGCTTTTTTCAAGCGGTCGTCGACGGCCCGCAGATCGCTTTGGAGTTTGGCGATCTGTTGCTGCTGCTCGGCAGTGTAGACCCACGACTGGGCTTCGTAGGTGTTGTTGAAAAAAGCAAAAATACCGAAGTAGTTGTCGTGGGTGATGGGATCGAATTTATGCGTGTGGCACTGGGCGCACTGGAGGGTGAGGCCGAGGGTGGCCTTGCCGACGCAGTCGAGACGGTCGACGACGGCCTCGATGCGAAACTGCTCCGGGATAATGGCGCCCTCCTCGTTAATCATGCCGTTGCGGAGAAAACCGGTGGCGACGATTTGATCTTGGGTGGGCTGGGGCAGGAGGTCGCCGGCGATCTGTTCGATCAGGAACTGATCGTAGGGCTGATCCCGATTCAGGGCGTGAATGACCCAGTCGCGCCAGGCCCACTGTTCGCGCGGGAGATCTTTTTCGAAGCCGTTGCTGTCGGCGTAGCGGGCGGCGTCGAGCCAGACGCGGGCCCATTTCTCGCCGTAGCGCTCGCTTGCGAGGAGTTGAGTGACGAGGGCTTCGACGGCTGGCGCGAGACCTTTCACGGCGGCGGTGGTGGCGAAGGCAGCGACGTCGGCGGGAGAGGGTGGGAGGCCGGTGAGGTCGAGGAAGAGGCGGCGGCAGAGCGTGGCGGGATCGGCGGGCGCGGAGGCGGTGAGGCCGGCGGCGGGGAGTTTCGCGGCGATGAAGGCGTCGACGGGCTGGGGTGCGTGAAGCGAGGGTGAGGGAGAGGCGGGGAGAGGGGACGAAAGTGGGAGCGGGGCTTTGACGGGTGCGGTGAAAGCCCAGTGGGCCGCGTACGGGGCGCCCTCGGCGATCCAGCGGGTGAGGGTGTCTTTTTGCGAGGCGGTGAGTGTTTTTTTCTCCTTGGGAGGAGGCATCATTTCCTCTTCGTCGGTGGAGAGAAGACGGGCGATGAGTTCACTGTCGGCGGGCTTATGCTCGACGATGGTGGCGACGCCAGACTTGCCGCCTTTGAGCGCGCCCTCGCGGGTATCGAGGCGGAGGCCGCCCTTGCGGTCCTGGTCATCGGGGCCGTGGCAGTGGAGGCAGTTCTCGGCGAGGATGGGCTGAACCTCGCGAGCGAAATCGACGGGGGCGGCGGCAAATGCAGTGGCAGCCGTGCAGAAAGAAGCGACCAGGGAGAGCAGGTGGGCGGGACGGAGCATTAAGGGAAATACGGGCGGAGAGGAGGAGTCTTTATGAGGCGAGTGCGTGCTAGCTCCGAAACCATGTTTCGAAATCTTCGAAGAACAAGAAGTCTGATGTGCGGTCGGGTGTTGGCGCGAGGGTGCGGGGCGCTCTAGCGGGGCGAACATGAAGGGCGCAGCAAGGTTCGGAATCGGGTAGGAAGATGCTATGGGTAGGAAGATTTTTCGGACTGGGCCGATTCGATCGGGTCGTTACTCGGCGAGCGTCGGGAGCCACAGGCCGAGAAGGACGGCCGCGCCGGCGGCGAAGAGGCAGGCGATGACTGTGAACTGATTTGCGCGGCGCCGGTGGCGGATGCGCTCGCGGGCCGCGTGATCAGCGGGGGACTCCACGGTGAGTGTGACGGGCTTCATGAAGAGAGGGAGGAAAAGAGTTTTCGAGTCGGTGCACGGACAAAGTAGTCGATGGTCAACGGCGCCACAACGAGGGGCGTTGTCGGAGACGCCCCAAGAATGGGAAGGTATCGAGTTCGGTCAAACTGCCATGCGAAGTTGGCCGTGAACGATGGGCCGCGGTTGGGAGGCGTGCTCGTGGCGAAGGAGCGGGCGAGTCGACGGAGCAGGCGTCGGAGCGGTGCGGTGAAGTCGGTCGCTGCGCGCGGGCTACGCGATCAGCGATTTGATCACGTGGCCGTGGACATCCGTCAGACGGCGGTCGATGCCGTTGTGGCGGAAGGTGAGGCGCGTGTGGTCGAGCCCGAGTTGGTGGAGAATCGTGGCGTGAATATCGTAGACGGTGGTCGGGCGCGTGCGGTCGAGCGGCTTGTAGCCCCAGAGGTCGCTCTCGCCGTGGGTGACGCCGCCCTTAATACCGCCGCCACAGAGCCAATTCGTGAAGACAAACGGATTGTGGTCGCGGCCTTTTCCGCCCTGGGACGAGGGCATGCGGCCGAACTCCGTCGTCCAGAGGATGAGCGTGTCTTCGAGCAGGCCGCGCTGCTTGAGGTCCTGGATGAAGGCGGCGGCGCCGCGCGCCATGCCGAGGGCGAGCGGGCCGTGATCGCGTTTCACATCCTCGTGCGAATCCCAATTGCGGCGCGGGAAACTGTTGTCGTTGCCGCTCCAGATTTGGACGAAGCGCACGCCGCGTTCGAGCAGGCGCCGCGCCGCGAGACACTTTTGCGAGAAATGAAACGCCTCCTCGTCGGCGCTGATTTCTTTCGGCCAGGTCTGCGGTCCGCCGTCGAGGCCGTAGAGCTTCAGCACGTGCGCGGGCTCGGCCTTGAGGTTGAGCGCCTCGGGGGCTGCGAGCTGCATGCGCGCGGCGAGCTCGTAACTGCGGATACGGGCGTCGAGCCGCTGGTCGCCCTCGCGCGTCGCGGCGTGCTGCCGGTTGAGGTCGGCCATCAGCCGGTGCGCCGCGGCCTCGCCGTCGGGCGTGACGAATTTGCCCGCGGCATGGGGGAAAAGATCGGCGACCGGAGCGTCGGTCCCCGGGAAAATGATCGTGCCGCTGTGCTGCGAGGGCAAAAACGCGGCGTCCCAATTCTTCACGCCGTTGGACGCGAATCCGCGGTGATCGGGTAATACGACGAACGTCGGAAGGTTTTCGTTGAGCGAGCCGAGCCCGTAGCTGGCCCAGCAGCCGGCACCGGGAAAGCCGGGGAGCTGAAATCCGGTGGACTGCAGGAGCGTCGCGGCGCTGTGCACGCCGGATTTGCCGACCATGTTGTGAACGAAGGCGAGATCGTCGACGACGCCGCCGAGCGGGGCCACGACCTCGCTGAGCATCTTTCCGGACTGGCCGTAGGGTTGGAAATCCCAGAGCGGGCGCAGCCAAGGTCCGAGGCCGTTTTGAAACGCTTCCACCGGCTCGCCGAAATCGCTCGGCTGCCCGTGTCGTTTGATCAGCTCGGGTTTGTAGTCGAAGAGATCGAGGTGGCTGGCGGCGCCGGCCATGAAGAACTGCACGACGCGTTTTGCTTTGGCCGGATGGTGGAGCGGGCGGGAAGCCGGGGCCGACGTATCCGCGGCGAGCGCACGGTCGTGGCCGAGCATCGCGGCGAGCGCGAGGCCGCCGAGCCCGCCGCCGGATTGCCAGAGGAATTCGCGGCGGGAAATCGGCTGAGAAGCCGCGGCGCGATGGAAGGGAGAGTCGTGGGCCATCATTAGTCGACGAACGTGAATTCGTTCAGGTTGAGCAGCAGGCGGCCGAGCGCGGGCAGACCCTCGGCCTCAGCGAACCTCACGAGTGGGGCGAGGGCGGCTGCGTCCGGCGGACGGCCGAGCGCCAGCGCGTGGGCCCGCGCGACCTGGGCGGCGAGAGTGTGGGGGTGCTCGGATTGCACGCGCGCGGCGAGATGCTGCGCTTGGGTGACAATGAAACCGTTGTTGAGCATCGCCAGCGCCTGGAGCGGAGAGAGGCTTTCGTTGCGCTTGTCGACGCGCATGGACGGATCCGCGCAATCCATCGAGGTCATCCACGGTTGCGTCTGCGAGCGCGCGACGAAGCGGTAGATCGACCGGCGCCACGTCGCCGGGTCGTCAGGGTTGGCGAGATCGTAGCGGAAGTGGGGCGAGTGTTCCGGCCGCTCGATCACGAAGTCCTGCCAGCCCGGACCGCCCATCGTGAGATCGAGTTTTCCGCTGACGGCGAGGATGGCGTCGCGCAAGGCTTCGGCCTCGAGCTTGCGGCGGTTTTGCCGCCAGAGGAGCGTGTTGCCGGAATCGATTTTCTCCGCCGCGGAATTGGCCGTGATGGCCTGCCGGTAGGTGTCGCTGGTCACGATGCGGCGGTGGAGCGATTTCAGCGAGCCGCCGCTGTCGCGGAAATCCGCCGCGAGCCAGTCGAGCAGTGCGGGGTGGGTGGGCGGGCTGCCGTTGCGGCCGAAATCGTTCGGCGTGTCGACCAGGCCGCGGCCGAAGTGGTATTGCCAGACGCGATTCACGATACTGCGCCAGGCGAGCGGATTTTTCGGATCGGTGAGCCAGCGAGCGAGGGCGGCGCGGCGTTCGCCTTCGCCTGCGTCTGGAGAAAGTGCGAAACGTGCGGGCGAGAATGTTAGCGCCGACAAGGTGCCGGGGCCGACGGATTTTCCGGGCGTGGTGACTTGGCCGCGGGCCAGCACATGGATCGGGCGCGGACGCCCGCCCGCGGTGCCCGTCCCCTTGAAATTACTGCTCCCGGTGTGAATGGCGCCCGCATAGACGAGATCGGGTTTCGGAAACGTTTTCAGTTCCTCGGCGATCCGCGTCGACTCAGCGAGCAGCTGCGCGCGGCGCTGCTTCGTCGGTTCATCTGCCACGCCCAGCAGCAGCGCATCGCGCGCCCGCTCAAGCTCTTGTTTCTCGTCGGCGGAAAGGGCCGACGGAGCGACGCCGTCGGTGAGATGGGTTCGGCTCCAGCGCGGGGCGGACTCGATCGAGTCGAACGCCGTCACGGGCCGGCCGAGCGCGATATTTTTTCCCGCGCGGTCGGTTACACGGAGTTCGGCGAGGGCGAACATGTAGTCGTCTTTGCGCGGAGCGAGTTTGGTCACCGTCACGCGAACGTAGCGACCGATGATGCCGTCGCCGCTGCCCCCGCCGGTGGCGAACGGGGTGAGGCCGGGATTGGGGAAATCGGCCATGAAGGTCTGATCGTAACGCTGCCAGAGGAGCTTTACGCCGGTGTGAAACGCCGGGTCGTCGCTGGCCTCGACTTTGAAGCGCACCGGAAAGCCGAAGCCGGCGCCGATGCGGTTGAAGTCGTCGTGTGCGGGCAGCAACGTCGCGCGGTTGATCTCGACGGATTCGCCGAGATCGACCTGCACCCATTTCATCGCGTCAGGGGTGGACGACAAGGCGCTGTGGTAGCCGCGGCTGGGGCTGGGCTTTCCCGGATTGGCGGGATCGCTCTGCGGCGGTCGTTCGAGGCGGGGGGTGATTTCGGCGTAGGCTTCGCCGGCTTGCGCGCGCAGCGGAGCCTCGAGGGTGGCGAGTGTGGCGGACGTATCACGTTGTTCGCGACGGAGATTTTGGAAGCGGGCGTTGCGGGCGTCGTCGCGGTAGTATTCCCGATCGGTGCGGTCGAGGGCAGAGAAAACGGCTTGGAGGCTGTAGTAATCCTCCTGCGGGATGGGATCGAATTTATGATTATGGCATTGGGCGCAGTGGACGGTGAGACTGGAAAACGTGCCGATGGTGTTCGCGACCATGTCGTCGCGGTCGAGGTGTCGGGCGATTTTCCCGTCGGTTTTGGACTCGGGCACTTCGGCGTGGCCGATGAAATCCCACGGACCGGCGGAGATGAAACCCAGCGCCTCGATGCCGTCGGCGGTGCTGGGGAAGAGCACGTCGCCGGCGATCTGTTCCTGCACGAAACGCGCGTAGGGTTTGTCGGTGTTGAAGGCGCGCACGACGTAGTCGCGGTAGGGCCAGGCGTTGGGGCGGAGTTTGTCTTTGTCGTAGCCGTGGGTGTCGCCGTAGTGGACGACATCGAGCCAGTGGCGCGCCCAACGTTCGCCATAGCGGGGGGAGGCGAGTAATTTTTCTACGAGGCGGGCGTAGGCGTCGGGGGCGGAATCAGCGACGAAGGTTGCAATGTCCTCGGGTGTGGGCGGGAGGCCGGTGAGATCGAAATAGAGCCGGCGGCACAACGTCCGCGCATCCGCCGGGGGTGACGGCGCGAGGCCGTGGGCGGCGAGTTGGGTGCGGATGAATCCATCGAGGGGATTTCCGGCCGACGCCGGCGGGGTGACGGTGGCGAGCGGCTGGAGCGACCACCAGTCGAGCGGGTCCGCCACGGCGGCACTGGCCGCGTCGGGCCACGGCGCGCCCGCGTCGACCCATGCCCTGATTGTGGCGATCTCCGCCGGAGTGAGCGGTTCGCCTTCGGGTGGCATTTTCATGTCCTCGACCTCGCCGGCGATGAATTTCACCAGTGGGCTGGTGGCGCCGCGGCCCGGTAAAATGTTCGGCGTCCCGCTTTCTCCGCCGGTCAGCGCGATGGCCCGCACGTCGAGACGATAGCCGCTCTTTTGCTTTATGGGGCCGTGGCATTTGAAGCAGTGCGCCTCGAAAATCGGGCGCACGTCGCGCGCGAAATCAGGAGCGGCTGCGGCGCACGACGAGACGGCTAGGGCGAGCAGGTGGGCGGGACGGAGCATCGATTGGAAAACGGGCGGAGAGGCGGGGGCTTAAGTAGGCGAGTGCGCGCTGGCGCCGAAGGCATGTTTCGGAACCTTAGATAAATAATAAACCAGAGGTGCGGTTGGCTGTTGGCGCGATGGTGGGGTGCGATCTAGCGGGGCGAAAAGGAAGGGCGCAGCCAGGTTCGGAATG
Organism: Opitutus sp. GAS368; assembly: GCA_945874455.1. Taxonomy (GTDB): domain Bacteria; phylum Verrucomicrobiota; class Verrucomicrobiia; order Opitutales; family Opitutaceae; genus GAS368. The sequence goes on along the minus strand of CAMCHO010000091.1, from coordinate 8,728 downwards.
GGGGCAGGAAGATTCTTGGGGTAGGAAGATTTTTCGGACTGGACCGATTCGATCGGGGAGTTACTCGGCGAGCGTCGGGAGCCACAGGCCGAGAAGGACGGCTGCGCCGGCGGCGAAGAGGCAGGCGATGACTGTGAACTGATTTGCGCGGCGACGATGGCGGATGCGCTCGCGGGCTGCGTGGTCGGACGCGGGGGCGGCGGTGGTGGGGACGGACTGCATACGACAAAAAAAGAGATTCGCCGGCGGCTTGCACGGAGAAAGCGCAGAGCCGGCGACACCGGGGCACCGCGTAGTCATTAAGACCACACCCTGCTCATCGTTAACACGCATCGGGCGCGTTTACTCCCAGCGGAGAAAACGTTTTTCTCACCCGAACTTCCGTGTTGAAGGAGGAAGCAACCGAGATCTCAGTTTCAAGGGAAGGGGGCTCGCGCAGGGATGGGCGGCCTGCGCGGATACGTGGTATTCGTCGCGTTCATGCTCGAGTCCATTTTTGAGCGAACGGCGGCGTTCGGCAGTCGCGACTTGTCCCCGCGAAACGAACGATCATCGTCCCGCACCGATGAGATTACCCCTGCTTTTCGCCTTCGCCGCTCTCGCCTGCGTCCCGCCCGCTATCGCCGCATCCGCGCCGGGCGTGAAATCCCCCACGAATGTGTTGTTCATCATTTCCGACGACCTGACCGCGACCGCGCTCTCGTGCTACGGGAACACGGTGAGCAACACGCCCCACATCGATCGCCTGGCGTCGCAAGGCACCCGCTTCACCCGCGCGTATTGCCAGGCCACCTACTGCGGGCCCTCCCGCGCCTCCTTCATGTCGGGCTATTACCCGCACGCGACGGGCGTGCTGGGCTACACCAGTCCGCGTCAGGCGATCGGTGACCGCGCAACCTGGGCGCAGCATTTCAAGAATGCGGGGCACTACACCGCGCGCGTCAGCAAGATCTATCATATGGGGGTGCCGGGCGGAGTGGAGGAAGGTCTTGATGCCCGCATCCACGACGGCGGAAACGGCGCCGACGATGCGCTGTCGTGGACGGAGCGGTTCAACAGCCTCGGCCCGGAATGGAAGGCGGCGGGCGCCGGCGAAACGCTCGAGGGAAATCCCGACGGCAAGAAACCGGTCGTGGGTGGAAACACCTTCGTCGTGGTTGAGGCCGAGGGCGATGACCTCGCCCACTCCGATGGCCGGACGGCGGCCAAGGCCGTCGACTTGATCGAAAAACACGCCGGCCAACCGTTCTTCCTCGCGGTCGGTTTCGTGCGCCCGCACGTCCCGTTCGTCGCGCCCAAGGCCTATTTTGCGCCGTTCCTGCCCTACGAGAAACTAGAGCTGCCGCCGAAGGTGGCGGGCGATTGGGACGACATCCCGAAGGCCGGCATCAACTACAAGACCAGTGTGAATATGAAAATGGACATTCGCCGGCAAAAGAAGGCGCTCGGCGGATATTATGCCTGCGTCGCCTACATGGATGCGCAGGTGGGCAAGGTGCTCGCCGCGCTGGAAAAATCCGGCCAAGCGGACAACACGATTGTGATCTTCACCAGCGACCACGGTTATCATCTTGGTGAGCACGATTTCTGGGCGAAGGTCAGCCTGCGCGATGAGTCCTCGAGGGTGCCGCTCATCATCCGCGTCCCGGGCAAGCAACCGGCGGTCTGCGATTCGCTGATCGAATTGCTCGATCTCTATCCCACGGTCGCGAGCCTCTGCGGCCTCGCAGTGCCCGCCCGCCTCCAAGGAAAAAACATTGCCCCGATGTTTGATAATCCGCGGCACCGCGTGCGGGAGACGGCGTTCAGCGTGGCTCCGTCCAGCAAGGGATTCCTCCTGCGGGATGACCGCTGGGCCTACATCCACTACAATGAGGACGCCTCAAGCGGCATTGAGCTGTTCGATGTGGTGAAAGATCCGCAGCAGTTCACCAATCTCGCCACCCAGCCCGAGTTCGCGGGGGTGGTGACCGGGTTCAAGGCGACGCTCGCCGCGAAACTGCGGGCCGTGCGCGACAACGATCTGCAACGAGAGTGATCGGGCTGGTCCGCGGCGGTTGGGGTCGTTTCCAAGGGCGCAGGCGCCGACGCGGGGGTGAGGTGGCGGCGCGGCGGTGAGGCGGCGGCGTCCGATGGTACCGGGTCGTGGGCGGTCGCAGTGGCGGCGGCGAAGCGGTCGGCCTGCTCGGAGTGGGTCAGAATGAGCCCTTGATCCCGATGGTCCAGAGCGAGCCGAAGTCTTGGCGCTGGCGAAGCTGGGCGGATTCGAGGGTGTTGGGGCCGGCGATTTCGAGATCGTCGGAGGGCTTGTTGATGTTTCGCAGATTGGCGAAGAGCGCGAAGTTTCGGCGGATGGAGTATTCGCCGGTCAGGTCGATGTAGGAGCGTTTCGAGCCCCAGGTGTAGGTGCCCGCTTCGAGGCTGCGACCGTTGACGACGCCCTGACGTTGGCGGCCGAGGTAGTTCCAATTCAGGCGGAGATTGTAGGTCGGGCGTGAGAGGCTGAGGCCCCAACTGCCGCTCCGCGGAATGAAGCCGGAGAAATTAGCGCCGGTATCGTTGGCGGCGCGTTGGGCGCTGCCATTGGCGTAGAACTGAACGCCGCGGGCCCAAGGCGGGAGGAAGGTGAGCGCTTGCCGGTAGTTAACGTTGAGGCCTTCGAGGCGGACGGCGTTCGGGAGGTTCTGTTGGGTGGCGACTTGGTAGGGATCGTAGGCGACGGGATCGAGTCCGTAGAGCGAGAGGAATTCCGGCGTGGCTTCGAGCACGGTGCTGCCGAAGAAATTCCGGATGTCGCGCCGGAAGACCCCGACTGAGATGAGGCCGACACGATTGAAATAGTATTCGAGGGCGAGCTTGGTGCTGCGCGCTTCCCAAGGTTTGATGCCGGCGTTGTTGACGGTGATACGATTGGTCGGGCTCGCGACGGCTTCGAGGTCGGGCAGCGTGAGGCCGCCGGAGTATTGGTTGAAATTGGGGCGGCCGAGCGAGAAATAGTAGGCGCCGCGGGCGATGAGATTTTCGAGGATAGGGTAGCTCGCGTTTACACTCGGGAGGAGTCGAAGGTATTCCTTTTCCGCATGGAGACCGCGGTCGAGGAACGTGAGTTTCGAAATCGCCAGCGGCTCGCTGGCGAGGGTGAGTGGGCGGGCGTTGGGGCCGAGGATCACTTTGCCCGCCGCGTCGCGCTGGTAGTTGCGCGTGGGATCGGTGAGCGGGCCCTCGGCGGTGATGTTGGTCTGCTCGGCGCGGGCGCCACCAGTGAGTTTGAGACGGCCGTCAAAGAGACGCAGGTCGCCACGAAGGTAGGCGGAGGAGATCCGTTCCTCCGAGTGCTTGGAGTTTGTGATGCCGGAGCGGTAGATGGCATTTTCATCGCTCACGAGCGTGGTGGGGCGGGCGACGAAGAGATCGCGGAGGGCTTCGTTGCTCACCCATTGGATGCGCGGAAAACCGTAGGGGCCGGTGCGCAACGCGATGTCTCGATCCACGACGATGTTCGCCACATCGTCGCTGCCGGCGGTGGGCGTCGTGGAGGTGCGGCCATCGGCGCCGACGAAATTGAAGTTCGTGGCTACGGTGCGGTTGTCGCTGCTGGCCTTTCGGAAATCCAGGCCCGTCTTGACGGTGAGCGGCCAGCGCCCGTGGAAATCGCGGCTGGCATTGGCGAAGGCGGTGCGGTGCTGGCTGACCGAGCGTTGGGGCGTGGAGCTCGCAGTGCTCAAGGCGTAACTACCCAGATCGTAGGGATCGACCTTGGCGCCGGTGATGCCGTCGGTCACCGTGATCTGGCCGGGGCGGAGATAAAAAATCTCGTCGAACGAAACTGTCACGCCGGTGCGGCGCGCGAGGGTCGCGTTGAAGTAGCCTTGGTCGAGGTCGCGAAAGCGATTCGAGGCCCGCGAGTAGCCGAGGCCGACTTCGCTTTTCCAGATTTGGCCATCGTGGCGGTAGGTCAGCGTGGGCATAATCGTGGTGCTCAGGCGATCGCGAGCGTTGGTCGCCTGACGCACTTCACCGGCGCCCGCGAAGCCGTGGGTAAAGGTCGGGGAAAATTGTCCGACGAGGACGCGGTTCACGGTGAACGTCATGTTCCGCTGGTTGTAGTAGGAGTGGAACGTGCCGTATTGAAACGCGAACGTGAGGCGATCGTTGCGGCTCAGGCGGTAGTCAAGCGTGGCTCCGAGCGACGTGCGGTCGCGGCCGGTCGTGCTGTCGCGTACCAGATAGTCGGACAAGTAAGGCCGGTCCGGGGTGGTGTCGGGGAGCGTCGTACCATTGGTGGCGGCGCCGCCGCCGCGCCACGTGTTTTGCATGTAGGGCTCGGAGGAGTACTGGGCGGAGGCGCCGCCGGAAATCGTGAAGCCGAACTTTTTGTTTACGGGCACGATCCAGGAAAATTCGAAACCGGGCTGAACCTTGCGCGTGCGCTCGGCGCGAGGGCCGGGGGTCTTGTGGAAGTCGCGGGCATTGTCGCGCATGATGACGTACACGCTGCTGGAGAACATCGGCCGCGAGCGCTCGAAGGCGCTGCGGGGGACGAGATTCACGGAGCCGGCGAGGGCGGAGCCGGGCGACTCGGGCGTCGGCGAGAACGAGGCCTCGACGCGGGCCATATTGTTAATCGAAACGGAATTGAGTTCGACGTTGCGGCCCGTGCCGGAGACTTCAGGCGTGGCGAGGCTGAAGCCGCCGACGGTGACGGGGACGTTGGCCGAGGAGACGCCGTCCATAGAGATTTCGCGCGGATCGCCGCCGCGGTAGCTCATGGTGATGCCGGGAAGAAGTTTGAGGAATTCGCCGATATTACCATCGGGCACGAGGCCGAATTCATCGGCGGAGACGACGTTGACCATGTTGGCGGCGAAGCGTTGTTCGTTGATCGCGATGGCGGAGCCGTTGGTCTCGCGGGTGTCGGAGACGACGAAGGAGCCGAGCTTCACGACGTCGTTGGCGCGGGCGGACGGCGCGGTGGCGACGGCGAGATTGACGTCCTGCTCGACGAGCCCGCCGCTGGAGAGTGTGACCGGAATCTGCTGCGGCTGGAGGCCGGTGTAGAAAACCTCGAGGAGGGCCGTCGGGCCGGGTACGCGGTCAAAGCGGTAGGTGCCAGAGTCGTCGGTGAAGGTGACGAGGTCGGTGCCCTTGATGGTTACACGGGCGTTGTTGAGGTATTGGCCACTCGCGGAATGTTGCACGCGGCCCGTGATAGTGGCGGGGGCGACGGCGGCGCCGACTGCGGCGAGCGGCGGTGTGGTTTGCGCGCACAGCGCTGGTGCTGAGGCGGCGAATACGACCAACGTGACGAGCGAGCGAGCGGGGAGACGATAGCGTGGTGTATTCATAAAGTGGGGGCAGTGAAGAGAGCGCGATCACCGCATGGAGCGGTGACAGAGGGGACGGGTAGCCGGTCGAGATTCCGGCGTTAACCTCAGTTGGGTGAGAAAGGTCAATCTCTGCAGTCTCGAAGGGGCAACCGCGATCGCGATTTTAGGCGGGTCGATGCCGCCACAACCAGAAAATCGATTTTTCTCGGGCCGGGAAGAAACGCCTGTTTTTCGAGTTCGTCGTCCCTGGTTCAGGCGGAAGGTTGGACGGATTCTGCCTAAAGGCGGGACGACGAACGAGGAGCTGTTTCCGGGAGTTGAATCTAGGTTCACTGATGACGGTTGCTCACCAAGAAGGGGCGGGGCTGGGGCTGTTCGGCCGTCCGCGGTTTCCGTCGCGCAGCGGCGCGTCGGCGGGCGACGGACCCCGCGATCCACTGTATGGATACGGCTCAGAAAGTGAGGGTGTTCGTCCAGACATACATCCTGGGCTGGCCGTAAAAGCTGACGCCGAGGTTGGCGGGATTGGTGTAGCCGGAGCCGTTGTTGGGGAGGGTGCCGAGGGAGTATTGGTTGAACGCGTTCTCAATGTTCACCTGCGTGGCGAAGCCGAAGCGCTTCCCGATTTTATGGCGATACGAGACGGTGAGGTTGGTCTGGAATGTCTCGGGCGAGCCGTAGCGTTCCCGGCCGCCGCCAGGGGTGTTGTAGTAGAACGTCCGGTTCTTCATGCCGACGGCGACGGTGCCGCCGACGCCGAAGCCGTTGAGGAAATGATCGCCGGAGAACGTGTAGTTGTTCGTCAGCACGAAGCGGTATTGCGAATAGCCGACGGTGGACTCGCCTTTCTTGGCGACGACGCCGATGCCTTTCGTGCCGTTGGGGTCGGACCAGAAATAGGGAATGTCCGAGGTGGCGAGCCCGGTGACGCCGGTGAGCGCGGTGCCGTTGGGGCCGACGAAAAACTGGAGCACGCGGCGGAGGTTGCTCGTCTGGAGGCGGCCGTTGTCGTCGGCGGGCTGGGCCCAATACGGGCCGGTGCGGTCGTTCATCATCGCGATGGTGAGGGGGGCCGAGGTGCCCTGGGCGAGGATCGCCGCGGGATCGACTTGGGCGTTGAGGCCGTTGATGCGGGCGGTGATGACCGCGGCGTCGGTGGGGACCATGAAGGGCGTGCCGTTCTGGTAGGTGACGGCGCCGTTGCGCACGAAGAACTGGTCGTTCCAGAGGAGCGGGTAATTTTTGTCGGTGAGATTCTGGCCGTCGCTCGTGGTGGCGGCGAGGCGCAGGCGCCAGTTGCGGGTGGGGCTGGCGGTGAGGATGACTTCGAGACCGCGCGTCGTGCGGTCGAGGTTGATCCATTGGTTCTTGGCGCCGGCGGGGCCGTTGTGCGCGCCGTTGAGGCCAGTGGGGTTGACGAGATCGCGGACGCCGGTGCCCGCGTTGATCATCTCGTCCTTCGAGTCGGTGCTGTAATATTGGACGGAACCGGAGATCCGGCCGTCGCGCGAGTTGAACTTGAGGCCGACCTCCTGGCCGGTGCCGCTGGAAGTGCGCGGAGCGTTACCGAGCGGATCGTTGGCGTTGACGAGCGCGGTGTTGTAGGTGCTGGAGAGGTTGTAGTAGGCGCGCAGCCAGTCGCGGACACCCACGTTAACGCCGAGGTTGTAGCTGCGATTGGACTTGGTGCTTTCGGCCCAGGGTTCGACGACGGTGGTGGTGATGTTGGGCGTGCGCTTGTAGGTCTCGTTACCGCGGATCCCGACGAGGGCGATGAAGCGGTCTTGGAACCAGCTTGTGTTGTTGGACGCGTAGTAACCGGCGACGCGGTTTTGCCAGTTGTGGCCGTCGTTGTTTTGGCCGCTGACGCCGGGGAGGCCGGCGAGTTGGGCGAGGCCGAGGGGATTGTTGGGCCGCACCCACGAAGGGTCGCGGGGGTTGCTGGCCATGCGGACGTAGTTCACGCCATCGATGGTGATGCGCGGGCTGTTCCAGCCGCCCCGCACGAAGGGTTCTTTCACGGGGCTGCTGCCGACGGGCCACCAGACGCGGGGCATCGGGGTGCGGCCGAGGTTGCTGGGAATCGCTGGATTGTAGATGACGTTGAAATTCGCGTCGGCGAGATAGTGGGTGTAGTTGGTCGGGCCGGAATCGGCCCACTCGATGTCGTAGCCGACGAGGGTCTGGCTCTGGGCGCGACCGTTGAAAAATTCGTTGGTCAGCATCGAGGAGCCGCGCACGGCCCAGCGGCGCGTGGGCTGCTCGGTGTCGGCGTAGGTCCGGCCGTTGGCCCATTCGTTGAGCGTGTTGCCGTTGAGGAGCGGGGCGCTGAGGCCGGCGGTGCCGCCGGCGTTGTCGGAGGCGTAGTCGTTGTAGAGAACGTTGAACTGCGACGAGAGCCACTTGGTCCACACGGTCTCGGCAGCGACGGAGAACACTTTGTTGTTCACGTATTCGGTGCCGCCCCAGCCGCCCCAAGAATTGAGGTTGTCGAAGGTGAGTCCGCCGTTGGCGATGGCGCCGCGCGGCCAGGGCAGTCCGGTTGCGGGGTTGATGGCGCCGGCGAGACCGTTGTAGAGCATGTAGGCGAGGCCGAAGTTGTGGCGGGGATCGGTGGCAGTGTTGGTGAACGCGATGTTCTCCTGATTGGTGTTCAGGATGCGCTCGTTGACCGTTCGCTGGCCCTGCACCCGGAGGACAGTACGGAGGGGCGTGAGCTTGAAGGCGAACTGGCCGTAGAAGCCCTTCGTCTCGTAGCCGATAAAGACGCGGCGGTATTTTTGCGAGTCGTCCAGATAGCTGAAGCGAAACGCGATATTATCGCCGCCCCAGTTGTAGTCGAACTGGCCCTGCTTGGAGCCGTATTGGTCGATGCGCCACTTGCCCTCGCCGTAGCGGCGGTTGAAGTTGGCGCGCTTGGACACGGTGTTGACCGTGCCGCCGGCCCCGCCCGCCCCGTAGAGCAGACCCTGCGGACCGCGGATGACCTCGGCGCGCTCGACGTCGAACGTGCTCGTGACGCCGACGGCCGTGGAGCCGAAATTATTTGCGGCGCCCGTGGCGGAAAACCCGTCGCGGTGGATCGCGCCGCCACCGAGGCCGCGCACGCCGAGAGTCTGGTTGCCGAGGCGGTCGCCAGGTTGTTGGGAGAGCGCGTCGGATTCCGGATTGGACATGACGGTGCCGGCGCCCGCGCCGTAGTTGTTGAGCATCTCCTCGATCGACGTGGCGCTGATGTCGCGCATGAAGCCCTCGGTGAAGATATCGGCCGAGACCGGGACCTTGTTGAGCGCGGTGTTAAACTGCGTGATCGAGTTGGAATTGAGGGCGCCGTAGCTGTTGTCGGCGTCGGATTTTACCTCGAAGGGATTGAGAGTGATGAGATCGCCGGCGGGTTTTTT
>CAMCHO010000090.1 GCA_945874455.1 Opitutus sp. GAS368 | reverse complement strand
AAGAAAATCATTTTTACAGAGCGCACAGAGGTCCGAACCGCGGTCACGGAGCCAAAAACTTTGTCCACTCTGTGACCTACTCTGTGGGCTGGGATCCGTGCCCTCCATGAAATGCATGGGGTCAAGGGGGTGGGAACTATCCGCGCTAGGAGGACGGCGGCGAAGTTGCGGCCGAGGGCTGGACACGCAGAGCGACGCGCGAACTCACGGGTTGGAAAGCCCGTGCGACGCTACCTCTCCACACATGTCGGGGAGCCCCGATTGCTACAGACGCGGAAGCAAGTGCGTAGGCACTGTTGGGATACGTGCTACGACGACCTCGCCGGTGCGGCGGATAATGCCGTAGATCACGCGTGGATCGCTGCGGTCCCAGGCCCACGACTGGCCTTCGAAGGGCACGTCGATGGTCGTGACGTAGTCAAGGGTCACGCCCATTTTGGGGACCCGGAGAACGTAGAGTTTTTTTTCATCGTGGCCCGTCGTGTAGAGCAGGCCGTCGTCGCCCCAGCTGCCGCCGGAGCAACTGCTCTTGCCCCAACTGGCGATGACCTGCGGAGGAAATATCCACGATTCAAGGAGCTGCCAGGTGTCGTTAAATTTCCCGACGAGGGTCGAACGGTTATCGCTCCCTGGGGCGGTGCCCTGATCGTTGTAATGAGCAAAGCAGGCCCACCAAAAACCAGCTTTTTTCTCCGCCCAAGTGAGCGAGCCGTGGCGGATGCCAAGGCTGAGGGATTTCACGGGCTGAACGGTAGCCGGGTCGAAATATTCCAAGGAGCTGGCCATGGGCAGCTGGGGAAAGTTGGAATGTGCGAGCACGAGCTGGCCGTCTTGGATGAGGCCGCCGTTGAGGTGAACCGTGGCACCGCCGCGCAGGCCGACCCATTCGGCGACGCGCGCACCGGTGGTTTTGTCGTATTTGCCAACCACGTAGTTGCCGATGCCGTAGAAGTGGTGCGCGTCAACGGCGACGCCCTGATTGGCGCCGCGAGGCTTCCACCGGCGCAATTCTTCCGCGACGAGTCCGTGGTGCGTGAGCTCGGCTTTGGGGGCGGCGGGCACACTCGCGAGCCAAGCGCGGGTCGCCTCACGGACCGGATCAGCCGGAGCCGACTCGGCCGCACGGAGGACGGTCGCGGTGGCGATGAGGAGAACCGAGCGAGCGCGGAGTTTCATGGCGGATTAAAAGTTACGCGTGGCTTCGAAGAACCAAGCGCGGCCCGACAGGAGGTTTTGGCTCACGCCGGGGCTGTAGCCGAAGCCACCCGTGGCGAGCGGCGGGGCCTGGTTGGTGAGGTTGGTGACACCGAGGCGCACACGCGTGCCGCGCAGCCAAGAAGTGGTGCTGCTGAAACGGTAACCGACGGAGGCGTTGTAGGAAATGCTCGAAGCCATGACGTAGCGGTAAACGAATTGGCCGCCGGTGAAATGTTTCGCGATGTAGTTTGGGCGACCGAGTGACTCGAAGAGCGCCGCCGTAGTGGTGGCGCCGGAGTCTTGGGAAGGGCCGACGTAGTAGGCGCCGAGGTTGGCGGTCCAAGCGTTCCGGCGCCAGGTGACATTGCTCGTGCCACGCCAACGGGAGACGCCGTTGACGGTGAGGTCGTTGGTCTCGACGGCGGGGAGGTTGGCCGGTTGCTGCACGGAGCGGGAGCTCACGAGGTAGGACCAATCGGAGTTGAGCGTGACGTTGCCGAAGGGAAGTTTGGGCAGCACGTAACGCAGGCCGAAATCGACGCCCTCATTTTCACTGCCGGAGATGTTAATCCACGGTTGGTTGAAGGAGAAAATTTTCCCCGCGGTGGCTTGGGGGTTGCTGGGGTTGGCGGCGTTGTAGGTGTTGAAGGCGGCGGTGTCATCGGGGGTTACGGCATAGCGCACGATGTCGGGGTCGCCCTTGTACGCGGCGGTGCCGCTGCCGAGATCGATGGTCGAGATGGAGCGACCGGCGGCGAGTTGGGCTTTGGTGTAGTCTTGGATGAGGGAAACATCGCTGGCGCGGATCTGGGCGCCGTTGCGAGATCCGAGGAGGTTGGTGCGCTCGATGCGCCAGTGGTCGGCGGTCACGCTGAGGCCGCGGATGCCCGGCACGTCGATGACGACGCCGTAGGTCGTGCCTTCGGATTCGGAGGCCTTGAGGCTGGGGTTGCCGCCGAAGTAGCCCCGTTGGACGTAAGCGCCTTCTCTGGTGACGGGGTTGCGGTAGATGTCGATGTCCCCAGCGCCAGCCGTGATGGACCAGCGCGGGCTGGTGAAGAGGGCGGCGAGACTCGGGGCCATGAAGCCCTCATTGTAGGAGCCGCGGAGCATGAGCCACGAAAGCGGACGCCAGTTTGCGCCGACCTTGGGCTTGGTGGTCTCACCAAAATCGCTGTATTTTTCCATGCGAGCGGAGGCAGTGAGCTCCAGGGTGTTGATGAAGGTCAGGCGGCGTTCGGCGCCGACTAAGGGCAGTACGAGCTCGGAGTAGAGGCTGGTGATGTTGCGTTCGCCGATCACGTCGGGCCGCGGCGGATGAAGGAGAAAGTCGTTATCGGTGGTTTCCAAACCGACGCCGGCGGGATTTTCTCCGCTGAACGCCGGTCGTTCATCGGCGAGCGTGTCCTTGCGGTATTCGCCGCCGATAGACGCCATGATATCACCGCCCCACCAGCGGAGCAGGCGGCCGGTCACACGCAGGTCGCCGCTGGCAAGGGAGCTCTCGGCTTGGCGGGCGAAGACGGCGGAGAAGGAGTCCACGACGGCGGCGGGATTGGTGTAGGGTTTGTCGGCGACGACAGCGCCGTTTTGCACTCTGAAGGTGTAACCAAAGGGATTATACGCGTTGGCATCGGTGCCTTGCAGAGCCTTGAAGAGGAGGCTCTCGCGGACGTCGGGGTAGGCTTTATCTTCGCCATTCACGCGGTTGTAGAAGCCGGATGTTTCCCAAGTCCAGGTGTCGCCGAGTTTGCCGCGCACACCGCTGGCGAAGCGGATGACATTGGCCGTGGTGGTAATTTTTTCGACGCCGAGATCGGGCAGCGTGACGGAGACGAGGCTGACCGCCCGCGGGGCACCGGTGAGACGAAGAGAGCCATCGGTGTTGGCGGCGCCGGTGGCGGAATAAAAGCGTGAGCCGTAGGGGTTGTAAGGATTGTCGATGGCGAGCGTGGCGAGCTTATCGGTGGTGGGGGCGTTGAGGGCGAGGGGCTGGCGAACCATCGTGGAATCGGCGGTGTAATAAGAGAAATCGGCGAAGGTCGTGATCCGTTTCGTGAGATCGTATTCGGCGGAGAAGAAGGAGTTGGCGCGGGCCATACGCGGCGAAGCCATGCCGAATTGATTCAGATCGAGGTAAAACTCCGGATTGGCGGCGAAGGTCGGAGCGACGGTCGTGAGCGTGGGGGTGCCGGCGACGGGGCGGAAGTAGTTGCTGGTGGTGGCGGTGCCGAGGCGGAAGATCGGGTAACGACCGCGAGCGGTGCGGGCGTCGAAAGCGCCGCCGAGCGTAGTAAACGGCGCGGGAGCGATGGCGGCGAGATTAGACGTCACGCTGAAATCGCGATCGCGGAGGAAAATGGCTTCTTTGTAGAGTGATTCCACCGTCCCGAAAAAACGGCCTCGCCCACCGGCGAAGCTGGAGCCAAAGGTCAGCGCGACCTGGGTGCTTTGACCGCCGCCGTCTTCGGTGAAGCCTTGGCGCACGTTGATCTCGGCGCCCTTGAATTCGCGTTTGAGGACGTAGTTGATGACGCCGGCGACGGCATCGGAGCCGTAAATGGCCGAGGCACCGTCGCGGAGGATCTCAATGCGCTCGATGCCTTGCGTGGGCAGTTGGTTGACGTTGACGGCCTGCGACAAGCCGGCGGTCATCGGGTTGATGGCCATGCGGCGCCCATTGACGAGGATGAGGGTGGCGGTGGAACCGAGATTGCGGAGATTGATGTTGGCGTTGTCGCCGCGAGCGCCGGATGAACCGAGGCGCGTTTCATTCTCGGGCAAATTCACCACCGAAGGCAGCGTGGTGAGCATGTCCACGGGCAGAAGGGCGTTGCGCACAGTCATCGCGTCCTGATCGAGGACGGTAATGGGAACCACTTTTTCTAGGTCCGTGCGTTGGATATTGGAGCCGGTGACGACGAAATTTTGCAGCGAGACGACCTCCGATTTGGCCAGGTTTTTATTCTGCGCTGCGGCAGATTCGGCCGCGGTGGCAAAGTTGACGACGGCCAGAGCAGCAGCGAGCGGAGCAATTCGCACTGCGCAGCGTGGATATCGGTACGGAAGCGCAGGTTGGGAAGAGGTCAGTTTTTTCATGTGGTGTTGAAAGCTGGTCACTGGACCGGCGGGCCATCAGAGTAGCGGGGCTGTGTCACAAACCGGAGGCGTTTGCGTGACTATCGTGCGACAAGCGAACTCAGCGGTGATTCCGGAGCCAGCTTCGGGCGCCACTGCCGATTGAAGGGCGGGGTACTCGCGGATTAACTACGCTCATCGCCGAGGCGCGGTGCCACAGCCTGAGTGCTGAGCGAGTCATCGTTCATGGGGCCGATCGGGGACGCCGCGGCTCACGAGCAGCGTCGGACTGATTGGTCGGGTTGCGCGCGAGTGGTTTGTTCCGCTTTTGAACGCGTTCCCACGTGAAGGGCGCCAGCACCTGGCCGAGGTAGGTGGCGGGCATCGCATCGCGAATCCCGATCTTGGCAGGGGGAGGGCGTCGCGCGTCGTTGAAATAGGTGCCGAACAGCAGATCCCAGAGGACGAGATTTTCGCCATAGTTTTTGTTGCCCTCCCGGAGGTCCATACTGTGGTGCCAGCGATGGAGGCCTGGCGTATTGAAGACCAGATTGAGCCAGCCGAAGCGCATCCGAACATTGCAGTGGGTGAGAATGCCGATGAAAGCGGTCAGCCCACTGACCCAGATGATGACGTCTCCCGGTGCGCCTGCGAGCACGAGGATGGGCACAGCGAAAACCATGCTCTTGAGCGTATCGACGAAGTGGAACCGACCGGTGTTGAAGAACCACAGTCGGACCGAGCTATGGTGCACGGCGTGAAACCGCCAGAGCGGCAGCCAGACGTGAGCGAGCCGGTGCGCCCAGTAGAGTCCGAATTCTGCGGCGATGAGTCCGAGGGTGACTTGGGCCGCCAGCGGCCAAGCGAGGGGCCACACGCTGCTACCACCCCGCGATCCGAATTGTTCGGCGATGCCGAGGTTCGCTAATGCGACCACGGTGATCTGCACGGAAATTTTCGTGAAAACTGTATGCGCGAAATCAGGAATTTCCTGTCCGTCCGACTTCAGCCATTCGGTTTCGTGAGGACGGATTCTTTCCAAGCAATACAGGGCCAGCGCGAGCCCGAGGTAGGCGAGGTTGAACGCGAGCGGGCCCCGCCCGTGCGCGATCCCGACGCCGAGGCCCAGGCAGGACGCGCCGAGGAGCCCCGGCCAAAGCGTATAGTCCAGCAGTGTGCCGAGCTGGATCATGTCAGTCTTTTTTGCGCCCAACAAAGAGGCCGTAATCCCAGACGCCGCCATACGCGGGACGAATGTGGTCGATCACCGGCGTGAAATTTTCGCGAAGGAGGGGCAGGAGGTGACCGTCCATCCGCACATGGTTGATCCGCATCCAGCGCGTAAACCATGGCCACCGGCTGCCGTGGAAGTCGACGAAGGCGAAGTGCCCGTTGCACGTCAGGTCGGCGCGGGCGGCGACGATCGCGGCCTCGAAACCAGGGTTAAACATGGAGAGAGCGTAAGAGCACAGCACGAGGTCGTGGCTGCCGGTCCGGCCGAGGGGAGCATGATAACTCTGGGCCTGGAGCGAAATGCGCGGACCGTAGCACGCCGTCTTGCGGCGGGCGACATTCAGCATGGCAGCGGAGAGATCGACCCCGGTGAGATGAGCGTGCGGAAAGAGCCGGGCAAGTTGGATGAGGTTGCGCCCGGTGCCGCAACCGATCTCGAGAATGCGGCGCGGTGCAGGCTGCGCGACGCGGGCCCTCTCAAGAATGGCGCTACGGCCGAAGAGAAATGCCCAGCGGGTAGCGTCATAAATATGGGCATGAAGCGCGTAGTATTTCTCCAGCGAACGTGCCGTATCCGAGACGTGGTTGCGGTGTGAAACGACGACGGGTTTCATGAGCAGGGAGTGGCTGGCGACCCTAGAGGACCTCGGCAAAGTGGAGACTACCGTAAGTGCCGACGCGGTCGGTGCGGTGCAGCGGTTCCGTACGTTCCGGGAAAAATCGCAACCGCGTGCGCACGGCCGCGGGGATAAAACTGAGGTCAAGACCGGCTGACCGCATGAGAATTCGCGTGCCGGGTCGGCTGTTTGCAAAGATCAGTTCCCACTCCTCGGCGAGCGCGGCGGGCTCGTGCCAGGCTAGCCAGTCTTGATGATCCAACAAGACGTAGTGCGAATAGACGCCGGGGCTCTTTCGGAGGAAATCCGAGAGGGTGGCGGTGTGGGTGTGCAGCGCGCCAGCGCGCCGGGCCAGCACGGGAAGATTTTCTTCGCGGAGATAGTTCGGGCAGCAGGAGAGCGTGTAGGAGCCCGTCATATAGACTCGCCAGAAATAATTTTCGCGGGCGGGCAGTGCCGACATGACGTGCCGGAGTTTGTCCTTCACGTAGCTCGTGAGGCCGCCGGGATAATGATCCTCGATCAGTTTGATCTGCGGTGCCGGGACGCCCAGCAGCGTCATGACCATACGCTGACGGATGAGCCAGTGGCTGAGTTTCCCCCAAATCTTGGGTTCCAGCATCGCGTAGACGCGGGCCTGCTGGGCCAATGTATCCGCATCGAGCAGACACAAGGCATGATTCTTGATGTTCGGCTTCGCCCGGAAGAGCGCGCCGCCCAGCAGCCACGCCGCCATACCGGCGGCACCGTGGTAGTAGAAGGATTTTTTTAGACTCCCCGGGTCGAAGAACGAAATTTTGTCATCCCAGAAGGAGCGCGCCGATGCGGAGAGCCCAGCGCGGAGCGAGCGATAGACGGGTTTGAAACGCTCGTGCGAACCGATGCCGAAAAACTCGAACAGATCGCCGAAGTCCCCGCGGCGGATGAGCGCGAGTTTTAATTCGAGCACCGCGTTCTGGCGGGGATTCACATCGATGGCGTGGATCTCGGCCGGGCCATCGAGCAAGTAGTCGAGGGCGTTACAACCGGCGCTGGTGATCATCACGACTCGACTGTCGGCGTCGAGGGCCATGAGCTCGCGGTCGATGCGCGGATCCTCCCAGCAGGCGTTGTAAATAAGCTGACCGCCATGGACGTGGTGAAAAACGAGGTCATGCGTCGCTTTGAAGAAGCGGCGGGCCGCAGTGGCGCGAGGTTCGGCGGTCATGCCAGCGAAGCCATCCATGCGGGAAGCGGGAGCACAAGAGCAACTGCACGGGGACGATCAAATGTCACCGTCCCGCCACAATCGACAGGCATTCTGCGGCCTAAAGGTGTCGATCGGGTGACGCTGAGGTGTCGCCAGTTCGCAGCGCTAGACGGTGAAATTCGCCGGGAGTTTGCACACCGCTGAAATTGCGCGGGATCCGATCGTCCGTCGCTAGCGGCAGCTTGATCCGGACGTTGCCCGTGCGCTCCGCTTGGAGAGGCGGTTCAGATGCTCGAAATCTTTTCCCATGGGACCGTTCAGTTCGTGGCCGAGGGCGCGTGACCAGCGAGTTCGTCGGCGATGGAGCGGTCGCTGCGGCAGCGGGGCATTTTGTGCTGACCACCCCATTTGCCGTGACGCCGCTGCCACTGTTCAAACGTTCCGGGGGCCACGAGGCGCACGGTGGGTGGGGCGAGGCCTCCGCCTAGGCGCTTGGCCTCGTAATCTTCGTTGAGGCGCTGGAGCTCGACGTCCAGATCGCCGGCGAGCCTCTCCGGCGTGACGTCCGCGGTGAGGCCGGACCTTAGCTCAATCCACCACTCGTGTTGCCCGCGTTTTTGGCCGGTTACGGCATTTGCGAAAATTGGCGCGACGTGGAAATTCCCGATGGTGCAGTGGTGCACTCGGCAGACGTTCAGTAAAGCATCGGTGACTTCCTTCTCGATGACGTGCTCGCCAAACGCGCTCAGCTGCAGCGTAGTGCGTCCGACGTACAAGAGGCGCGGCGGCTCGGTGGAGATGAAACGCACGATATCGCCGATCACGTAGCGCGCGAGTCCGGCGGGGGTCGTCATCACGAGTGCGTAGTCGACGCCGACCTGCACGCCGGCAAGGGGCACGGCGTTGGTGCCGAGGTGTTCGAGGCGGGTATCGTCAAATTCCGTCATCGGGATGAATTCGTAGAAGATCCCGGCGTTGGCCATGAGGCGAAGTCCGTCGCAAGGTGCGGAATCCTGGGCGGCGATAAAACCCTCCGAGGCGGGGTAGACTTCATGGAAGTTTACCGTCGGACCCAGGGCGGCACGAAGTTCCCCGAGAAAGGGATCGACCGGCACGCCGCCATGGACGAAGCATTCGAATCGCGGCCAAATATGCTGCAGGTGCTGGGCGGTCTTTCCGTGCTGGGTGGCGTGTTCACGCAAAGCGGCGGCGAGAATCAAAACCCAACTTGGGATGCCGGCGAGCATAGTGATATTGAGCGGACTCGTGCGACGGACGATGGCGTCGAGTTTGGCCGGCCAGTCGGTGATTTGGGCGATTTTCGCGCCAGGTTCGTAGAGGTGTTTCTCGATCCAGCTGGGAAGATTGAGGGCGGTGATTCCGCTCAAGTCACCGGCGTAAGCCCGATGCGGAAGCATTTCGGGCAGCGGCGAAAGGGCGGTGGATCCGCCGAGAAACAAATGTCGGCCGCGGAAAACAGAGGTGCTTCCGGTGCGGACGGAATAATAGAGCAACGAATCGAGACCGGCCTGGCGAAAATGCGCCAGCATGCCGGCGGTGATCGGAAGATACTTCGTGCGGCCCACCGTGGTACCAGAGGAGACGGCAAAGTGGGTGCAGCGTCCCGGCCACAATACATCGGCCTCGCCGCGCTTCATCCGCTCGACGGCGGGCGCGAGACGTTCGTAGGTGTGCGGAGCGATCCGTTGCTGGAAACTGGGGTAGTCGATGGTCGGAGTTACGCCGGTCCCGCGCCAATAAGACGTGGCGGCGAGCCGGTGGGTGAGGCGCTCGAAAACGCGCGCTTGCTGGCCGGGAGCCGCAGCTGTTTGCCGCAATCGCCGGCGCGCCGCCATCGACAGCACCGCAGCGCCGAGGGAATAGATGCCTTTGAAACTCATGCGGCGACCGTGAGTTTGCGCAACTTCACGCCGCGATAAAAGGCCGCAAAGTGAGGGAGAAACTGAAAGTAGTGGAAAATAAGTGACGCGTGTTGCACCGCGCTGCCGCCGATGGCGGCGGTGACGACCTTCAGTTCCCCGCGGGGAAAGATGGCGTGCATCGCAGAATCAAAAGCGGCGCGCGTCGGAGAACCGGCCGCGAGCACGGCGCTTTCTTTTTCAGCGTAGAGGACGAGCGCCGGCACGTCGGACAAGGGGCGTTGGCCCGCCGCGCTCCACGGAGAAAGCGGCGGCATGGCGCGCAGCGCGTCGACGCGTTCGCAGGCGCCGGAGGGCGCAAGACCCTGAACCGCCGCAAGAACGCGATCGCGCAATTGGCGCAGTTCTCCAGCGGTGAGCAGCGAGCGGATGGCGTCGCGGTTCTGGGCTCCCGCTTCAAAGATCTTGGCGAAGATCGCGCGAGAACGATCAATCACCTCCGGACCGACTGTGGTGTGGCTGTCGAGGTAAGGCTTGAGCGCGCGACCAATCAGGGTGGATGCCTTGGCCTCGCCGGGGACGACGATGTCGGCGGCGCAGGCCACTGGACTCACGAGGACTACGCCACCGATATCCGGCGCGCGATGGGCAGCGCGCGCGCGTCGCAACCAGTCCAGCACGAGACCGGCGCCGAAGCTCACTCCGAGCACGACGGGCCGCTGGCCGTGCACCGTGTTTAGCTCCGTGACGAGGTCGTCGAGCTGGGCGCAAATCAAGGCGGGCGAAAATCCTCCGCGAGGATAGTTGAGATAGTAGACGCTCCCCCGGCGCAGCAGGTAGCTACGTAACAGGAAAACTTGTTCGGTCGAGTCGGGCACAAAACCACCGAGCACAATCGTTGGGATGGCACCAAACCGTCGCTCGCACAGGACGGTGGCGCGTTGACTCAGGGTGGCCTCGCCGCGGGCGAGGACCTCGCTCTGGGACTGTGTCACTGTGGGCGTGTGTGGCACGGGCCGTGGCGGTCGGAGTTTATAGCCGGCGGCGCGTAAAAAAGAGTGGAGGGGCTGGGCAGGCGAGAAGCGCGCAAACGCCGTCAGCATTGAAAGCGCGGGGGACACGGCAAGAATGGGCATGAAAGTACGAGCGCGGTTGAGATCGGTGCGTGGCAAAGGGAAACCTAGCGTGTCACGGAAACGTTTCGTATCCGAAACGTGGTTGTAAACTTAGCGGGGGAATCACGTCCGAGGGACAGGCCTTCGTCGCGGGAGATGTTGCCGGAACGTGACCGCAAGCGTTTGCGCGAGGCGGGGTGCCGCGAATGAATATCCGGATGAATCCCGAGACGACCCGGACCGTTGGCCAACTGGTATCGCTCGGCGTCGCCACGATACCCAGCACGGAGCCGCGGCCGGATGTCCGCATTATCAATCACTTCAATTCTCAGGAAGCGGCGGCACGCTATGCGGGCAACCGCCCCCAGAGCCATCGCCGGGTGCTGGCGCTGGTGGAAAGCATTCTTGGGGCGGCGCTGCCCGTGGAGCGCGCCTTGGACGTGGGCTGCGGCACGGGCCATTCGACGGTGGCGCTCCTGCCGCTGGCGCGCGCGGTCGTTGGGCTTGATTCGTCGCGCTTCATGCTGGCGCAGGCGGGGGGCGATCCGGCGATCGAGTATCGTTGCGGCTACGCGGAGGCATTGCCGTTCGCGCGTGGCAGCTTCGATCTGCTGACGGTGTGTTCAGCGTATCATTGGTTTGATCAGGAAAAATTTCTTCACGAGGCCGCCCGGGTGCTGCGGGGTGGAGGGTGGCTCGTTTTGTATAAGGTCGGATCAACGGGAAAGATTGCGGACAATGCGCAGTTCGATACGTGGCGGCGGGACGTTTTCCGGACGCGCTATCCAAAGGCGCAGCGCAACGACGCCGTGCTGACGGAGGAGAGGGCGGTTGGGTTTGGCTTTCACGATGTCGCTCGCGAAGGATTAACCCACTGCGTTCGCCATACCTTGGATGAGTATGTCGACAATCTGCTCACCCATAGTTCGCTGATCCGTGCGATGGACCGACAACACGAGTCGGTGGCGGAAACCCGTGGGTGGTTACATCAGGAGTTGCGGCCATTTTTCACCGCGGGTTCCGCTGAGTTTTTACACGAAGACTGGATCCATATTTTAGGACGCGATCTTTCGGTGAGCGATGGCCACGCCTAGCTACTCGCTGCGGCGGGGATCGTTTCGGCGGCACCGTCGTCGTAGCCACCGTCCGAGGGGTCCAGCGGGTACACGCGCACGAAGTCCGTAAATTGGATAAGTTCGAATCGTCCGTCGAAGTGCTCCACGACAGCGGTGAGCGACTCCACCCAGTCGCCACTGTTCAAGTAGTGGATGTCGCCCATCATTTTGTCGGCGGCGGTGTGGATGTGACCACACATGACGCCGCTGCAGCCGCGGGCGCGGGCGAGCTCGGTGATGTGAGATTCGAAGTCGCCGACATAGCTCACCGCTTGTTTGACCCGCCCCTTAATGGCCTTGCTGAGCGACCAATACTCTTTCCCACGCCAAGCACGCCAGACGTTGTAGGCGCGATTGACTTTGAGGAGAAATTGATAGCCCCAGTCGCCCACGTGCGCGAGCCAGACGAAATTCTTCGTGATAGTGTCGAAGACATCCCCATGCAGGACGAGATAACGGCCGCGCGGGGACTCGTGAATGTAGTCCTCGACGATGCGCAAGTTTTCAAAATCGAGTGGGAGAAACGACGCGAGGATATCGTCGTGATTCCCTCTGAGGTAAATGACCTCGGTGTCTCGTTTTTCCAGTTTTTTGAGCACGATGCGGATGAAGCGGGTGTGGGCTTTGGTCCAATGACCGGAGCGCGTGAGTTGCCAACCGTCGATGATATCGCCGTTGAGAATAAGTTTTTCGCAACGCGTGTGCCGGAGGAAATGATTAACTTCGGCGGCCTTGGATTCGACGGTCCCCAAATGGACATCGGAAAGGATGACGGTGCGGACGCGGAGAAGATTTTTCATGATAACTGGAAGGAAAAACCACCCGGAGCGCTGTCCTCGGTCCTCGCTACCGCGGATGAATTTGCGGGCACGACGATGCGGAGGCTGCGCGGTTGGACCACCACGCCGACGGTGGCGCCGGTGGCATGAGTCTCGCCATCGGTGTGAATGAGACCGGGAGCGGCGCGTTCGATGACGAAACGCGAACCCCGGAGTCGGCAGACGTGCGGACTCTGATCAAAGCGGCCGGAAAAAAGCCGAGCGGCGAGGGTGGTTGCGCCGACGATCCCCACGGGACGCACGGCGACAAGATCGAGCGAGCCATCGTCGACCCGGGCACCAGGAGCGATACAGGCGTTGTTGCCGTATTGGTCGGAATTCGCGACCGCGACCAAAAGAATATCGAGCGTCTCGCGTTGTTCGGCGGTGGAGATGACGACCCGTTCGGAGCGGATCTCTCGCAGCGCTGCCAGCGCGGTGCGGACGTAGGCGGGCAGGCCGCGGGAGGTGAGCGTGTTGAAACGGCGGCTCACGTCGGCATCGAGGCCGAGTCCCATGGCATTGAAGAACGGGTGTCCGTTAGCGTGGCCGGTATCGATACGCGCGATACGGGCGCCAGAACCGGCAACGAGTTCCAATGCGGGCAACAGCGCCGTCGGCACTCCGAGATGAAGTGCGAGACCGTTACCGGACCCGCACGGGACGAGCGCGAGGGCGGCAGGGGTGTGCAGCAGTGCCTGGGCGACTTCGTTCATGGTACCGTCGCCGCCGACGGCGACGACGATCGTACCGCCGGCTACCGCCGCGTCGCGGGCGAGGCGCGTGGCGTGGCCGGGTCCGTCGGTGGTCACGACCGTCGCGTCAAGGGAGCGTGAGGCGATGAAGTCGCAGAGGTGGGTAGCCAGAGCGGGCCGCCGTCGATTCCGACCGGAAGTCGGATTCAGAATGAAACAGATCTTCATGCGGACGGAGCTACGAGGCGAGGGGAGGGGGGCGCGGACTGGGTTTGCAGCGCAACCGGACCGGATTCGTCGCCGCGCGCAGCGTGCGCGAGGAGGTGGGCGGCGATATCGCGGGCGGCGTCGGGGCGGGCGAGACGGGCGAGGGCGTTACGCCACACGTTCCACACGCGGCCTTGATGGGCGAAAGCGCGCCGAAGCTCTCGGACGATGGCGTCAGGGGTCTCGGCGAGGGATCCCGCGCCGTGGCGACGCAGGAGCTCGTAGTTGCCCTCTTCCTGCCCGGGCACGATCTGATTCACGATCATCGGGCAACGCGCGGCGATGGCCTCCTGGGTAGTGGCCCCGCCGGCTTTACTGACGACGACGTGGTGGGTCAGGAGCAAACGGGGGATTTCGTCGGTCCAGCCGAGGATCGTCGCGGACTGAGCGCGGTTGGCGGCGAGTTTTTCCAAGCGGGCGCGGAGGTGCTCGTCGCGGCCGACCGCACAGGTGACGGACCAGCCGGGTTCAGCGAGCAATTGCGTAGCGGTCTCGAGCGCATCCCGCGTACCTGAATTTATGATATAGAGAACCCGCGGCGACGCACCGCCGGCGAGACTTGGCGGCTGGAACTCGTGGCAGTGGGCGCTGAAAAACGGCGTGACGGGAAACCCGGTGGGATGGAGCAGCGAAGCGGCGATACCGGCGCGGAGCAGCACGTCGGCCGAGTCGGCATTGGGAAGAAACCAACCCGTGCAAGCGGTCCGCCACCAGAGCGAGTTAATGCTGATGGAGTCTGTGACGATGTTGAAATGGGGCAGTGTCCGCCGGCCGTCGCGGGCTAGTTTTTCGAGCAAGAACGCGTAAACGGGAAACGTGCTGCACAGGATGGCCGGCTGCTCCTCGGTAATGATTTGGTCCAAGATCCGGGTCTCGCGACGGAGAAAGCAGAGGGCGGTCGGGAAGACCGCGGTGCGGTCGAGCCACGCATACACCGAACTCCAGAGTCGCGGCGTGCGATTGATAATACCGAGATAAAGTCGGCGGAAAAATTCATTGAGCCGTGGTGATGCCAATGCAAATACGTCCACCAAGCGAGCCGTGCCCGGACCGTGCGCCGCGTCAAGGGCCTTGGCGAGTGCGCGGGCCGCGGCGTTGTGGCCTTCGCCAAAACCGGCGGTGAGAACGAGGACGTGAGCTTTTTTCATACGATAACAGGGTGGAGGGCGGGGGAGGCGGAGCGGGCGACGACATCCCCCAAGTCGGCTTCGAACCGGGCGATCACGGTCGTCCATGATTGGGGTTCGACGGCGGCGCGGGCCGACGTGCGGAGATGCGCGCGCAACGGGGCATCGGTGGCCAGTCGCGTGGCTGCGGCCACAAGCATGTCAGGGCGGTCGGTGGGCACAGCGAGGCCGTTGTGTCCGTGCTGGACGAACTGCCGGGCTGCCGCGTAGTCGAAACCGGCGACGGCAAGCCCGCTGGACATCGCCTCCGTGAGGACGTTGCCGAATGTCTCCGTCAGGCTGGCGTGGATATAGATATCGGCGGACGCGTAGTAGCGCCCGATTTCCTCGCGCGAAAAAAAACCGGTAAAAATACACTCGGGGTGGTCGCGTACCAGTTTGGCCTTGAGGGGCCCCTCGCCGGCGAGCACGAAGCGGCAGCGGGGATTGGCCACCCGCATCGCGGCGAAACACTCAAACAGCAGAGGATAATTTTTCTCCGGTGCCATGCGGCCGACGTGAAGCACGACAGGATTCTCGGGGGCCGCATCCCAATTTAGCCGCAGGTCACCAGAGCGCCGAGCCGGATGAAATTGCCACGTGTCCACTCCTCGCGAAAGGACCGCGACGTTCAGGAACCCGAGGGAGTCTAGCTCGGTGCGCAGCTCGACGGTGGGCACGAAGGTGCGGGCCGTGCGATTATGGACGCGGCGCAGCCACCACAGCACGAGGCGATGGAGGCGCGCATAGCCGTAGTGCTGAGTGTAGGCGTGGAAATTGGTGTGAAAACTCGAGGTCACGGGAATGCCGAGCGTGCGCGCCGCAGTGATCGCCGAGGCGCCGAGCGGCCCCTCGGTGACGACGTGAACCAAGTCGGGGCGTTGCGTGCGCCACTGGCGGAGGAGCGTCCGGCCCGCGGGCAGGCCGAAGCGGAGCAGCGGGTAGCCGGGCACGGGGAACCCGAGGAGAGGGAACTCGTGGAAGTCGGTGTGAGTGGGGCCGGCCACGAGATCGGAGCGGCGCGGCCGATAGACCGTGACGGCGTGTCCTCGACGACCGAGCTCGCGGGCAATGACGCCAAAGGTCATCGCCACGCCATTGACCTCTGGAGGGAATGTTTCGGTGACGATGGCTAATTTCACAAAGTGGGAGGAAATTTAGGGGCGGCGATGAACTTAAATGCCCTCAAGAATGCAGCGGTTCTATGGCGAACACGTGGCAGTTGCGTTACGATCGTGGCAATTCCTGCGCCGGTGGTGAGAGCCGACCGTGGGGAGGCGGAGGGATCGGGTCCGAGCGCGTCGCAGGGACTGAAGTCCCTGCCACTTTCTTGGCGGAAACGACCATGCGGCGGCGGTGAGCGACGTGCGCCCGAATCGGAGGTCAAACGTGGGAGGGCGCGAGGTGGCTCGACAGGTACCGTTTGACGGAGCGGGCACAAGCGCGCGACTTCACCCAATCGTCACCCGCGGCGGTTGCACAGCAGGACACCGTGCCGGAGAACAATGGATAAATGATATCGTTGAGCGAGCCCTGCAGCGCCCGGTTTCGGTGGTCGGAGTCAACTTTTGTGGTCCGCGTTTTTTTGTGCGGCCCGGAACGCGGTGCGCGCGTCGTGGTTCCGCTGGTTGCGCTGGTCCCGTGCGACTATTTTCAGCCAGGCTGGATGGGGTGTAAGCGGCTGTCCCAGGCGACTATGCCGGAGGCCGTACCGTGAAAACCCAACGCGACGTCTTAAGGTGGCAAGTGTTGGCGATGGCGATTGGCTTGTTCCCGAGTGGACGCGTCGCCGCGACCGAGCTCTCCAGCGACTATAGTATGGCCCGGGTGCTCTATGAGGGGCGGCGCTATTCGGAAGCGCAGGACGTGTTTCGTCGATTGGCCGAAGATCAGCCGGAGAGTGTGGACCTCAACTTTTACCTTGGACGCTTGGCGCTGTGGTTTGATGACGAGACGGCGGCTTGCAGTTACTTGGGAAAGGCCGCGCGGCTCGCGCCGGATAATGCTCGTGTTCAAAATGCATTGGGGGATGCGTTTGGGTTGATGGCGCAGAAGGCAGGACTACTCGCCAAACTGGGTTGGGCGAGGAAGTGCCTCGCGGCCTACGAACGCGCGGTGACGCTGGACCCGCTGAAGCCGGCCTATCGCTGGAGCCTCCTGGGGTTCTATTGCGTCGCCCCGAGGCTCGCCGGAGGCGGACGGGACAAAGCCGCCGTCCAAGCCGATGCGATACGGAAGATCGATCCCATGGAGGGACGGATCGCGTGGGCCACGGTGTACTTGAGCGACCATCGCCCGGCTGCGGCGTTTTCCCAGTTCGACGATCTGCTCAAGGAGAACGAAAATCATTTTCTCGCGCTTTACCACGTCGGGCGGTGCGCGGCGTTGAGTGGGGAACAGCTGGAGCGTGGCCGAGTGGCGTTGCAACGGTGCCTGCAACTCACTCCACCGGGTGGAGATGGTATGCCGACGTTGGCCAGTACTCACCACCGGCTCGCAAATATCTTGGAGAAACTTGGGGAGCGAAAAGGGGCAGCAGAACACTACGCGGCGGCGCTCAAAATCCACCCGGACTACCGGGCGGAAAAAGATGCGCTCAGGAACTGACTGGGGACGCGGCTAAAACCAACACGGCCGTTGAAACGCGGAACGTGCGGAAGACGCGGAGCAAGCGAGGCGGAAGTGAAACGCCTGGGTGACGCACGTCGCGAGCGGCGCACCTCGCGGGTGACCACACCGGGGTGCACCCACCGTGGTTTCGCCTCCGCGCTCTGCGGGCCCTTCGCGTTTCCACGCTCTAGCTAGGCCGAAGGCATCGTGACCAGCGGTGACGACTGGGCGCATTTCGCAGGCCGCGCCCCGGCCGAGTGGGTAAAAAAAATGACCACGGCATGTGCCGTGGTCACGCGACTGCGAGGGAGGGTGGAGCCGATCAACGTTCCGCGACTGTGGTATCGGCACCGACGAGGGCGGCTTTCATGGCACGGAAGAAGACGTCAGTGTTATCCATTGTGCCGGTGAAGTGGGCGGCGCCGCGACCGT
>CAMCHO010000089.1 GCA_945874455.1 Opitutus sp. GAS368 | reverse complement strand
GTGATTTCGCGGACGACACTGCCGAGTTTTCCATCGCGGTCTCGCACGCGTAAATCCGCGAGGATGGCGCCGTAGGACATGATTTTGGCGACGGCGCCGTGGCGGTTGGTGAGCGTGAAGAGCTCAACGTCGGTGCCTTCCGGCGTGCGACCTACGACCGAGCGGGCCACTGCGGCGACGGTTGCGGAGGGCGCGGTCTCATCGGTGGGCACGAGGCGCGCGAGCCGGTCCGGGGCGTTGAGCGCGAGGTAGAGCAGGCCGTCGGGACCGGTGACGACTTCGCGCACGCGGCCCAGTTCTCTAAAGAGCACTTCCTGATGCGCGACGCGGTCGCCGTCGGTCTCGAGGCGGCGGAGTTGTTGACCGCCGAGGCCGGCGATGAACAGGCTGTTTTTCCAACGGGGAAAACGGTTGCCCGTGTAAAATTCGATGCCCCCAGGAGCGATCGAGGGCGTCCAGAAGGCGAGGGGCGAATCCATGTCGGGGCGCGAGGCTGCGTACTTCCGCCGAGCATCGGTGCCGCTCGAAACAAGGGGCCAGCCGTAGTTGTGACCGGCGTCGATCACGTTGATCTCGTCGCCGCCGGTCGGACCGTGCTCGGTGGACCAGAAGCGTCCGGTCCCCGGGTGAAATTGTAACCCCTGCGGATGACGGTGACCGTAACTCCAGATCGAGCCGAGGGCGCCGGCGCGGTTGACGAAGGGATTGTCGGGCGGGATGCGGCCGTCGTCGAAGATGCGGTGGATCTTGCCGAGCGGGCTCGCGAGGTCCTGCGCGTCGTCCGGCCGACCGCGATCGCCGATCGAGAAAAATAAATGACCCGCCCGGTCGAAGAGAAAGCGGCAGCCATAGTGGGAGGTGTCGATCGGCGTGTAGTGTTTTTGATCTGCGCGGAAAAGTGTTTCCTGATCACCCCAACCGTGGTCTTTGATCCGTCCGCGGATGACGACGGTCATCGACGTGTTCGGTGCAGTGCCGGTCTCGACGTAGGCGAGGTAAACCCAGCCGTTTTTCGCGTAGTCGGGATGCACGGCGACATCGAGGAGACCGCCGTCTTGTTTCACGTAAATCGTGGGGAGGCCGGAGATCGGTGTCGGGTCGAGCTGGCCGTTCGCGACGATGCGGAGGCGGCCGACGCGCTCGGTCACGAGCATCCTGCCGTCGGGCAGAAATGCGATGCCCCACGGCGTCTGGAGACCGGACACCACAGTCTCGAAGCGAAACGCGTGGCGCTCGCTCGAGATCGTGAGCTGGGCCGGTGGCGTGGGAATCGGGATGCGACCGCCCAAAAATTCATTGCGCTGCCGTTGCAGGTAGGCGACGAGACCGTTGATTTCTTCCTCCGAAAGGACGCCGCGAAACGCCGGCATGCCGGTCTCCGGCCAACCGTCGGTGATACTGCGCCGAACGTCGGCCTCTCGTCCGCCATGGTTCCAAAAATAGTCGAGGAGGTTGGGCGCCGGGATGCCGGTGAGGTTCGTGCCGTGACAATTCACGCAGACCTCGGCGACGATTTTTTCGGGAGCGCGGGGCGGCGGGGCCGCTGCGGCGGCGAAGGCCGCGGCGACGAGCAGCGACGAGCTGGCGACGAAGGCGCAGATGGAGCGGCGGAGAAGGGCGGAGATCGGAAAAGGCATGGAGTGGGTGGGGGCTAAAAAGGAGAATGAATTAGCGGGTTTTGGCGAAGTGATACGAGCGATAGGACAGCTCACCAGACTCTAACGCGGCATAAATGCGCGAGCCCTTGATGCCGGCGAAGTCCCGGCCCAGGCCCTGCATCCAGGCCGGCAGGTGGCGCACGATGAGTGCGGTTGAGCGGGCGGAATTGCGGGTCATCCCGCGCAGGACTTCCGCGTTGATGACCCGCGAGCTGCGCAGGGTGAGCGGCGCGGCCGCGAGGTCGCGGTCCCACTCGGCGAGTCCTTGGCTAAAGCGAAAATCGGCATAAAGGAATTCCCCTCCGGGCCGCAGTACCCGCGCTACCTCGGTGAGAAATTTCGGGAAATGCGGATAACAGTGGGAGGCTTCGACGTTGATCACCGCGTCGAACGTAGCGTCGCGAAACGGCAGGCGCTCCGCGTCGCCCGCCACAAACGCCAGCCCGTCGGCGTGATGACGCTGCTGGCAAAACGCGATGCCCGACGGATTCAGATCCAGCCCGGTATAACGCGCCGGCCGCAAGGTACGCGCGAGCCACGACGCCCCGCCACCGTGACCACAGCTCACCTCGAGGACCGTTTTCCCCCGGAGCTCCGTCTGCGTCGCGACGTGGTGATAAAGCTGGATACAGGCGCGATTCGATTCGTCGGCTGGATCAAGCACGAGGGCGCGCGGCGGATCTTCCTCGAAGGCGTAATTTAAAAACAAGACCTCCTCCGCCCGGAGTCGGCGCGTCAGGAAGGGATACCAAAATTTCCAGATCGCGCGGCGGACGAGGCCGGAGGCGAGCAGATAGTCGATCAGAGGCATCCCCGAATGTGACTATCCACCCCCGACTGTGTCCGCAGCAAAATCTGACTGACGTTCAGTTTGGCCGACACCAGACGCACCCGCATGCCGACCCCCGCAGCGCCGCCTGCCTCGCGAAGGCCGCCGCCGTTCGCCCGCCGACCTGACCGCCGCGCTGAATGACCACCCAGCGGCCACCGCGACGTTGGGAAAATTTCCTCCGGGCCACTGGCGTGAGCACAGCGGCTCGCCACCACGCTGGCGTGGCGCGCCGCGGGCAAGACGCTGAAGGGTAAACACGCCAACTGCCGAGCCGCGCCGCTCGCTCTCCGGACGCAAAAAAGCCCGGTCGAAACCGGGCTCGCTGGTGCGCATACAGCGCGGGAATCTTCCGCGCGGAGCGTTTATTTCTTCAGCGCGTAGGCAGCCGAATACTCGATGTTCTCCCAAGCGAGGCGCAACATGCCGCCGGTGCCTTCCTTCTTCACGCTCATCGTGAATTGCTCCACCGATGCTGGCAGCGCGGTTTTACTCAGGGCGATCCGAGCAACTTCAGTGGCTGCCGGGTAGGCATCGGCGCCCCACTGGCCAACGGCCTTGTTCACCACGAGCTTCGCCGAACCGTCGGCTTCGGGCTGGAGGTAGAGACTGTAGGCACCGCCGGCGATCGTCGTGCCTCCGAGGTCGATGGCTTTCTGCGTGATGAGGAGGGTCGCCTCGTCGGAGCCCAGACGCCAAATCTTGCCGAAGGGCACGAGACCGCCCCAGACCTTGCGGACCGCGCCGCCGTTCTTAGGGTCTTTCAGATTGGGGCTGCCGAAAACCAGAGTGACGCGGTTGTCGTCGATCTTGGCGCTCGTGGTGACGTGGGGGCTCCAACTGCCGCTGGAGGTTGCTGACCCTTTCTTGGCGGCGGCTTTGGGCGCCGGAGCCTGGGCATTGAGAGGCGACAGCACGCAGAGTGCGGTCGTCGCGACGAGTAGGAGGGATGTGAATTTACGCATAACGATTCTTGGGGGCTAGGTTGATGGGATTAATCGGGCGGCCAGACGGAACGGACCGGGAAAAGAAAACGACTGTCTGCCGCGCGGCCTGGACGCTCGCCAGCACACTGTCGCAAGGTCCCCGCGCGGCGAGAAAAACTTTCTGGCTTTCTGCAGCGGTTGCGGTTCGTTTCGCCTTACCATGGATCACCCCCTTTCCTCCGCGAGCGTGCTCGTGCGCTCGCTCCGCGTCGCAATTTTGGGTGCCCTGTTTACCGCTGCTTTCGCCCGTGCCGCTGAACCCGCCGCCGAGAAAAACGTCAACGCCGTAGAAAACGCCGTGGTGAAGATCTTCTCCACGATGCGCGGCCCCGATCCCTACAAACCATGGGCAAAACAGGCCCCGCGCGAAGCCACCGGCACCGGCATCGTCATCGAGGGGAAGCGTATCCTCACCAACGCCCACGTGGTGCTCTATTCCAGCCAGGTGCAGGTGCAGGCTAACCAGTCCGGCGACAAGCTTCCGGTCACAGTTGAATTCATCGCCCCGGGGATCGATCTCGCGGTGCTCAAGCTCGAGGACGAATCGTTTTTCGACACCCATCCGCCGCTGCCTCGCGCCGCTCTGCTGCCCGCCGTCAAAGATGCCGTGATGGTCTATGGCTTCCCGACCGGCGGCACCAGTCTCTCGATCACTAAGGGCATCGTTTCCCGAATCGAATTTGCCGTGTATAACTTTCCGACCTCCGGCCTCCGTATCCAAATCGACGCCGCCATCAACCCCGGCAACAGCGGCGGTCCCGCCCTCGTCGGCGATAAGATGATCGGCCTCGCCTTCAGCGGCCTGCGTGGTGCCGACAACATCGGCTACATCATCCCCTGTGAGGAAGTGGAGCTCTTCCTCAAGGATGTCGCCGATGGAAAATACGACGGTAAGCCGACGATGTTTGACGAACTCCAGACGCTCGAAAACCCGGCGCTCCGTGCTTACCTCAAACTCGACAAAACGGTCGAGGGCATCGTCGTCCACGAACCCGATGTCCTCGAGGCCTCCTATCCGCTGAAGGAGTGGGATGTGATCACCAAAATCGGTGATGCCAAGGTCGACAACGAGGGTATGATCAAGCTCGGCGACAACCTCCGCGTGCGCCTCCGTTACCTGATCCAGAAAATCGCGAAAAACGGGAAAGTGGAACTGACCGTCGTACGGGCCGGCAAGGAACTCACCGTGCAAGTGCCCGTCGCGGCCACCCGCCCGATGTTGATCCCCAACTTGGAAAACACGTATCCCTCTTATTTCGTCTACGGTCCGCTCGTCTTCTCACCGGCTACCGGCGTGTTCGTCGCCGGGCTGAACAACGCGATGGGTGCGTTGTCCGCCTCGGCGAGCCCGCTCGCGCTCCGCCGGATCGACAAACCCGCTTTCCCCGGCGAGGAGCTGGTCGTCGTGGCGTCTCCATTTTTCCCGCACAAACTGTCCAAGGGCTATTCGAACGCCCAATCACGGGTCATCGAAAGCGTGAACGGCATCAAGGTGAAGAGCCTGCGGCACCTCATTGAGATCCTGCGCGATTCGCGCGACGAGTTCATGGTGTTTGCGTTTGCCGGTCACGGTGGGGAATCCCCGGTTTTCCCGCGCAAAGACATGCTGGCCGCCACCGAGGAGATTCTCACCGACAACGGCGTCCGCAACCAAGGCTCGCCCGACACGCTGGCTGTCTGGAACGCCAAACCGGCGCAGTAAGCGTCCATCTTTACGGGCCAGCAGTGGGCCTGCGGGCCAGCACGGAGGCTTGATCGCGTAGCGTCGTCCGGCCTGCCCACCGGCGAGCACCAGCCAGCCGAGCCGTGCGTAGCAGCGAGCGCCCGCAGTGCCGTGGGTAGCGGCGAGCGCCAGCAAGCCGTGCCGTGCCCTGGGTAGCGGCGAGCGCCAGCAAGCCGTGCCGTGCCCGCGCGTAGCGGCGAGCACCAGCAAGCCGTGCCGTGCCCGCGCGTAGCAGCGAGCGCCAGCAAGCCGTGGCGTGCCCTGCGTAGCAGCGAGCGCCAGCAAGCCGTGGTGTGGCCCTGCGTAGCGGCGAGCGCCAGCAAGCCGTGCCGTGGCGTGCCTTCAGCCTTCCGCCGCCACCGGCGTCATCCCGGTCAAATCCGGCTCGCCCTCATAGCCAAACGGCGCGCGCAGCGCCGATCCGATTGCGACCTTGCCCGCTTGGATGGCGAGCCGCGGCCAGCCGCCGCCGTGTGGCGTAAATAAATCTCCGTGGTGGGCCAAGGCGTGGGCCTGCAAGCCCGCCGGAAATTCCGAGAGCCCCGCGAAATAGTGATGTCCGTTGCGCTCCACGCTCGTCACGCCGAGAGCGGCCTGCGCGGCCAGATCCTGGAGGAGACCGATCGGGCCCACATTCGCCAGATCTTCTCCGCTCAACACGGTCGCCTGACCATCGCAGCGCAGCTGCGCGAGGATGCACGCGTTCACCACGCTCTTGAAAACGCCCTTGCAGTTCTTGTGGCTCGTGCCCGCGTAGCCCAGCGCGAGCGCGGTCGGCAAACTCGCGAGCTCCGCGTCGCTTTCATCAATGATGATCGGCGGCCGGTCCGGCCACGTGCGCACGAGTTCCCCGATCGCCGGGCTCAACGCCACGCTCCGGTGCCATGGTTGCTCGACGTAAAGCAGGCGCGGCCACAGGTGGCGGAGCGCCGGCGTCGCGAGCAGGTCGCGGAAATAACCTTCGAATGATGCGACGTCGCGGAAGCTTTCGTTGCCATCGAGGGAGAACGCAAACTCGTCGCCACACCCTTCCGTTAAGATCTCCGCCATCCGCCCGAGCCTGTCCTGGTCCCGTGCCGCCTCTCCGTTGATTTTGATTTTGAAATGCTTCAGCCCGTAAAACCGGATACAGGCATCGAGCGACTGCGGCAGTCCATCGTCGACGCGGTCCTCGGGTGTGATCTCCGCTGCTCGCAACGGGTCCGACAATCCCACCGTGTGACGCGCAAACAACTCCGTCGCCGGTTTTTTCGGCAACCAGTCGCGCGGCGTCGATCCCGCCAGATCGGGCTGCAGGGCGCCCAAATCTACCCCGAAGAGATTTTCTCGTAACGCCGATGCTAGCGTCGCCCCCCGCGCCCGGCACACGGCGTCGATCAGCGCCCGCTCGACGAAAGACGTGCCGAAATTCGACAACAGCGGCGGCAGTTTTTCCGCTCCCGCCCAGGCCGCCTGCGCTTCGTAAAGCGCCTGCCAAAACGCAAATGCCGTCGCCCCGCGGATCGCGCGCGCCTGGCTCACCGCCGCACGAATGACTCCGAGCATTTCCTCGACCTCATCCTCGAGCAGGCGCGTCGGGTCCTTGGTGAACCATTTTGGGGGAAGGTTGTCCGCCGCGAGCCCCGTGTGCGTCGTGCCATCAATCTCGAACGTAACGCGCAAGATCACGTGTGGCACCCACGTCATCGTCGCGATGCCGTAGCGAAACGGCATGCGCGCGCGCAAATCGCAGCGGAAGAGTTCGGCGTGTTTCAGGGTGATCATGGGGCGTGTTTTCGTAGCCGCTGGTTTCGTCGCTGCGAGCGTGAGCGAGTGGATCGTCGTTAGGCCACGCGCTCACGCTCGCGGCTATCAGCTACTTTCCGGCAAACATCGCTTCATAGTGGGCCGAGGGCTGCAGCACCGCGCCGCTCTGCGCGTAGTAATCCGCATCGAGCTCAAACACGCCGCGCTGCGTCCGCGCCCACGGGGCGTCGGCGCGTGGGTGATAGCCACGCATCATCTCCCAATTCCGATAATTCTGGTGCCCGTTCGTCTCCACCAAGCCGATACCCAAGCCCGGAAACGGGGCGAGGCGCGCGGCGACGTTCTTGTTCCACTCGATCAGTAGGGGGCTCACCGTGAGGTCCGCGCAGAAACACGGCACGCCATGCTCGTGGGCGACCTGCGCGATCTTGAGCGACATACTGAAGGTCTTCGCGATCGGCTTCAGCGCGATCGCCGTATAACCCATCTGGATTCGCTGCAGCGCATCGCGGTCGGTGTGCGCGCTTTCGTCGGCGGCCACGCGCACCGGGATGTCGCGGATATCGATTTCGAGCTCCTCGGGAAACGGCTCTTCGATGAGCGCGATTTGTTCAAACGCACCGATGGCCTGCGTGTGGTCGATCAGGCGTTGCAGCGTGTCCTTGCTTTCGTAGCGACCATTGGCGTCGAAGTAGTACGGCAGTTTCCCATTCGCCGTGTAGGGCGTGCGCGCATCGCCGATGGCGGCGTGGATGGCGCTGATCCGCGCCTTGTCCTTCTCCAGCATCTCGGCCTGCGTTCCCGGCTGGCCGATCTTGATCTTCATGAAAAAGTAGCCCGCCTCGACCGCCGACTTCAGCTCCTCGATGGGAATGCCGTAGGCCATGAGCGGAATGCTCGCGACCTTCGCGTGCCGATGCGCGAGCGCGGGGCGATAGGCCGCGGGGATGAGATCGTCGAAATTTGTGATGCCGTTTTCCGCCGCGTAGAGCTGCCACGCCGCGAAATCGATACCCACCAGCGCATTCAGCGCGAAGGTTTCGCGCAGACCGGCGTGGCCGGTGATTTTTTTTCCATACGCATGAACGTCGTGCCGGATCGATTCAAGCAGGTCGACGGGGTTGGTGAAGGTTTGTCCCTTCAGCTGCTGGATCGCCCACTCGCTCATCGCGTACATGAGCGCGTTGCCGCCGCTCTCGGAGTGTCCGGCGAACACGTGCGCATCGCTCCAGAGCACGCCCTGCGAGCACAGCCCGATGCCGCGTCTTCCGGACGCGCTCTGGAGCATCGCGACGCTCTGCCAGATTTCGGACATGTAGCCGCCCTTAAAGCCGAACGGCCGCACGAGCGGCTCGCGTTCGAAGTTAGAGCCGACGGCGGCGAGGGTGATGGGACGAGGAGTAGTCATAAGTCAGAAAGGAGGGCGGACCTCAGTCCGCCCTTTTTGCGCGTTGCGTGATCGAAAAAGCGTGCGAACGGAGAGCGGACGGAACTCCGCTTTACCGTCGGCTCCAGCGCGTTCACGCGACGCCGTTCTTCGCCATCACGGCCTTCAACACCGCGAGGTCTTTTTTCATGAACGACGTCATTTGCGTGACGCGGTCGGCCGCACTGAGCGAGGCCGGCGGCTTTTCAAACGGCGAATACTCCAGATGCATCGAGATCGGACCGCCGATCCCCAGCTCCTTCACGAGTTTGAAATACGCATCGTGCGGCACGATGCCTTCGCCGAGCGGCACGTTGTCGATGACGGCCTTGCCGGGCGATTGCGTCCACTTGAAATCTTTCATGTCGCTGCAGCGAATCCACGGCGCGAGCAGACGCAGCTGGAGCGGCCACGACTGGGCGCCCTCCACCGTGCCGTGGCGGATGTCGTATTGCACGCCGAGGGCGCGCGGATCGATGTCCTTGAGCAGATGATAAAGATCCCAGACGGGGCCGCCGATACGGGTGCCCGCATGATTCTGAATCGCCCCGTGGATGCCTAGGCTGGCATTGAGTGCGGCGAGTGCGTTCATCTCCGGCTTTAGTTTTTCGATCGTGCCCAGCACGCCGAGCTTCGGGTCGTAGTTCCAGTTGCCGAGGCGGTAAAATTTCACGCCGTGTTTCGCCGCCGTGCGGAGGAGCGTCTCGGTGTGGGGCTCGCGCACGCTCGTAATATCCGTCGTGATCATCTCGACCTTCAGACCGGCCGCACGGGCGGCGTCGATCGCGCGCGGGAGATCTTCGGCCGCTTTTTCCGGCAGTACGTGGGCCTGGGCCTTGCGCACCGTATAGTCGATGCCGCCGTAGCCGCAGCTCGCGATGAGCTTGGCGGTCTCCGCGTGCGACATCATGTGCAGCGGCTTCGAGAAGACGTGAACCGTCGTCGGTCCGGCCAGTGCTGGAGTCAGGGTGGTTTTCGCGGAGGAGGCGCTTTTTTCGGCCGCGCGGCCCGTGAGCGGTAGAGCTGCGCCAGCGAGAGCCAGCGTGGAAATAAAGTCGCGGCGGGTGGGGTGGAGTGGATCGAGTTTCACGGCGCGAGACGTTTTGCGAAACCCAGGCGCGGTGCAAGTCCGGCGGAGGCGGCAAGGGCGTCTTTCCGACGGCGGGGCGAGATTCCGGTCCCCCGTGGTGCCGACGCCCGCCGGGCAATCAACCTTTTCCGCCCTTGAGCAGGACCAGATGATCCACGCCCTTGGCCTCGAACTCGCGCCAGTAGGCATCCTCCAGCACTTCGACGCGGTCCTGCTCTTCCTCGCTCAGCTCCTCGCCGAGTTTGGTGATGTCCTTGCCCTGTTCCGCGCGCAGATCGCGCTCGGCGAGACGGCCGACCAGCTCGCCCCAAAAGGCATCTTCGACAAACTTATCGAGCTTCTCCGCGACGGGGCCGGTGGTGAGTTTTTCATTAGGAAATAATTCGCCGTTCACGTCCGACTCCACGAGGTCGGCGCAGCCAAACATTTCCGCGAGTCCAAAAACCTTCTGCGACACCTCCGCGTAACGCTCCGGCATCGTGGCCGGATCGTCGGGGCGCGCACCCGCGACCCAGAGGCCGAGATGGGCAAGTTCCAGCAGACGGGTGTATTCTTTGGTCGTAAACGAAACCTTCATGCGGCCAAGAGAGGACGCGTTCTCCCGCCCCGCGCAAGGGCGGAGTGTGGCGGTGAATTTCCGAACCGGTAGCGGCGAGCGCCAGCAAGCCGTTTCAGTTTACGGCACCAACTCAGGCTTTGCCGTCTCCGTCGTCATCTTCTGCGGCAACCGATAGACTTCCCCGCTCTGCGTTGCGAAATACAGCGACGATGGCGTCGGCTCCAACGCCGAGCCGTCTGCCCAGAGCGCATAAAAACCCGGATCCGCGTTCACCGGCTTGCGCGCGTAGGTGTGGTTGTAGCGGGAATCGTGCGTGAGCACTTTGTTGACGCGCCAGGTGCGGCCTTGGTCGCGGCTCGCCCACATCATCATGTCGCCGCCCGTGCCGCCGCGCTGCGGGCCCGGCGACGTCGGCGCAATCACGCGCCAAATCCCATCCGCCTCGATGTAGAGCGAGCCGTGGTCGTAGTTGTGATCCGACGCCGTGAACGGCCGGGTATCCCACGACGTGCCCGTCCACCGCGCCGTGCTCCAATAACAAGGACCCAACTTCGGCCCGGGCTCAAAACCCTTCGACGTCAGGTAGAGAATGACCGGATACCCTTCCTTCGTGAACGCGATATCCTTCAGATAAACGTTGAGATCCTCCGAGCGGTAGTCGCGCACGAGCGCGGGATTGTCCGCCTTCGTGAGCGGGAGCGTGACGGGTTTGCCGTCGACGGTCGTCCACGTACGCCCGGCGTCGCGGGTTTCGAGATAGTAGAGGTTGGTGCGGTAGTTCAGCCCCGTGCCCGCTCGCCCGTGATCCGGGTGCAGGTCGAACGCGGTCCCGACGCGGTCCGTGTCACCCTGCCGCCACGAAATCTGATAGTTGCCCATCTCGATGTGCGCGATCAGCTGCGGCGGCGTCCACACCCGCGCATCGGGGGAGGATTTCCAGTTCAGCGTGCGCTGGCCGCTCTTGTAGAGGGTGTGGAGAAACAGGAACTGCTTCGACTCCGGTAAATACCACGGCTGCGTGTAGGAAAAATTCGTTGTCACGAGCAGCTCCCACCCGGTGATGTCATAGGGCTTTTTTGATTTGTGGATATACGAAGGCCGCGACGTTCCGTGCGCCGAAGAAAACACATAGAGAAAACCCTCCGCATCCACTGAGAGCGTCGGGTTGTCGTGGGCGTCCTCCGTGCGTTTCTGCAACAGCCGCACCGGCCGCGGCACCGTGCCCGTCGCATGATCGTAGTAGGAAACGAAGTGCTGTAGCTCGTCCTTAGTTTCGGATACATTCCCCGCCGACCCGCCGAAGACGAAAAACGTTTTCTTCTGCGAGGCCACGTGAATCGCGATGGGCACATGCTGCTGCGGATAGGT
This sequence comes from Opitutus sp. GAS368, assembly GCA_945874455.1. Lineage (GTDB taxonomy): Bacteria > Verrucomicrobiota > Verrucomicrobiia > Opitutales > Opitutaceae > GAS368. The sequence continues at coordinate 6,511 of CAMCHO010000089.1, read as the reverse complement.
CCCGAAGCCGCCGGAGTATTTGTAGCGATAGGCGGACTTCAACGGCTGGTTCATGTACCAAATGCCACGGTAGCCATCGCCGACCTGCGCGACGAGATCGTCGGGTTTGGCGGGAGCCTTGGCGGCCTTGTCCGCGGAGAAACCGACCGTCACCGTAGAGCCGGCGAACAAGGCCAGCCGCAGCCAACGCTGAAAACAGGAGAAGAGGTGCATGGGAGCAGCACACGCTTTTTTCGAAACGCGTCGAGACTGCGCGAACTCCCCTTTCGTGCTCCCCGGGGAGCAGCGGTTTTCCCGCCGCCGTCCGCCCAGCCGGGCGCGGGGGGAGCGCCCCTGCGGTCGAACCACCCCCGCATTGACCGCCTGCGCCGCATGCCCCCTGTTTACCCGTACCCACCCCGTATGAGCACTCCCGTCACTTCCGCGCCCGCCTCCCCACGCCTCGTCTCCCTCGATGCCCTCCGGGGCTTCGACATGTTTTGGATCCTCGGCGCCGATGCGCTGTTCACCGCGCTCGCCAAAGTGTTCGACCTCGCACCGCTGCGCCTCATCGCCGGGCAACTCGATCACAAGGACTGGGCGGGTTTCGCGTTCTACGACCTGATTTTCCCGCTCTTCGTTTTCATGTCGGGTGCCTCGTTAGTCTTCGCTCTGCCGAAGATCATCGAGCGCGAGGGCCGCGCCGCCGCCGTGAAACGCGTCCTCTTCCGCGGCGCGCTGCTCTTCGCGATTGGACTCTTCTATGCCGGCGGTCTCCAGACGAAGTGGCCCGACATCCGCGTGCTCGGCGTGCTCCAACGCATCGCGCTCGCCTACACCGGCGCGGGCTTGCTGTTTTGCTTCTTCAAGCCGCGCGCGCTTGCCGTGATCGGCACCGCGATTCTCGTCGGCTACTGGGCGCTCCTCACCTTTGTCCCCATCCGTGATGTGCACCTGGAGCGCGCCGCCGTCCCCGCGAAGCTCGGCGTCGTCAAGCCCACGCTCGAGCAGGCGCAGCAGCTCTACACCTCCACCACGGCCCGCGTCTCCGGCGTCTACGATCCCGGCCGCAATCTCGCTAACCATCTCGATTTCGAATTTTTAGGAGGCCGCAAATACGATGTCTATTACGATCCCGAGGGTCTGCTCAGCACCGGTCCTGCGGTCGTGTCGTGCCTACTCGGCGTTTTCGCCGGCCTGTTGCTGCGCCGCCGCGATTGGGGCGATCAGAAAAAAGTCACGTGGCTCGCCGTCGCCGGTGCTGCGGCGGTCGCGCTTGGTTTTCTGTGGGGACTGCAATTCCCCGTCGTGAAAAAAATTTGGACCTCGTCCTTCGTGCTCGTGGCTGGCGGCTACAGCGCGCTGCTGCTGGCGGCGTTTTACTACACGATTGATGTGCGCGGCTGGAAACGCTGGTGCGTCCCCTTCGTGTGGATCGGCATGAACCCCATCACGCTATATCTGATCAGTGGTATCGTCGGTTATCGAAAGCTCGCCGCGCGCCTCGCTGGCGGCGACCTCGCCGCGTGGTTCGACACGACGCTCGGCGCCGGCTGGGGCAATCTCGGTATCGCCGTGGTGGGCCTCGCGATCATGCTCGCACTCGCACGTTTCCTCCACGCGCGGCAGATTTTCCTGCGAGTGTGAACGGGTGAGCGGCCGCGCAGTTGACTCGTTCCGCGCAGCGGTCGAAAAATCCGCAGGATGATCCCTTCCTGCCAGCCCCGCGTGGGCATTCGCTCGTACCTTGTCGTCGTCCTGCTCTGCTGGGCGTTCGCTGCCCGCCTGCTCGCGCAGGCCACCGGCACGATCGAAGGCCGGATCACCAATCCTGCCACCGGCGGCGTGCTCGAAAACGCCCGCATCTCCGTCGTCGGCTCCGCTCAGGAAACCCTCAGCGATTCCGGCGGCTTCTACCGGCTCGATGGCGTGCCCGCCGGCGCGGCGCAGGTGCGCGTGTTCTTCAGCGGATTTCCCCCGGCCGCCGCGGCGGTCAACGTCGCCGCCGGGCAGACCGCCCAGCGGGACTTCGAACTTTCTCTCACCGCTTCAGGCGCGGGAAAAACTGGCGCGGCCCCCACCGACGGCTCGGTCGTGAAACTCGACGATTTCGTCGTCGCCACCTCGCGCGAGATGAGCGCCGCCGCCCTCGCGATCAATGAACAGCGGTTCGCCCCCAACATGAAGAACGTCGTCGCCACCGATGAGTTTGGCGACATCGCCGAGGGCAACGTCGCCGAGTTCATGAAATTTATGCCCGGCGTGAACATCGACTACGCCGGGGGCAACGCCCGCGATATTTCGCTGAACGGCGTGCCTTCCATTTACGTCCCCGTCACGCTCGACGGCTTCGGCCTCGCCAGTGCGGTCGGCGGCGGCGGCGGCGGCACCTCGCGGGGCATCGGCCTCGATCAAGTGGCGATCAACAACCTCTCCCGCGTCGAGGTCTCCTTCTCGCCGACCCCCGACTCGCAGGGCAACGCCCTCGCCGGGTCCGTGAATCTCGTCCCGCGCAGCTCGTTCGAACGCACGCGCCCCACGGGAAATTTCAGCGCTTATTTTTTGATGCGCGATGACATCAAGCATTGGGGTGAGACCCCCGCGCCCCGGCGTCCCACGCGGAAGATTCACCCGGGGTTCGATCTCTCCTACCTCGCGCCGGTGAACAAACGCTTCGGCTTCACTCTCTCCGCCGGTATGAACCGCCAATACTCCGGCGAACCGCAGATCCAGAATCTCTGGCGCGGCGTGCAGAATGCGACCAACGGCACCACGTTTCCCCACACCACTTTCGACAAACCCTACCTCTGGTCGACCGTCATCCGCAACAGCGGCAAGGACACCAATCGCTCCTCGTTCGGTGTCACCGCCGACTACAAGTTCACGAACAAAGATCGCGTCGCGCTCTCGTTCACGTATTCGACGTTCGACGTCCGGATTAACCACAACGAACTCACCTTCGATGTCGGGCGCGTAAACCCCGGTGATTTCTCGCTCGATTTCACCCGCGGCGCTGCCGGCCAGGGCACGCTGCAGCTCGTCACGATGGGCAACAGCCGCCAAAACTGGACCGTCATGCCATCGATCGTCTGGCGCCACGACGGTCCGATCTGGAAACTCGATTCCGGCTTTGCCTACTCGCGCGCCGCCAACCGGAATCGCAACGTGGAGTCCGGCTTCTTTGACACCACGACGTCGCGCCGGACGGGCGTCACCGTTTCGTTTGCAGACATTTTTTATCTCCGGCCGAACACCATTACGGTGACCGATGCCACCGGTGCGCCCGTCGATCCCTACGCGTTGAAAAATTACGTCCTCACCGCTGCCGGCGGCAACACGCGCAGCACTGACGACTACAAGCGCACGCTCTACGCGAACGCCCGGCGCGACTTCTACGGCCCCGTGCCGCTCTCGCTCCGCGCGGGTGTCGATTTCCGCCAAGCCGAGCGCGACCAGCGCCTTTTCGTGCCCGCTTACACCTACGTTGGCCGCGACGGCGTCGCCAGCACCACGCTCACCACCACGAGTGACGATCTCGCGCTGCCGTTTCTCGATCCAAGTTTTTCCGACCGCCAGCCGCACTACGGTTTCCCCAAATTTCAGGGCGTGAGCAGCGAACTTTTCTACAATCACTTCACGGCCAACCCGACTTCCTTCACCACCAACGCCAACACCGGCTACCGCAATCTTGTCACCAATTCAAAATTCGCCGAAGAGCTCGTATCCTCCGCGTACGTACGCGGCGACCTCTCGTTCCTAGACAATCGGCTGAAGCTCGTCACCGGACTCCGCGCTGAGCAGACGAATGTTTCCGCTGCGGGCCCGCTCAACGATCCCACGCGCAACGTCCAGCGCGACGCGCAGGGCCGGCCCATCCTCGGTGCCAACGGCCGGCCGCTCCCGCTCATCGCGACCACTGACGCGCTCGGGGTTTCGAAGCTCACGTTCATCGACCGCGGCGCGTTCGCCGAAAAGGAATACCTCACGCTTTTCCCGAGCATCAATGCCAGCTACAATCTCCGCGAAGACCTCATCGCCCGCGCCGCGTGGTATACGTCGGTCGGCCGCCCCGACTACAACCAATACGCCGGCGGCGTCACGCTGCCCGATCCGGAAAATCCCACGCCCAACGACCAAATCACGCTGAGCAACGTGAGCATCAAGCCGTGGAGCGCGCGGACCTTTAATGCGCGCCTCGAGTATTACCTCGCGGGCGTTGGCCAGCTTTCGTTCGGTGGCTTCCGGCGCGATTTCGAGAATTTCTTCGGCAGCACCATTCTTCCGACGACCCCTGAGTTTCTCGAACTCTACAGTCTCGATCCCAACGTCTACGGCCGCTACCCGGTCGCGACGCAATACAACCTCGACAGCACGGTGCGGATGGAAGGCTTGAATCTCGGCTACAAACAAGCGCTCACGTTTCTCCCTCGCTGGGCGCGCGGCGTGACGGTCTTTGTGAATGGCGCGTCGCAACGCATCATCGGTCCGCAGGCTGCCGGCAACTTCCCTGGTTTTGTGCCGCGCACCGCGAGTTGGGGCGTGAGCCTGAACCGCGAGCGCTACAGCCTCCGGGCGAACTGGAACTACCGCAGTCTCCAACGCCGCGGCGCCATCGCGGCCGGCAGCAGCATCGAGCCCGGCACCCACACCTGGTGGTCCAAACGGCTCTATCTCGACCTCAACGGCGAATACACGCTCACCAAGCGCCTCTCGCTCTACGCGAGCATCCGCAACGTCGCCGACGCCCCCGACGACGTGAAAGTTTTCGGCCCGAGCACGCCCGCCGTCGCCCGCTTCCGTACGCGCGTCGAATTTGGCTCGCTCTGGAGCTTCGGTCTCAAGGGCACGTTCTGAGAGCAATCGCCCAAAAGCTTCAGACTGTGATGTGCCGGGTAGCCGCGAGCGCCAGCAAGTGGTGATTCGTCCACTCGCTGGAGCTCGCGCTTACCGAAAACTCCAGAGTTCAAAGGACGTTGGTATGAGCCGCCGAACTCTGTGAAATGCGGGGAGACCTCATCAGCGCTAAGTGAGTGGGCGTCTCGCCACTTTTCCGGCGTAGCTGCGAGCGTGAGCGAGTGGAATTTCCCTCCTTAATACCCACGTCCCTTGAGTTTTTGATTTCTGGTCGCCGCGAGCGCCAGCGAGGGGTGTTTCGACAATCGTCCGGATATCACGAGACGTCGGTATAAACGAGTGCCGATGGGAGGGACCCCACCCAACCGCCACCGCACCGATGACGTCGCCTCCCGAGCGTGGCGGCTATTTTTGCGCCGGCCAACGCTGCGGCACTTTTCGCAGTTTGCTGAGATCGTAGCCTTGGGCCGTTAGCGTGGTGAGGATGCGTTGGTAGTCGGCGGCGGGAATCTCGGGGGTGCGCGCCATGATCCACACGTAGTCGCGTTTGTTTCGCCCGATCACGGTCTGCGTGTAGTCGGCATTGAGGTGCGTGATCAGAAACTCGGCCTTAAACGGCCAGAGGAACTGCATGGCCCACGTCGAATTATTTACCGGGTCCACGACGAAGCCGCGGGGATTGTGGCGTTTGGCGGGACCGTCGAAACTCCCTTGGTTAAAGGTAAACACGGTATCGATCGTGCCGTCCGCCTCGAGGCGGTAGGTTTCAATGCCGTTGTACGCCTCGGTTTCGATAAAAGTCGGGATCGCGGCGATGACATACCACGCGCCCATGAAGCGCGGCAGATCGACGCGTTCGACGGTCTTGAGCGCGGGTCGCGGAGTGGCGCATCCGGACAAAAAGACGATCCCGCACAAGCAGGGGAAAAGGATCAGTTTTGAGATCATGAATAGGTTGCAGCTTCGATTGAACGCCCGGAAAGCCGGCTCAGACCGCGAGCTGCGGAAGCGCACCGTTGCAGCAGTGCGAAGCCCTCCCGTCCAAACGCTCCGTGTTCTGGCAAGGTGTCTCCATGGACGCACCATCCGCAAGTCTGCCCAAAGCGCCAGCGCGATTTCGCGCAACGGAAGGCCGCCGACCTCGTTCCCCTCGCGCTCAACGCGCACGTTCAGCCCAGCGTCACGCGCGCCGCGAGCATCGCGCGAAACGCGCCGCGATCCGACCACGCGAGCGACAGCTCCCGCGTGAGTATCACGGAAGCCATGACCAACGTTGGGCTCGCGTGGATCGGCCAATTGATCGGTCACAAGATCGAAGGAAAGAAGCCGGCTTTTCTGCCCGACCTCGTCTTCTTGCTCATCGGGCCGGCGTGGCTGATGAGCAAGATTTACGCGAAGATCGGCCAGCGCGATTGAGCGTCGTAGTTTCTCACGCCACCTCGACCACCGGCCGACAAAACGCCCCCGAGCAGCCGGGTCAGTTCATGGGCAGCGCCCAGAATTTTACCGGCTGCGGCAACGAGAAAACCTCGGCCGGAAATTTGAGTTCCTCGACCACCCAGATGCCCGACCCGAGCAAGATCGTGTGCGTTGAAGAGTTTCCTGAGAAACGTCGCGGCCCATCACGGGCTCGTTCCAATGTGCTTCCAATAGTAGACTAATCTGCCCGGAGGTAGGA
>CAMCHO010000088.1 GCA_945874455.1 Opitutus sp. GAS368 | reverse complement strand
CCCGAGTTACTCGCTTCTGTCCTCGCGCGCTATTCGCGCAGCAATCAAGGCATCGCCGCCATCCTCTCCAAAGTCGACTTGGCCAACCCCGACGCCTCGATCGACCGCATTCTTAGCTTCGTCGACTACGGGCACGCCTCCATCGGCGGCCTCACCGGTGGCCTCGCCGTGGCTCTCGACGATGTCTCGATGTGGCTCGCCTATAAACTGTTTGAAATCGCCACGATGGCCGATGGCCAAGAGTCGAGCACGCGCTACATCACGATGGACGCGGCCAATCTCCCCACCGCTGCCGAACTCGGCATCCCGGACGATCTCGCGCCGCGTTGGTCCGCGCTGATGGCCCAGTCGTTCGCCGCCTATCACGCCGAGTACACGCGTCTCGACGCACTCGCGACCGCCAACCCCAGTCTCGTCCGCCTACCGCCCGACGCAAAACCGGCGGTCGTTACACGGCTGCGAAAAAACTACGCGCTCGACCGCGCACGGTATTTCATCCCCTTCGCGACGCGCACCAACGTCGGCCTGGTCCAATCTTCCCGCATGTGGGCCGTGACGGTGAAGCACCTGGATTCGCTCCCGCACCCCGAGGCCCGCACTGCCGCGAAACTTATCCGTGACGAGCTTCTCAAGATATCCCCGCGGCTCATGCGCCACAGCGTCGCGGAGAAATCCTTCGTCGCACAGGCAGCCCAAGAACTCGCCGCGTCCTGCTCGCTCGGCCTCGACCGACTCTCCTCCGCGCCCCTCGCCGATGAAGTCTGGGTCAACGTCGATCGCGCCACGCCGCCGTGGCTAAGCGAGGCGCAACCGGTCGCCGAAGCACTGCGCCACCGCGCCAACCGATACGGCCACCAAGGCACGGCGACCCGCCGTATGCGCGTCAGCTTCGCTTGGAATAACATGGCGCTCGCCGAGCTCCGCGACCTCAACCGCCACCGCACCGGCCACCGCTACACCCCGTTGATCCAAGCGGGCTTTTATCTGCCGCCGGAAATCTCGCACGCGACACCGGAGCACGCCGCGCTCCTCGCCGAGCAACGCGAGCTCACCCGCGAGCTGATGCAGCGCGGTTCACCGGCCTATGTTTACTCCCTGCTACTTGGCGCGCAGACCCCCTTCGAGCACAGCACGCACGGCGACAAATTTATCTACGAAGCCGAACTGCGCACGGGCATGGGCGCGCACTTCCGATATGCGGAACACCTCAGCGCGGCACTCCGTGAATTCCTCAAACACGTTCCCGAGGCCCGCGCGCATGTCGTCGAAGGCACGGCAGAGCCGGAGTGAGCGTTCCGCGCCGCGCGGCGCGTCAGACCATCGGGAAGACGCTCGCGGCGACCAGCACCGCTCCGAAGCCCACGACGCCCATTAGCGAGAACATCACCGACATCGTGCGCAGCGTCTCGCGCTCCGTGAGGCCAGACGTTTTCGAGACGACCCAGAAGCCGCTGTCGTTCATCCACGGCACGAGTTTCGAGGCGCAGCCGATCGTGAGAGCGAGATAAACCGGGTGACAACCGAGGGTCTCCGGCGAGGCGAACGCGCCGACGATGCCAACGCTGGTCACCATCGCGACCGTCGCGGAACCTTGCGCTGTGCGGATCAGGGCGGTCACGAGAAACGCGAGCGGCAGCACGCCGATGCGATACTCGCGGGCGAGGCCCTGAATGCGTTCGCCGACGCCGGTCTCCTGCAGCACGCCGCCGAAAACGCCTCCCGCCGCGGTGATGAGGATGATCATACCGGCGTCGGCCAGGGAGGCCTGCACGGTGTCTTTCACAACTTTCGGATCGCTGCCGGGTCGGGTGGCAACCATGACGAGCGCAATAGCGGCGGCGATCGCGAGGGCGATGTTGGGGTGACCCAACGCATCAACGATTCGGTCGAGGTGAGGCGGCAACTTGATGAGATCAGCAATCGTCGAACCTGAGATAAGGATGACCGGGAGCACGATGGGAGCGAGAGCAAGCCAGAGCGGGGGCAGTTCATGCTCAGGACGTTCGGCGACGGGCGCAGCGACTTGATCTGACGGAGTGCGTGCCGCGATGGGCCAGCGACGGTTAGCCCAGAACGCGTAGGCCAGACCAACGGTCGCAGCGAAGGCACTCAGGATCAGTCCGGCGATCATCATCACACCGATGTCGACCTTGAGTGCATTGGCGGCAAACAGCGGACCCGGGGTGGGTGGCACGAGCGAGTGAGTCATCGTCGTGCCAACGGCAATCGCCAGCACGTAGAGAAGATAGTTCTTACCGGTGCGCGTAGCCATTGCGCGGGCGAGCGGTATAAGCAGGAGAAACACAGTGTCGAAAAAGACCGGCACACCGAGGACAAGGCCGCTGGTGGCAAAGACCAGGGGGGAACGTTTCTCCCCGAAAAGTCCGAGGGTCGAGCGCACAATGCGGTCCGCGCCTCCGCTATGGAGCAAACAGACGCCCACGATGGACGCCATCGCGATCAGGACGCCCAGACTGGTGCAGGTGCCGCCGAACTTGTTGGCGAGTTTCGCGCCGAGGTGTTCTTCAGCGCGGGCCTTGGCCTCGGCAGCGGGGCGCTTCTGCGCGAGCACGGCCTGCTCGATGCTGGCGCGGGGCGTGAGCGTCGAGACCACGATGGCGGCGGCGAACAGCGCGACGAACGCGTGCAACTTGAGGAAGACGATGCCGCCGATGACTACGACGATGCCGATGAACAACAGGAGAAAAGGATCCATGGGATGGGGAATGGAAAACAGCGGGTCGCGGAATAAGTGGCGGCGTGAGTCAGGACGGAATTGTGCCGGAGGCAAGTCGCGAGGTTCCGGGCCCCGCCGATCAACCGCGTTTTTGCCCGTCGGTACGGCGGCTGCGGGCACTGATCGCCGGCGAAAAAATGGTTTGCTGCAAAAACACGCCGCCGCATCCTCTCCCCCCGTTCCAGTCATGACGTTGTCCCGCCTTCTTTTCCTCACGAGCCTGGCCCTGAGCGGTGCGATCCGTGCCCACGCGGCCGATGCGACCAGTCCCGTCGACTACACCCAGCGCAATCAGCCTTTCTCGGCTGCGCCCTCAGTTACGCCCGATAAAAAATCGCCCGAAGCGAATGCCGCCGTGCAGGACAAGCGCGTGGATAAGACGGTCGTCGACAAACCAGCCGCCACCATCGGGGATCGGCGCGCCGCCATCGACCTGAAGGAAACGCGCGACAAAAACATCCGCGATAAAGACTCCCAGCGGCCCGAGACCGTCGACCGCACCCTAAGTGCCCTCAACCACCGCGAAGCGACGATTTCGACGGCCAACGAATCCACGATGAAGCCGCAGATGGTCGTGAAATATCAGGACAGCCTGACCTCGGCCAGCGCCACCAACATGGCGCGCTTCCCCGCCCTCGACCGCGCGACCGGCGCTAAAATCAATCGGTTTGTGTTTCGTAAGAACGCCCCCGAGACCGCCGACGCACTCGCCGGCGCGGCGGTCACGCCCGCCGCCGGTGGTGCTCCGGTGCAAAAGAAATGAGGTCGCTGCCTGCTCGGTCATTAAACACCGTGCGCGTTCTTCAAGAGAACCAGCCGGCCAGCCAACTCTGAGCTCCGGCCGATCCGGATCGCGCCTCAATGCAGTTGGAGTTCGCGTTGCGCTCAGGATGAGCCAAATGGCAGCTTTTCGCGCAGGCTATTTGGCGGAGGACGCTTCGGTCTTTCCCCCGGATTATTTCCGCCTCCGCACGCCGTCTTTTTCCGCCTCGCGCTCCTCTTCAATGCGCACCCGTTCGTTGACGAGTTGCTTCTTAACCTTCTCGACCTCCTCCGCGTTCCGCGCGGCCCACGCTTCGTCGAGCTGTTTTTTCAGAAAGATTTCCCGCTCGGCCAGCTTGCCGGTGTAGACTCGATCAATCTCCGCCAGCAGCGCTTTTTTCTCCGCTGTGAGCGGTTTATTGGCTCCGGGATCGGATTTGGCGAGACGGTCCATCGCAAGTTCGTAGGCGCTTTTCATAAGCTGAAAGCTGGAGGGGAACGCTGCCCCGTGGAAAGCGGTAAATCAGAAAACCCCAAATGGGCCGGCCGCCGGGTTCTTCCCGTTTTCTGCGCGCCCCCCCTGCCCTCTCGATTTTCTCAGCCAAACTTCACGCCAAAGAGGAGCACGACCGCCACCACCACAAAGGGCGGCCACCACCCGCCACGTGCATGTTTCCAGTCGTGGGCGTAGCCCGCCATCAACACCGCCATCAACGCCGTGAGCGCAACCGGACCGACCCACGCCGCCGCAAATCGCGCCGTTAAAAACGCACCGGGCAACCGGACGCTGAGCCGCACCAGTTCCTCGATCACCCAGAGGACGAGCGCGGACGCGTGGTTACACAGCACCGCTCCGTGACCGAAGCCAACGAGACCGCACAGCAGCGACGCAAAACCGCCGAGCGTGGCCAGCATTGCCGCCGGGATGAGGACGAGATTGGCCACCAGCGCGCCCGGCGTGAGCAAGTGAAAAAACTGCACTCCCGTCAGCAAACTCACGAGCGTCGTCGCCACGCCGATCGCCAGCGCAGTCGCCGTGGCGTGCCAAGCACCGCTGATCGCGCGTTGCCACCAGCTCCACGTCACCTGGGGCAGGTCACGCCATGGTTTCCAGCGATCCAAGACCGCTTCACTGAGCGGTAGACCGAGTATCAGGAGTGCGGCTACGATGGCATAGCTCATGAGAAAACTCGCGCTGAACATTTGGAGCGGAGCAACCAGCAGCACCACCAGCGCCGAGGCCACTAGCGCCGCGAGTGGATTCGCTGGCCGACGCACGACGAAGGCCGCCTGCAAGAACGCCGCCATCACAAATGAACGCACCGCCGACGGCGACCCACCGGTGATATCGACAAACAGCCACAAGAGCGCCACCCCCACGACATACCGGACCCACAGCGGGAGTCGCAGCAACAACAGCAGCGCGTGCAACGCCCCCGCGATCACGCCGATATTCAAACCACTGATGGCAAACAGATGCATCGTTCCACTCTGCATGAACAGTGCGTGCTGCTCCTCGCTCAGCTCGTGGGTTTCGCCCAGCATCATCGCGCGCAACAAGCCGGCGAGGGCGGGCCGTTTCGCGGCAATGCCCCACCCGAGGATGTCATTGAACGTCACCGCCGCCTGCGCACAAAACCGATAGTAGGCCGTCGCGGCGCGCTCTTCGGCTACCACCCGCCCGCGCTGCAAACGAAAATTCATCCCGGCACCCGCGAGATAACCGTCGAATGAATCGGCGGCCGGATCCCGCGGCAGCGTCTCCAAAATACCGACCGCCAAAACTACTGCGCTACGCACCGGCGCGACCTCCCCTTTCTTCAGTGCGAGCGAAAAATAAATTCGCTGCCCCACCAATTCCCGCAGGTGTGCGTCGGCGCGCACTACCCTCGCGAGTCCGGAGGCCCGCTGCGTGTTCTTTTGCGCAAAGACCCGGTCAATGCGCAAGGCCAGCGTGGCTTCGCGCGGCGGCAGGGCATCCCACGCCGACAGTCGCGCGCGCTGGAGGGCGTAGCTCGCGTTGCCGGCAAAAAACATCGCGAGGCTCAGCATCGGGGCCCACCACCGCGCGGCGCGCCCAATCGTCCCCACCGCTGCCAGCGCGGCGATCAACGCGGCCCCGAGCCACCCTGCGACCGCCGCAAACTCGCCCATTTTTCCCAGCGCAAGCCCCGCCATGAATGGCAGCACGAGCCACAACAGCGGCGCGCGATGTCCGAGACTGCGGCGGGTCATACACCATTCTGACACCACTCGGCCCCCCGAGGGAACCCTCAATTTCTGAAGCTTTGATTAGTGCCCGGGAGTGTTCATGAGTGGTGGCACATGCCGTCCCCCGAACAATCCGATCTGTTTGCCGACGAGGCCGCGCCTCCTTCCTCGGCCGCGCCACGTCCCTCCGCCCACCAACCACTCGCTGCGCGGATGCGTCCCCGCAGCTTGGCCGAGGTCGTCGGGCAGACGCACCTCTTGAAGCCCGGCAGTCTGCTCCCCCGCCTCGTCGCGCAGAACCGTTTCGGCTCACTGCTTTTCTACGGGCCGCCGGGCTGCGGTAAGACCAGCATTGCCGAGGCCATCGCCCGGGAAACGCAAAGCCGCTTCGTGCGCGTCAATGCGGTGATGTCAAACGTCGCCGAACTGCGGGAGATCCTCGCCGCCGCCCGCCGCCGCCCTGAGGCCGCGACGATTCTCTTCATCGACGAGCTGCACCGCTTCAACAAATCCCAGCAAGACCTCCTCCTGCCGGATGTCGAAGAGGGCAACGTCCGCCTCATCGGCGCCACCACCCACAACCCGGGTTTCTACGTCAATCCGCCGCTCCTCTCGCGCAGCCACCTCTTCCGCCTCGAGCCTCTCGCCACCACCGAGGTCGCCGCCGTGTTGAAAAACGCGCTCGTCGACCTCGACCGTGGTCTCGGGGCGCGTCGCGTGACCGCCGACGACACCCTGCTCGCCAGCCTCGCCGTCCTGTGCGACGGCGACCTACGCCGCGCGCTCAACGCCCTCGAAGTCCTCGTGCTCGGTCTCGCGGAGGGTGCGCCGATCACCCCGGCCGAGCTCGCCGTCTTCGCCCGCGAGCGCCGCATCCGCTACGATGCCGACGAAGACGAGCACCACGACACCATCTCCGCTTTCATCAAAAGCTGCCGAGGCAGCGATCCGGACGCCGCGATGTATTGGCTCGCGAAGATGCTCGCCGGGGGCGAAGACCCGCGCTTCATCGCCCGGCGCTTGGTGATTCTCGCGAGCGAAGACGTCGGCCTCGCCGATCCGCAGGCCCTGCCGCTGACCGTCGCAGCGCACCACGCCTGCGATTTCATTGGCTTACCCGAGGCTCAATTAACCCTCGCCCATGCGACGCTCTACATCGCGACCGCACCGAAGAGTAACTCCGCCAACCTCGCGCTCGGCGAAGCGCACCGCGCGTTGAAAGAATCGCCGGTGCAAACCATCCCGTCCGCCCTCCGCAGCAAGAGCGGCCAAGCCAACCAACGCATCGCTCAAGGAAAGGACTACGACTACTCGCACGATTTCCCGGAAAATATTTCGGGCCAAAATTATCTCGAAAAACCGCTCACGCTCTACACCCCGAAGACCGCCGGTTGGGAGTCCAAGATTGCCGACCGCCTCGCGCGTTGGCGTGAATTAAAAAAACACTTACGCGCAAACCCGGAGCGCGCCGAGACGGATTAGCTCGACCGGGTAAACCCCGCGCGCCCCGCCGCGCAGCTTGCATGGACTGAGCCTGCACTGACGTTCGAACCATGAAGATCACGACGCTCACTGGATTGCACCTCGGGTTAGGGCGTGGGCGGATGACGACCACCGATCCGACGACGCTAGCGCCCGATGCGAAAAGGCTGACCCGACGGCGACGCGAAGGCCACCGGGTTCCCGACCGCCCCGGTGAACCAGGATGTAAAACAAAAAAAGAACGACGGTTCGCCACGATCGTAGGGACGACCGTGGCGGGGAGCGCGGGGTTTATCAGCCTGCAGTATATCAGCCTGCAGATCGTGAGCGGGGTCTGCAAACTCACGACCGACAACGCGACCGACAACGCAAAGGAGCAACCGGTCGCGGCCGAGTCCTCGCCGGGCTTCCTCCGGTGGAACGGGCCTGATCGTACCAACGTGCTTTGAACTCTAGACTTTTCGGTAGCCGGGTGCGCCCGCGAGTGGTGACCCAGCAAATCACAGTCTAAATCTTTTGGGCGATTGATAGCAGATGCCCTCCCGAGCGCACTCAGCGAAGGCCGGACGGCGGACGCGGACTGTTCACTTCGGGGAAAATGTGCGCTCACTGGATTCGTTTCGCCGGTCGATCTCGCTTTCAAACAGGAATGCCGACGATGCTCCGGCGGAAACGTTATCGCTCGATTTCAGCGCCTCGCGCGACTGCGGGCGGATTGACAGCTCTGGCTGGGCGCACGACGTTCACCGCCCTTTCCTCATGACCGCCGCCGCGCAACCACCTTTTGATTCCGTTGAGTCCGCCGTTGCGGAAATTGCCGCCGGCCGCGCGGTCATCGTTGCCGATGATGAACGGCGCGAAAACGAGGGCGACCTCATCATGGCGGCGTCGAAGGTGACGCCCGAGACCGTCAACTTAATGATCCGTCACGGCAGCGGAATTGTCTGCGTGCCGACCTTTGAACATCAATTGCGCCGACTCGGACTGGGACCGATGGTCGCCAGCAATCGCGAATCACACCGCACGGATTTTACGGTCAGCGTGGATGCAGCCGAAGGCATCACAACGGGCATCAGCGCCTATGATCGCACGCAGACGATTCGGATTTTAGCCGACCCGCAGGCGCGCCCGGAGCAACTCGTCCAGCCGGGACACATGTTCCCCCTGCGCGCCCGCCCAGGTGGCGTGCTCGAGCGAGCCGGCCATACCGAAGCGGCCGTCGACCTCGCGGTGCTCGCAGGCCAGCCGCCCGTGGGCGTGATTTGCGAACTGGTAAACGACGATGGCACGGTCCGACGCTTGCCCCAACTCGTCGAATTCAAGCAACAGTTTGGACTGAAGATGATCTCCATCGCGGCGCTCATCGAGTATCGCGCCCGACGCGACCACTTGGTCGATTTGGTGACCGCGCAGCCGTTTCCTTCGGAGTTTGGCGAATTCACGCTGCACGTTTTCCGCAGCCGGCTCGATGGGCGCCATCATTTGGCTCTCGCGCTCGGTGCGCCCGGACCGGAGCCGACACTCGTGCGGGTGCACAGCGGAAATCTACTGAGCGATGTCTTCAGGGCGAAGGGCTGGACGAGCCACCAAGACCTTCAATCCTCCCTCGCAGCCGTTGCCCACGCAGGCCGCGGCGTCGTGCTTTATATGGAGCCGGCCAACGCCGGTGACGTTTTGGTCCGTCGCCTGAAAGCGAAACCGGGCGAGCCAACGCCGCCGATGGATTTCCGGGACTATGGCATCGGCGCGCAGATTCTCGTCGCGCTCGGCCTCCGCAAAATCCGGCTACTTTCGAACAGCACTCGCAAGGCCGTTGGCCTCGACGGTTACGGCCTCGAAATCGTCGAACACGTGCCCGTGTAGAAATTTCGATTTTTGATTGGCGATTGCCGGACCGGTCGGGTTGGCTGCCCAGTTCCGATCGTTAAACCCGTCATGAGTCTCGCCGCACCTAAGTCCTCAGTCGTCAATGGCAGCGCCTTTCGCGTCGCCATCGTGGCTGCGCGTTACAACGAAGAACTGGCCAACGGTCTGCTCGACCGCGTGGTCGCGGGCCTGCGGGCCGCCGGCGTAAAGGAGAAAAACCTGACCGTGGTCCGCGTCCCGGGTTCGCACGAAGTGCCCGTCGCGGCGGCCCTCGTAGCCCACCACACGCAGGCCGACTGCGTGGTCGCCTTGGGCGTGCTGATCGGCGGAGATACCCGGCATCACGAAATGGTCGGCCAGAGTGTATCGCATGCCTTGCAGACGCTCGCCCTGGCGAGCGGGATACCGATTATCA
Organism: Opitutus sp. GAS368; assembly: GCA_945874455.1. Taxonomy (GTDB): domain Bacteria; phylum Verrucomicrobiota; class Verrucomicrobiia; order Opitutales; family Opitutaceae; genus GAS368. The sequence continues at coordinate 8,823 of CAMCHO010000088.1, read as the reverse complement.
ATGGTGTGATCGTGGCCGACACCTTGGCGCAAGCCCGCACGCGGTGTGTCGGCAAAATTAACCGGGGCGCGGAGTTCGCGAGCGCGGCTGTGGATATGGCGGCAGTAAAAAGAACGTTTTCATCATGAGCAAAGCCCTCTTCGTCCAGCGCCGTGATGGTCGCGTCGCCGCCATGCAATTCATCTATGCGTGGAGCATGAATACGCCGGTTAACCTTGCGAACGACCTCGTGACATTTTTCGAGGGCTGCGAGGAACCGCGCGAACACTATGCCTTTGGCGAGGAACTCATCCACGGGGTGATCGAGCATATCGCGGATATCGATTCGCGCATCAAGGGACTGGCGCACAACTGGGAATTTGAGCGCATCGCGAAGATCGATTTGGCCATCATGCGCATCGCGATGTTCGAGATGGTTTACCGCAAAGACATTCCCCCGGTCGTGTCGATCAATGAAGCAATCGATTTGTCGAAGCAGTTCTCCAACGCCGACGCGAAGCGCTTTATCAATGGCATCCTCGATCGACTGAAGGACCAGCTCGGCCGCGACGCGCGCAAGGCCGATTGAGCTGAGAACATCGCGAGCAACGAGCCGGGTCTAGCGAGCATCGCACTCCGGAAGATTTCAACTCGCTCCTCACGTCACGCTTCTCGCTACTCGCTCCTTTTTCTCATGTTCGGCCTCTTCAAAAAATTCAAAGACGGCTTCGCTAAGACCGTCTCGGCCATCGCGGCCAAAACGGCGGCGATCTTTGGCGCGAAACCCATCGATGCATCGTCCTTGGAGACGCTGGAGGAGGCGCTGTATACGGCGGACTTTGGGGTCGAGACGACCGAGGAGATTCTCACGGAGATCAAGGCCGCTTACAAAAAAGACAAGACGCTGCACGGGCAAGAGGCCGCGAAGATCGGTGCAGCGGTGCTTAAGCGCGTGCTCGCCGGCTCTGAGGGATCGTTGGACGTGACGACGAAACCGGCCAACCCCGTCGTGATCGCGATGATTGGCGTCAATGGCTCAGGCAAGACTACGACCTCGGCCAAGCTCGCGTGGAAGCTGAAACAGGAGGGTAAGACGGTGACGCTCGCGGCGTGCGACACGTTTAGGGCAGCCGCGGTGGAGCAACTCAAGTCTTGGGCTACGCGGCTCGAACTCGAAATCGTTGCGAGCCACACGGGAGCAGACTCGGCGGCCGTCGCCTTCGACGGTTGGCAGGCGGCGAAGTCGCGGGGTCGGGACTTTCTCATTGTGGACACCGCGGGCCGGCTGCACACGAAAGTAAATTTGATGGAAGAATTGGCGAAGATTCGCCGCGTGCTTCAGAAGAACGATCCGTCCGCGCCACAGCACCGCTGGCTCGTGGTCGATGGTTCCTTGGGCAGCAATTCGATCGAGCAGGCCAAAGTGTTTCACCACAGTTTCGGTCTGACCGGAATCGTGGTCACCAAACTCGACGGCACGAGTCGTGGCGGCGCGCTCGTCGGTATTTACCGCCAACTGAAAATCCCCATCTATTTTCTCGGACTCGGCGAGAAGGCCGAAGATCTCCAGCCCTTCAGTGTGGACAACTACGTGAAGGCAATTTTCGGCATCGAATGAGTTTCGCTTTGGATCGGTAGGTGATACCGTAGGCGTTCTCCCCGCGATCGCGGACCGCGCAGAATTGTTCGCCGCACGCACGCATTCCGAACCTATCCACTGGATCGGAGATCGGCAGAGACGTGGGCGGAGTGCGTGCACGCGACCACCGGCCGGAAGTCCGTATCACGAAAAAGGGCGGACCGGTTGGTCCGCCCTGCGACTGGCCGGCGAGCGGCCGAAAGACGACTACACAGACGTTCGTTTACTTGCCAAATTCCACTGCGGTGGGGGCGAGTGTCGCGAGTTTACCGTTGGCGCGGATCAGGACGGTCGGGACGGCTTTCGCAGTCGTCGCACCAGCGGGATAACGAACGACGACGTTAAACTCCGCGCGGCCCGCGGGCGCCGAGGTGTAAGCAAACTCGAGCGTGCCGGTCGACCCGACATCGGGCGAGATCTCGGGAACGTTTACGCCGGAGACGCTGACGAGGGTCCAATCGGAAGGCAGGGCAATCGCCCAGCCCAGCGCAGCGGGTTGCCCGTCATAGGTGGCGGCCGCCGTGAGAGTGACGCTGCCACCAGAGGGGATCAGGGCGGCGACATCGGCTTTGAGCGAGGCCGTCTGGGCGAAGGCCACGGAGGCCAAGCCGAGGGCGAGGGTAACAGCAAGATAACGGAGGCGTGCGATGGTTTTCATGAATGAGGGAGGGAGAGGATGGGAGCTCCAAGTGGGGCCGTCCGCGAGAGAAACTTAGGGGAGCTCGTAGACTTCGACGAGCGCGACGCCGGTGGTGCCGGCGACGCCAGAGATCTGCGCCGTGTAGGAGCCGGGGGCCAAATTGAGGATCAGGGCAGCGTCTTGGCTGGTGGCGGCAAAGGCAAAAGCTCCGGCTTGCTGAGCGGCGGCGGTGATGGCGGAGGTATCGGCGGTGGTCGTCCAGCCGGCGTTTTGCGCGAGCACCGTGTTGCCCGAGAAAACGGCGAGAGACGGACGCGCGAGCGCGCCGGCGACGCCAAACTGGGTCAAAGCGGGGCCTACTCCACGAATCAGGACGCGTTTCGGAACGGAGCCGGTGACGACGAAGCCTGCAATGAGAATGGTATCAGACGTGTTTCCGGCGATCGCGCGCGTCGACAGATTTACGATACGCTGGTCGCGGGGGATCGCTCCAACGGTCGCGTCGTAGACTTCGACGAGACCAATGCCGGTCGCCCCGGCCTGCCCGGTCACCACAGCGCTGTAGTCGCCGGGAGCAAGGGTGAGGAGGAGGGCCGCATCTTTGCTGTTCGCCGGGAGTGCGAACGCACCGACGCGGGTGGCCGCAGCGGCAATGGCGTCGGCGGCAGTGCCGGCACCCCAGTCGTTGCCTACGGCGAGGGAAGCGCTGCCTTTAAAGACTTCGAGGCGGGCACTGGCGAGGGCTCCGCTCACGCCGAAGCTGCCGAGCGTGGGTCCGATAGCGCGGACTAGGACGGGCTTGGATTTGTCGCCGGAGATCACAAAGCCTACGATGAGGGAGCCAGCGGCGGTGCCGGTCTGGCTACGGGTCGAGATGTTAAAGAATCGCTCGGTGTCCGCGCGGGCATCGTTGTTCGCACCGACGAAGGTGAGGGCCGCGCCAGCCGCAGGAGTCACACTCACGTTGATCGCTGCGGTGGCGGCCTGGACCGTGCCGACGATGCGAGCGTTATTATCAGTGGTACCACTGAGGGCGCCGGAAGCGTTGACGGTGCCTTTGCCGCCGTCGGCGGTGGTACCGTTGACCGTAATGACAAAGGCATCACCGGCGGCGCCGATGATCGTATAGCTCGTCGCCGACGCACCGGTGGCACCGGCTTGGTAGAAGCCGGCGACGGGAGTGGTCACGCCAGTCACCGCGGCGGCGGGGGCCGAGAGGGTGAGGTTGAGGCCGGAGACGCTGCCGGAAACCGCACCGTCGGCGGCGATGCTCCCATCGATGATATATTCAGGGTCGGCCGCAGCGATGCCGGCTGCTGACGACGTGGAGGAACCTGCGGCGGACGTGGCGGAGACGCGGAAACGGCCGGAGGAATTGACGACGACGTCGCGGCTGACGAGAGCGATTTTGGCCGCGCGAGCGAAACCGAGGAAGACGCCCGTCCGGTCCGCGCGGACGAGGAGCGAGAAGGTGCCGCCATTGCCGCCGAAGGTGCCGAAATAAGATCCGGCGATCGAGCGGGCCGCGAGCGATACCGTGGCCGCGTTGGATGTGGCGGTGCCGCCGGCATTGGAAACGGCGACGGTGTAGGCGCCAGCGTCAGAGGCCTGCAGATTGGTCAGAGCGAGCGTTGCACTGGTCGCGCCGGCGATGATGACCCCGCCGCGACTCCATTGATACGAGACGGGGGCCGTGCCGGTCGCCACGACCGAAAGGGTGACCGTACCACCTAGGCTCGCGGTTTGGGAGGTCGGCTGAGCAGAGACAACTGGTGCCACCGCGACGACCGGTGCCGCCCCCACCGTGAGGGTAGCCGCATTACTGGTCGCGGTGCCGCGGGAATTGGTAACGGTCACCGTGTAGTTGCCACCGTCGGCAGACTGCGCCGCGGTGACGGTGAAGGAGGCGCTCGTGGCGCCGCTGATCGCGGTGCCGTTCTTGCGCCATTGATACGACAGCGGTGCGGCACCGGTGGCGGTCACCGCAAAGGTAGCATTCGCCCCGATCGCGCTATTCAGACTGGCTGGCTGGCTGGCGATGGTGGGCGGCGTGGTCAGGGCTGTCACAGTAAGGGAAGCCGAGGTGCTCACGGCGTGACCAAACGAATTGAAAATGAGCACCGAGTAATCGCCGGCGTCGGCAGGCAAGGTGCCGGTGAGCACCAAGGTCGCCGACGTTGCGCCGGAGATGCCGACAAAATCCTTACGCCATTGGTAGGTCAGCGGAGCCGTGCCGGTCGCGGAGACGGCGAACGAGACGGCGGCACCCTCGACGACGGTCTGAGCGATCGGTTGGGTGGTAATCTGCGGGGAAACGCCGCTGGCTACAGTGCTCGGAGCGGCAGCGACCGTGATGGTCAGGGTGGTGGCGATCGCGGTGCCAAAGGCGTTGGTCGCGGTCAGGCTCACCGCGGAAATGCCGGGTGCAGTCGGGGTACCGCTGATGAGACCGGACGTGGTATTGACCGCAAGGCCGGCCGGGAGCCCGGTGGCGGCATAGGACGTGGGCGAGAAGCTGGCCGCGATACTGTAGTTGAACGACGTGCCCACGGTGCCAGCAGCGGCGATCCCGCTGGTAATCACCGGGCGCTCACCGACGGACAGCGTCAGGGTCGTAACGGGGCCGGTGCCCGTGGCATTATTGGCGCTGAGCAAGACCGAGGCGTTACCGGTGGTCGTCGCCGTGCCCGTGATAGCCCCAGTGGTGGTGTCGGCGGTGAAGCCGGCAGGCAGATTGCTGACGTTAAAACTGGTCACCGCAGGGACCACAACCGAGGCGGTGATCGAATAGGTGTAAGCGACACCGACGGCGGCGAAGGACGTGGTTGCGCTCGTGATCGACGAGAGCGTGCCGACCGTAATCGTGAGCGTGACGGTGGCGCTGGTGCCGCCGGCATTGATCGCCAGGAGAGAGACTGCGTAGACACCGGCGACCGTGGGATTTCCCGTGATGATGCCGGTAGTGGTGTCGAGGGTCAGACCGAGCGGCAGGCCGGACGCGGAGTAGGACGTCGGAGTATTGGTGGCGACGATCGCGTAGTTGAAAGCACCACCGACGGTCACGGATGCGGTCGTGGCGCTGGTGATGACGGGCGCGGTAGCGGGCGCGGCCACGGTCAGGGTCAAGGTAACCGGGGCTCCGATACCGCCGGCGTTGTTGGCGCTGATGGTGATGGCCGTGACACCCGCGACGGTCGGCGTGCCGGAAATGACACCGTTGGATGTCGCCGAGAGCCAGGCAGGTAGGCCCGTGATATTGTAGCTGGTGGGGGTGTTGCTGGCGGCGCTGTTATAAGTAAACACCGTGCCTACCGTCCCGGCGGCCGTGGTGGCGCTCGTGACGACAGACGCGTTGGCCGCAGCGGCAACAGTGACCGAGATCGCAGCGTTGTTCACTTGGCTGTTCGAGGTGACCGAGATATTGCCGACGAACGTGCCGGCAGCGTCGGGCACGCCGGTGATGAGACCGGTCGACGCGTTGATCGACAGACCACTCGGCAGGCCGGTGGCGCCGTAGCCCAGGGGCGGCGTCGCGTTTGAGGTAACCTGAAAACTGTAGGCTACACCGACCTGACCCGCCGTCGCAGTGATCTGCTGTTGGGCGTGGAGCGCAAGGGGTGCGAGCACGAGGCCGAAAAATCCGGTCAGGAAGCGAAACAACAAGGGGCGCATGAATTTCATGAGAGTGACAGCAGAGACAGGTTCAAGAAAAGGTGACGGGAGTGGTGAAAGGCGATCAACCACCGCCGAAGGTGACATTAGGCAGAATCGTGATGACGATCGTCACCGGTGCACCAATACCATTGGCGTTAGCCGGGGTAAGAATGACCTTGAAGGCACCCGAGATATTGGGGGTTCCGCCGATGGCACCCGTGGCGGAGTTCAGTCCCAAGCCACCGGGGAGGCCCGAGGCCAAGTAACTGGTGGCGGCCGGAGCGGCGACCGGCGTATAGCTGAAGGCCACCCCAATGGTGCCTGTCGCCGTACGGGAGCTGGTAATCACCGGAGTGTTGGCGGCCGGCGAGATGAAGAGGTCCAAGGTGGCGGGGCTGCTCGTGTCGGCCGCATTGGTGGCGGTCATTTGAACTGTGAGCGGACCAGGTGCGGTCGGCACGCCCGTCATCGCGCCGGTGGTGGTATCTAGCGCGAGCCAAGCCGGGGCAGCGACCACTCCATACGACGTCGGGGTATTCGACGCGACAATCTGATAAGTGAACGGCACGTTGACCTGGCCGAGAGCGACGCTGGCACCGCCGACGACGGGAGCCGTCAGCGCCGGGAGCACCCTGATTTTGAGCTCACGCGTCGGGCTCGTGCCGGCGGCGTTAGTGGCGACCAAGCTCGCCACGGTGATGCCGCTGGCTGTCGGCTTGCCAAGGATGACACCCGTGGCCGGATTGACGGCGAGACCCGACGGCAGCCCGATGGCGTCGAGCAAGATCGGCGGCGCGTAAGGCGCGGTACCGGTGAGATTGGTCGCGGTGATTGTGAATGCGAAGTCGACACCAACGGTGGCGTCCACGTAGAGGGGGGTCGTCACGGCCGGGACGCCCAGAGCCGGGGCCACGTTAATCGCGAGCGACTGCGGAAGGCTCGTGCCGCCGGCATTCGTCGCGGTGAGTTGCACGAGATAGGGGCGTGGATCGGCCGAGGGCGTGCCCGAGAGCGCACCGGTGGCCGTGTTGAGCACGAGACCGCTGGGCAGCGTGCCGGTCACCGCGTAGCTGAGAATCGGAGGATTCGTGGCGACGATTTGATACGTAAAGGCCGCGCCGATCTGGCCGGTAGCGGCGGCGGCACTCGTAATCGCCGGCGCGTTGACGGCCGGGGCGATGTCGATCACGAGGGTCGAAGGCGCTCCGAGGCCGCCCCCGTTGGCACCTTTGAGCGCAACGACGTAGGTCTTGGAGATCGTCGGTGACCCGGAAATGGCTCCGGTCGTCGCATTGAGGGAGAGACCCTCCGGCAGTCCACTGGCCACAAAGGACGTGGGGGTCTCACTCGCCGTGATCTGGTAGCCGAAGGCGGTGCCGACCCGACCCGTAGCGGTGAGCGTGCTCGTGATGACCGGAGTCGCGGGAGCGGGCGCAACCGACAGCAGCAGAGTCTTCGGGCTACCCGTGCCACCCCCGTTGGTCGCAGCGAGGGCAATCGAGAGCGCCGTGGTGGTGGCCTCGGACGGAATGCCGGCGAGAACGCCGGTGGTACCGTCGAGCGATAGCCACGCGGGTAGACCGGTGGCGGTGAAGGCCGTGAGCGGGCCGTTATTCGCGGTGATGACGTATTGGAAGGGCTGACCCACCTGAGCGGTCGCCGTGCCGTTGCTGTTGACGATCGGAGTCGCGGCGGCAGGTGCGATGGTGAAGAGCACCGAGGACGCGAGACCGGTGACGGAGTCCTTAGTACCGGCGAACCAGACGGTCGTTTTTCCGACTGCCGCGGCAAGCGGCGTGCCCGTGATCGCACCTGTGGCGGTATTCAAGGACAAGCCGGCCGGGAGGGTGCCGTTGGTCACCGCAAATGAGGTGGCGGCTGGACTAGCCGTGAGATTAAAGGGAGTGAATACTTGGCCCACCTGACCGTAGTTGACGACGGGAGAACTGGTGATCACGGGAGCCAGCAAAGAGGGGGCGACGGAAATTGTGAGGATCGAAGTCGGGCCGGTGCCGACGGTATTGGCGCCCGAGACGGTCACAGAGAATGTCCCGAATACAGTCGGAGTGCCGCCAATCGCCCCGGTGCCGGATGTCAGCGTGAGGCCGGCTGGCAAGCCGGTGGCGGAGTAAGCGTTCGCGGTGGGCGTGCCCGTTGAAGCGAGCTGGAAACTGAAGACCGTGCCGACGCGCGCGCCGGGGGCGATACTGGAACTGGTGATGACCGGTGCCGTGGCTGCCGGATTGATCACGATTGTCAACGGCACGGTGGTGGTGCCTCCGGCATTCGTCGCGGAGAGCGTCACCGCAAAAGAGCCGACTTGGGTCGGAGTGCCGGCAATGACACCCGTCCCAGCTGTGAAGGCGAGTCCGGTCGGGAGCGCCGTGGTCGGATTTACGAATGCGAGCGCGTAGGCGGCCGTCACGGCACCAAACGCGGGGGTGAATGAGAATGAGGAACCCTGGGTGCCGGAAAGATTCGCCGGACCGGTGTAGACCGGGGCGTTAAGCGGAGGATCGATCACGAGGACGAGCGGTTGGGAGACGGAGCCTGAGGCATTCGTGGCCGTCAGCTTAACCGAGTAAGTATTGGCGCTGCCGGCAGCCGGGGTGCCACTGATCACACCGGTGCCGGTGTCGATGGCCAGGCCGCTCGGCAGACCGGTGGCAGCGTAGGACGTCGGCACATTGGTCGCGACGATCTGAAAGCTGAACGGCGTGCCGACCCGACCGGTCGCAGATGCAAAGCTGCTGATAACAGGAGGCGGTGTCGTCACGGTGAGCGTGATGGTGCGCGCATCGCTGCCCGTGACATTGGTCGCGGTGAGGACGATGGTCACGGGGGTTCCGACCGGCGTGGTCGCAGTGGGGATGCCACTGATGGTCCCGAGCGTCGAATTCACGGTCAAACC
>CAMCHO010000087.1 GCA_945874455.1 Opitutus sp. GAS368 | reverse complement strand
GCCGGGCGGAGATTCAGGGTGACGTCGGCGCCCCGGGAATTTTCGGTGGAGCTGTAGTAGCGCGCGGCGCTGGCCGTGCCTTCCTCGCCGTATTTGTAGCGCGGATCGCCGGGACGAACGTCGTTAGGGTTCATGAGATCCTCGATTTCGGCGGTCGTGAAATCAACGATTGAGTTCCAACTCAGGGCGACGTTCTGTCGGTCGATATTGAATACGCCGAGATTGATGCTCCCACGGTCCTCCCAAAAACTGCCTTTGAGACCGACCTCTTTGTTGACACCCGTGATCGGCGGAAAGCGCTCGCGATCAAACGTGCGCACACCCTGAAAGCGGAAGGACTCGGAGTAGACGCCATAGAAATTGAGCCCTTTGGTGAGGACGAGCGTGAGACCGCCCGTGAAGCTGGTGTTCTCCAGTCGCAGCTGCTTGTTCTGCACATACTCACCAGGGAGGGCGTCGCCGCGATTCGGCGGAGGGACCTCTTCGTTGTACTTCCCGAACGTCCGCGTGCCATCATACTCGTAGTTGCGATTCCAATCGTGCCGGGCGCCGACGAGGGACAGCACGCGACCACCAAAATAGCGCCCGCTGGCCGAGAGCGAAACGGCCGAGGCCTGGCGCCATTGGGTGCCGTCAGTCGAGCCCGTACCGGAGGGGAAGGACGCGAGCGATTTGAGGGTGATAGTCGGGGTGTTGGGGATATTCGCCGGCTTCAGTGCGTCGAAGAGCGCGCGGGAATAGAACCGCGGGTCGTCGAGGAAGAGGCGGAGACGGACGCGGTCCGAGTTTGTATTCAGCGTGCCACCACGGTCGACGTTGTAGGTATTGTAAGTATTGAAGCGATAGTTGAGCACCTGATCTTCGCGGTATTCAGCGCTACCCACGAAGAGCTGCTGCATCCATTTCCACTTGTCGAAGAGGTAGACGGCGGCGCCGCGGAACGAGTCGACGGTGTTGCCGAAGCGTTTCTCGTCCAACTCGGTTTCCGTGTAGGGCCGGCCGTTGACGTCGATGCTGATCGTGCTGGCGAAAAAATTATCGTTACGAATGGCGGTCTGCTTCTGGTGGTTGTACGCGAGTTCGAGCCCGACCGGGCCGACGCGTTGCTCGACGGTCACCGAAACCGTATCAAAGGGACGATTCTGGCGATCGAAGGCACCCCGGAGATTGTAGTGCTTGGGATAGCCGGCGAAGCGCTTCGTGCCCACAATAGCACCGGCCGCATTGCGCATCGTGACATCGAACGATTCGCCCTCGATGAGCGATGGTGAGCCGCCGGCCGGGCCGTTGGCGCGGTCGGCCGCGGGGAGCAGGGCCCGATTGATCCACTCGCCGTCGGACGTGTAGTGGAGGCGGTCGCTGGTATACGCGCGCGAGCGGGCCGACTGTTCGCGAATGGTCACGCCGCCAAAGCCGCGCACGTTTTCGAAATCGCCCCGTTCGTATTCAACGCGAATGAGCGTCTCTTTGAGCGGTTGCCACGTCGTCGTCAGCGTCTCGCCCGCGAGCTGGAACGTGGAGGCATCCTGAAACGTGCGTTCTTGGCGACGCACCGCGTTGAAGCGGAAGGCGAGGTTGCGCCCGATACGACGGTTGACGTCGAGCTGAAAACGGTAGGCGCCGTCGCTGTTGTAGAGGGACAGGAGCGTGCCGAAATTTCGCATGATCGCGCGCTTGGTGAAGACCGACGCCTGCCCACCCGGCTCGACGTCGCCGAAGATGAGGGAATTGGCCCCTTTGCCGAAATCGATGCGCTCAACGTTGTAGGTGTCGCTCGGCACATACCACCGGAAGTAATTGCGCGTCGCCGTCGATCCACTGAGTCCGCGAAAGGCAATCGCGCCACTTTGACTGTCGTTTTCCAGCGTCGGCGGCGCAAACGCGTTAGCGACGTAGTTGGCGACTTCGTCCGCATTGAAGAGCCCGAGGTCCTCCATGAAATCGGCAGTGATCGCATCGATATTTACCGGCACATCCTTGATCGCCTGCTTGGTGCGCGTAGCGGACAACGTATCGTTGGCCGACCATCCCGTATCAAGCTCGGTCGATACGACAAACGCCGACAGCATGACCGCTTCCTTTTCTTCGACCGCGGGCTTGGGCGAAGCCGCCGGAGTGGGCGCGCTTTGTCCAAGACTGTCGGAGGCGGCGGCTAGCGTGCCGAAACCAACGGCGACTCGAATGACGGCGGCAAGGGTGTTCAATCGTGAGGAGCGTTTCATGGTCAGAATAAGGTGAGGATTACAGGCAACTGAGCGGTCACTCCTCGTCGGACAAGGGAACCAATGGGGTCGGTAGTTTTTGAGAACGTGAACAACGTTCCGGGGGAACTCAATCGCCCGAAAGGATATTTTTTAGCTGCGGCAAAAAGGGCTTCATGCGGTCGCCCGGCCGTCGGTTGCCCCACCCCTTCACTTTTTTCTCTGCTCCTTTTCGCTGAGCAAGGACCGTCCGTACACCGGCGCTCTGCCCGCGCTTGATCGCATCGAGCATCGCGAGGGCGTGCGTGCAGTTCACCCATGCGTTTTGCGCCCGCTCGTCGAGCTCGCCATCGCGCAGCGCCGTACTCACGGTCAGCCTATCTGGCAGATCGCGAAGCGGGCGGGCGTTATAGCACGCTCGCTGATCACGGCGGGCCCAAGCCCCTCGCGTGCGCTGACCCGGCCGTGTTCCCTGGAGGACTGGAGGACGAGCTCGAGGATGACCTCTTCGCCCTCGTCCCAGATCACAAATTCGGTTTCACCGTCGAACCCGCCGGCGCGTTGCCGGGCAGCGCCGGAGACGGTGCAATGCCCCCTTCAGCAGCCGTTGATTTCGTCACTGGCACGTCACTTTTGAGGCGCGCCAACTCTTCCTCCAAACTCGCGATGGCCGCTTCGGCTTGAAGCGTCTTGTCGTGAGCCTCATCGAGCGCCTTTTTCTTGGCCAGATATCCGGCGCGCTCGTCCCGGAGCCTCTTCAGACGCTCGTCGGCATTTTCTTTTTTCTTCTGGGCATCCGTCAGCTCGATATCAGAAATGCGAAATCCCTGAGCGATCGCCAACTCCTCGTCGCTCTCCGCTTTCATGCGCGCCTCCACACTGCGCTTCTTGGCTAGCTCTTGCTGATAAGCACGTTCTTGGGCGAGACGATCCTGCTCCTTCCGGTCTTTGGCGTCCTGCACCATCCCGACGATGCCGCCGATCAGGGCACCCGCGCCCACACCAATCGCAGCGCCGGTCCCGGTTCCGAGGCTACTGTTGTTTCCCACGACGGCACCACCCAAGCCACCGACGACGGCACCGGCACCGGCACCCGTGGCTGTGCGGGACGGCGCGACGGATGAGCAGCCGCTCCAACTCAACACCGCCAGCGCGGTACCGAAGCCGAAAATTAAGTTTAGGACAGGGCGGGTAGCTGGGACAATTTCCATGGGGAAAAAAGAAAAGACGCGTTTGCTTACTAATAGGCTCGTAGTAACTAATACGTGTTCGTTTTTTTATTCAACCGAGTATGCGATTTCGTCGAGAGCCCCCCAAGCGCACCCTTTGACCGGCCGCTTTGTCCCAAGGACCCCCGACCGAATCTGTCGCTAACCCTTTCGCTCATCAACCTGTGAAAATTCTAGGATTATGATTTCTCGAAACAAGGGCATTCTTTCACTCGAATTCTTGGTGCCCAATGTGGGCCTCCTCGTCGCCATTCTCGGCGTGACCATGTTTTATCGTCACGTCGTCACACCTCGGGCTAATGAGCTGATGATCGAACGGAAGGTAATGGCCGATCAAGGCAAGGCGGGCTCACAGGTGGCCGAAGAACGATCCATTTATCTGATCATCAAAGATCCCGAGCCCATGGTGGAGGTCATCTTTTGCGCGTGGGGCCTCATCGTTCTCTCCTATAAACTTTTTCAAGTGAGCCGGGAGCGTCAGCTCTTGAAACAGGACTTTGTCCGCGTGCAACCCGGCGAGCGCATTATTCCGGAAGACGCCTTTGATCGTTACAAAGAACTGCGCACCGCCATGGGCCGAGAACCGCGCTGGCGCGAGCGGCTGCTCCCCGAGTGTATCCTCGCCGCGCTGCACCGCTTCCATGCGACCGCCTCAATCCAAGACGCGTCCAACGCCGTTAAAGAACGCGCCGAGATCGCGGCGGATCAACTCGACTCCTCGCTTTCGCTCGTCCGCTACATCGCGTGGGCCATCCCAGCTATCGGCTTCGTCGGCACAGTGCGCGGCATCGGCGACGCGCTGTCTTTCGCTGAACAGGCGATCAAGGGCGACATCTCGGCACTCACCGCCAATCTGGGCCTCGCTTTCAATTCCACTTTTGTCGGCCTCATGCTCTGTATCGTGCTCATGTATGTCCTGCACATCGTGCAATCCCAGCAGGAGTCGTTCGTCATCGAGACGCAGACTTACTGTCGCGACAAACTCATCGACGTGATGAAAGTGCCGACCAAAGAGGAAGCAGCCCGGAGTTTCACGTAATCTCTCTCCCATGCCCACGATTGGACTCGAACTTTGCGACGCAGGATTTCTCACCGCCGCGAGCGATCACACCGACACCAAGCTACTGGCAATCGCCGACAGCAAAGGTGCCACCGACTGGCCAGGCTTCGCCTACCACGAAGGCGGCCACGTTTCCTTCGGTCGTCCGGCGGAGGATATGTGGTTCGTCCATCCCCGCCGCGTAGCCCACGCGTTTTGGTCCAAACTGGCCCATGACACCGTCTCCACATTTAACCTCCCGACGCGTGCGCCGTCGTGTTCCGAGTTGTCCTTTTTCTTCCTGCGCGAGTTTACGAAACACTTAGTTGCGGCTTCCGGTCCGCTCGAAAAAATCGTACTCGCCGTGCCGGGTTCCTACTTAAAGGACGCCGCCGCCGAGGAGGAGAAAGTGGGCCTGTTGCTCGGCATGGCTGCCGAGCTCAAGCTCCCGCTCGCCGGGATCGTGGATATGGCGTGCGCCGCGTTGTGCGACCCCCGCGCACCGGGCTTCAACCCGACGTTGCCGGTTGTCGTCGTCGACGTGCATTTGGAGGGCGCGGACTTCACGGTCCTCACTGTAGAGGAGCGCTTGGAACGTAAACATTTCTTCCACCTCCCCAATTCCGGATACGCCCCTTTGCTCAAGCACCTGACCGCCACGATGGGCAATCGGTTCTTGCGCCACACCGCCTTCGACATTTTGGAAGACGGACGGGTCGAACAAATTTTTTTCCGCCAGACAAAAAACTTTCTGGTCAGTGGTGCCCAGGAGCATCGCTACCAAATCAATACGGCCACTCGTAACTACGAACTCCTCGCGAAACACGAACAACTCACGAGCGACGCGAACGCGTTTGTGACTACGCTCGTTCACGGCGTGCAATCATTTGTGGGTCAGGCCTCGCTAGCGCCCGGACTGTGCACGGTCGCCTTGAGCGCCCGGAGTGCCAGCATCCCGGGGCTTGAAGCCAAACTGCGGGCCGTCGGGTTTTCACGTCAGATTCGGCTCCCCGCCGGGGCCGCGGCCGCCGGGGCCGCGCGGATCGGGGTGAACCGTCTGGCGGTCTCCAGTGATTTGTCGGATGTTGCCGTCGAAATCGCGATGCCCCTCGCCGACACGCGGCGCACCGCCACCCGGGCGTGGGAACTCCGTTTCCAGAAAGCCCGCCACTCGGAGTCGCGGCCCGCGCCCACGCACGCGATTATCGAAGGGCTGGGTCACGCCCTCGGCTCAGGTCCACGTTTCACCATCGGTGCGGCCAACGCACGGCCCCACTTAACCCTTCCCACCTCTTTCTGCGGCGACGATTGCTTGATTTCACTGGTGCGCGAGGCCGGACAACTTTGGTTTATCGATCCCACGATCGTCCACAGTGGCGAGGTCATGCCCCGCGTCCCGGTCGAAACGGGCGACCGGCTCTCGCTCAAGACCGGCGCGGTCTCCACTGAAGTGTTGTTCGCTCATTGCCCCGCAGCCCACCGGCAAGACGTTTAGCGCCGCCCCACCCGCCGCCATGTCGATTGCCGCGAAACGTCGTGAAACGGAGGTATTCAGCCTAGCGTTCCTGGATTGTATCTGCTGCGGCTTCGGCGCGGTCATTCTCGTTTTTGTGCTCACGGTCGCCTCAAAAATGAAAGTGGACAAAACGGACGTGAATGAACTCCGCGAACGCACGCAGGCGATGGAGCGCGACGTCGCGCTCAGCCAAGCCGAAATCGACCGACTCGCTAAAGTCCTCGCGGCAGCCCAGCTCGAACTGGACGACGTCACGGCGAGGAGCACTCAGGACCAGTTGAAGCTCAGCAGCCGCCAACGCGAACTGTTGCTCCTGCTGCAACAGACCGGCGCGATGAAGGACGCACTCGCGACGCTCCTCGGCGAAAAGAAGAACCTGCCCACCGAGGATTTCGCCCCGGTGCCCATTCCTAATATCGATCGGCGCCAATACCTCACGGGCGTAAAACTCACCGGTGATTTCATTGTCTTCATCGTCCGCTGTTCGGGATCGATGCTGGACGAGACGATCGACACCGCCACCGCACGGCTGGGAGATTCGGATGAAAGAAAACGGGAAGCTCCGAAATGGCAGCGCACCATCCATGCCCTCCAGTGGATGATCGCCTCGCTCGGTCCGGACACTCGTTTTCAAATCCTCTTTTTTAATGACGAGGTTACGCCCGTGCTCGTCGACCGCGGCGACGACTGGTTCAGCACGCGCGACAAAAAAACAATCAACGAGATCGTCAAACAACTCGACACCGTCGTCCCCAAGGGTGGTGCCAATTTGGAGAAAGCTTTCACCGCGGTGCGCTCCCTCGCTCGCCTGCCCGACAGCATCGTCCTGTTCACCGACGGGCTGCCCACCAAGAGCGACTCCTTCCTCTCCGAGGGTGACGTCGGGCAGGACGAACGCATCCGATTTTTTAAAATCGCTACCAAACAACTTCCGACCCGCATCCCCATCAGCACCATTCTTTTTCCAATGAGCGGAGACCCGGCCGGACCCGCACTTTTCTGGGAACTCGCCAACGCCACTCGCGGCGCGCTCATCAGCCCGGCAAAATCGTGGCCTGACCTATGATTCGCCGCCGCCCCACTCAAATCTTCAGCTTGGCGTTTCTCGACTGCATTTGCTGCGGCTTCGGCGCCGTCATTTTGATTTTTGTCCTCAGCATCGATTCGCGCGAAAAGGAGAAAGTCGATGCCCTCGCCTCCCTCCGCAAAATTTTGGCGGCCCAACTGCTGGATATCGCGAAACTTAAAAACAGCAAAGAAGACCTCGATCGCAGCAACGCCCGCGTGGCCACCCTCGTCACCGACACTCGCCTGCGCAACGACTCGATCCACGCCCTCCTCGACGACCTTGATCGCAAGTTGCAGCTCGAGAAACGAGGCCTCGAGGCCATGCTCGTCGATATCGACGATTTGAAGAAGGAAATCGCGGCACGCCAAAAGAAACCTGAGATGGAGTTGAAGGACGTCAAGCCGCTGCCGGTCGGCGTGCCGGTGGGCAGCAACTACATCGCGTTCGTCATCGACACCTCCGGTTCCATGCGCGACCCCAACACCGGGGGTCTTTGGGCGGTGGCGATTCGGAAAATAGAGGAGGTGCTCGACGTGTATCCCTCGATCGAAGGTATCCAAGTCCTCGATGCCGACGGCCGCTTTGTGATGGGCGGAGGGCGCAACGGGGGCTGGCTGCCGGATAGTCCCGATACCCGCCAAGCCATCAAGAGCACACTTCGCCGATATAACGCCGACACCATTAGCAATCCTGTGCCCGGAATCTTTCGAGCCATGCGCACCCTCTTTGATCCGAAAGACGAAAATATGCGCATGGGCATTTATGTCTTTGGCGATGAGTTTACGGAAACCGCCGATCCGGTCTTACGCCGCCTCGATGAGTTAAATCCGGCGGATGAGAATGGTAAACGAAAAGTCGTCATCAACGCCGTGGGCTTTCCAACCACGATCCAATTTCAATTTTCCATGGGAAACACCGGCGTGAAGTTTGCGAACCTGATGAGGGAAATCACCTACCAGCACGGCGGGGCGTTCATCGCGGTGCAGGACCTGTAGCCGCCCGCGTCGGCGCTCGTGGAGCGCAGCGCGCCTCTCGTCGAAATCCGCGTCACCCCGAATTCAAAGACTGATTCAAAGACCGAGGATAGCCTTCAACAGCGAACCCAACAACTGGAGCGGATTGCTACCGCCTCCCTGTCCGCCCCCTGAAGGACCACCGGGCGAGCCGCCCTGACCTTGCTGGCCGCCACTCTGCCCACCGCTGCTTCCTTGGCTTCCGGCTTGGCCAGCCTGCTGACCGGACTGCCCACTTTGGCCGCCTTGCTGCCCTCCGGCGCTACCACTTTTCCCGACCTTGGCCGAAGCGACCTTTTGGGCTCCGCCTTGCTGGCCACCGCCCGCGGAACCGTCGCCGCCGTCACCGGCGCTCTTGGAGCCCTGGCCGCCTTTTTTCCCGCCGTTGCCGTCTGGGCCGCCCGCGCCGTCGCCGCCCTGTCCATCAAGGCCCGCCATCTGACCATCTTTTCCGCCCTTCCCACCCTTGCCGTCTTTGCCCTCGCCTCCGGCCCCGTCGCCTTGCCCATCGCCAGAGCCACCGTTCGCGATCCCACCCCTGCCGTCACCGTCAGGATTTGTCCCAAACGCGTAGTCGTCTTTTCCATTCGGAACGCCATCCCCGTCACTGTCGGTATCCTGATCATTAGGAATTCCATCACCGTCCATGTCGTTATCCTTTGAATTCGGAATACCGTCACCATCGAGGTCTCCGTCCGGTCCGCTCTTGCCGTCCTTCGACATTCGCGAACCGCCTGCGCCCGACCCGTCACCACCACCTCTACCAAACACGCCAGAGTAGGTGAACTTTACATAGTCGACCTTGCTCGAGGTGAGCGTTGGGCGATTCCTGATCGCCGCATCCCGCACAGCCTCGAGCTCCCACTTCTTCTTCCGTGCCGCCTCGCTGTCCGCCAAGGGCCCAAACAGATAAGTCAGGTTCTCGTGTTTGTAGCGCACATACCAGCCCTCGTCGCTGGGCCCAATCCCACTGATATTGATCCCTACATATTTTTGACGAAAATCATCGGCGGGCAGTTGCCAGAGGTCGTCGATCGCCTCGACCGGATAAATCAACGTCGCGGCCCGCGCGAGTGACGCCGCCAAAAACAACACCGATAGTGGGAGCCAGGAGCGGGAATTTTTCACAGGATAGTGATATGAAAATGTAGCGAGAATTAACCTACAGCCCAGCCGGCATGGCCCGCCCTTTTTCGACGCCCCGGTTGCCGCTGTTGCCAGAGGAACCCTTCGCCGCGCCACCGGTCGCCTTCTCCATTTGCTGCGTGTTCCCGGCGGGGACTTGGGCCCCGACCACCCCGGGCGCATTGGCCGCGGGCCTAATCTGCCTCGCCTTATCGCCGATGGTAACCGGCTGGGGTTTTTGCGTATTCGGATCTGGCGCGCTGCCCTGCCCAGCCGGACCCGCCGATTCGTCCGTCTGAAGTTCGGCGACCTGAATACCCTCGGCCTTGGCATTGGGATCGTTTTGACCACCACCCGGTCCCCCGGGTGTCCCACCCTTGGGTGGCTGCTGCCCTGCTTGCGGTTGTCCGCCGGCCGCGCCCCCACCCTGCGCCATGGCACCCTGCGGGCCCTGCGCTCCCTTGGGGTCCGCTTGGCCACCACCCGACGGCATTCCGGGCGGCGGTTGCTGCGCACCGACTTTATCGCTCTTGGAGTTTTCGTCCCCCGGTATCTCGAACTCACCGAGCATGCCGTATTCAGATTTTTTCTCGGGCAACTGGGTGGACCCATCAAGCAACGCCGGATCGGGCAATGGACCGCGCGCCGAGGCTCGACCCGCATTCTTTTGAGCCGACGTCGCGGGGCCGTTAATCGGCGAACTGCGCGTGTCCTGGGCCGCGAGCGGCGAGGCCGCGATCAACACTGCCACAAAAAGAGGGAGGCCGAGACGGGGGTGATACATGATGACGAAAGGTCAGGTGCGATCTGCGGCAGTTTGGCAAATGACCGTCACCGTCGGCGGGGTCGTTCCATTGCGCACTTGGAGCAAAATGAGCACGTCCGTATACCCTTTTCGGCGACCGATCACTTGATAGTCACCGGGCAGGACCTTCACCGTGAACGTTTCCGCTTGGCTCGGCTGCTTGTAATTGGAGATCGAGACATGGGTTTTCCCGTCGGACTTAAACGTCACATCCACGGGCTTGCTCTGCGCGGTCAGTACGGTGTGGAGCTGCTCCATCGTGTCGTCATTGGGCAGAGGATAGCCCGGTTTGATCGCCATGGCCCGGCTAAAGATTCTAATCGCCGCTTGAAACTCGGCATTATTTGCCAGCTGCTTCGCGTTCTCAATCAGGCGGTCGTATTCCAGCAGCGTCCGAATCATCGAGCCGCAGCGAATGTAGGCTTCCTTCGCATCCGGCAGGTCGGGCTCGAGCTTGAGCGTCTCGGCGTAGGCATCCCGGGCCTCTTTCCACTGGTGTTGATTTTCATATGAAAATCCCTTCTTGAGTGCCTTTTGCACGGCGGCGCGGCGCTCGTTTTCGCGGGCTGAGCGCAACATTGCCTGCACGTCCGTCTTCTGCGGATAGACCTTCAGCGCCGTCTGAAACTCGGTGATCGCCTTCGACCAATCCCGATTTTTGACCGAGGCTTTCGCCGCCGAAAATGCCGTTTCAAATCGGGTCTCTTTCTCCAGGCGACTCGCCCGAGCCTGGCCGGCCTGAGCGGCTGCGGAAACCCCGTCGAGTGAGAATGCTTTTTGATAGGATTCCGCCGCCCGGGCATACTGCGCCTCCTTCTCGAATCCTTCGCCTTGCAGCAGAAGTGCGTAAACGCGATCGATGTTTTCCGCCCGCTTTAGTCCGGCCAACGCGATCTCATTGCCCGGAGCCAATTCGAGCGCCGCATCGAACGACGTTTTCGCCACATCGCGCTGCCCCTTCGTCAAGGCCCGTTGCCCTTTCAAGAGATTCTCTTCCACGCGACCGGCCAAGACTCGCTCCGCTTTCTTGAGCTCCGCGAAGCCTTCATCAAATGAGGTCTTCGCCCCGAGAAAGTTGCCGTCGTCGAGTAGCTTGCGCCCGGCTCCGGCATTTTCAAACGCAGCTTCCAGCACTCCGGGAGCCAAGTTGCGCGCCCGTTCCAGATACTTGATCCGCACCAAAATCGCATCGTACCCCTGCTGCGCATCGTACTTGGCTTTCACGTTGCGGCTAAACGTATCCATGTCGGTGTTCAGCGCCGAAAACGTCGAAAAGGCCCGGGACCATTCTTGGCCGGACAAGAGGCTTTCACCCTCCTGAAATGATTTCGTGATCAAAATCAATCGCTGCAGCTGCACCGGGTGATCGTGCGGCAGACGCCGCAGCTCGTTGAGTGCTTTGGTCGCGGTCGCGTGGGCCAATTCCGCCTTCGACTGGCTCACGAACGCCGTGTTCGCTTCGTCATGAGTCTGCGCGCTCACCACGACCGCTTCACTCGGCTGAAAGATCTGCGGCCCCACCACCAGTTTAGCGACGCGGATGACCACACCCGCCGTGAGCAGTAACCCGAAAAAACCGCCTACGCTCCACAGTAGCAGGCGCTTTAACGTCCACCGGCGCGGCGCGGCCTCACGACCTGCTTCAGGATTCCAATGGATGATCCGGCGTTTTTTCCCAGAGGAGGTTGATTCATTTTCGTCTGCCATGATGGGGTGCCAGGGGCGGCGATTGCCAAAGGGTGAAGAGGCGAAGAGGCGACGGATGCTACGGATGGTGGAAGGATACTGCGGGGTAGGACGAGCGAGATTATGCTTTGTTCATGCCAATTTGCAAAGTGCATTATTATTTTGGCGGTGGCAGGCGTGCAGACCCGTTCCGCTGCAACGAATCAATTGCCCTCTGAGCGCGGGGCTTGCTAACCAGCCAAACCGAACTATCGGTTCGCATTCGCCTCCCCTTCTCTCATCCCCATGAAATGTCTCGCAGGATTTTTCGGCGCACCGCTCTTGCTCCTCGTGACCATGCTCGGCGGTTGCTATCAGGTACCCGTCACCGGTCGCCAATCGATGAATCTCGTCGATGACAAAGAAGTCACGAAGATGAGCATCGCGGCGTTCGACGCTATGAAGCGCCAATACCCGCTCTCGCGCGACAAGGAGCGCATCGCCCAGCTTCAACGGGTGGGCGATCGCATCTCCAAGGTCGTTTTCTGGGACATGCCCGATGCCGACTGGGAATTTGTGGTGTTCGAAGTCCCGCAACAAATCAACGCCTTCGCGATGGCAGGAGGGAAGGTGGGTGTCTTCAGCGGACTCTACCGGATCACTGAAAACGATGATGAACTGGCGTCGGTGATTGCACACGAGATCGCCCATGTCACCGCGAAGCACATCCACTCGCAACTGTCGCAAGAAATGCTCGTCAACACCGGCGGCCTCGTCGGCGGCGTCGCTCTCATGGGAACGGGTGCTGGCATGCTGACGTCTTCCGCGATTTTGAACGCCTACGGCCTGACGGCGGGCGTCTCCGGCCTCGCCTTCGATCGGAAGAAAGAAAAGGAAGCTGATTACATGGGCCTGATGTACATGGCCCGAGCGGGCTACGATCCCGAGGCGTCGGTCAAGGTCCTAGAAAAATTGGACGCCGAATCGTCCAACCAGCCGGTTCAACCCGCATTCCTTTCGACGCACCCATCCAATCCGGAACGCATCACGCAGCTGTTGGATGCTCTGCCCAAGGCGGTGAAACTACGGGAAAAGAGCGCGATCGAGGCTAAACCCATCTTAATCAAATAGGCGACGGCGATACTGATTAGCTTGGCTGGACGGTCCTCGTAATCGACTGCTCAGCGAGTCGCCTGCCCGTTAGTCATCCCTTCGGTTTCCCCCGGTGAGCATCATGATTAAGTGCAGCATCTGTCCGAGCGATGCCACAAATGCGGCCACATAAGTGAGCGCCGCGGCATCGAGCGTCTCATGCACGCCCGCCATTTCATCTTGGTGCACGATCCCCAGATGGACGAGTTGCCGCTTCGCCCGGGCCGTCGCGTCGAACTCCACGGGCAACGTGACAAACTGAAACACCGTAATCACCGCGAGCGCTCCGATCGCGATTTTCAGGAGCAGTCCGCCCATCGCACCACCCACGAGGTAAATCGCGAATCCACCCAAAATCATCGCAATGGGCGACGCCACTTGCACCGCCGGCACCAACGATTGGCGCACCGCCATCATGCCATAGCCGACCTTGTCTTGGATCGCATGGCCGGCCTCGTGCGCCGCGACGCCCAAGGCCGCGAGGCTCGTGCCGTGAAAGTTGTCCGGCGACAAAGCGAGACGCTTATTCGACGGATCGTAGTGGTCGCTCAGCATCCCTTCCACTTCGACGATCTCCACGTCGTGGATACCCGCGCTCTCCATCACCGCCGCTGCCGCCTCCCGGCCAGTGATGCCGTTGCGCGATGGTATTTGGACATTCTTGCGATACGCGCTCATCACGCGCATCTGCGCGTAAAGGCCGAGCAACAGGGGCACACCGATAAGAACAATATAGAAGATCATGGTCGTCGTGGTTTAGGATGTTGATGACGGTAGGCCACCTTCTCAGGCAGCCGGTCAGGTGGAACAACCTAAACAAAACGCGCGATTCGCCAGAGCAAATCGCGCGTTTGGAAACGAGGCGGAAGAATTCTAAGAAAATCAGCCGAGCTTGGGCACATCAACCCAGCGGCGCTCTGCCCACGACTTGATGCCGAGCTCCGCCATTTGCACGCCCTTGGCCCCCTGCATCAGATCCCACGGAAACGGGTCGTCCTTTACCACGTGCTTGAGGAAGAGCTCCCACTGCACCTTGAACGCGTTGTCGTAGACCCCTTGGTCCGGCACCGTCGTCCAGCCATCCATGTATTTTACCGGACTATCAATATCCGGATTCCAGACGCAGCGCGGCGTCGCCCCCAAATGCTGAGCCGTGCAATTGCGCAGGCCAGCCACGGCAGTGCCGTGGGTCCCATCGACCTGCAACGTCAACAAGTCATCCCGCCGCACGCGCACGTCCCACGACGAATTAAATTGGCAGATTATGCCATTCGCCAACTCGAAGGTCGCGTAGGCCGCGTCGTCCGCCGTGCACTTGTAGGGTTTCCCCGCCTCGTCCCACCGCTGCGGGATATGGGTGGCTCCGAGGCACGTCAGCGACTTCACTTCGCCGAACAGATTTTGAATCACGTACTGCCAGTGGCACAGCATGTCGACGATGATGCCGCCATCGTCTTCTTTGCGGTAATTCCAAGACGGTCGCTGCAGTTTTTCGTGCTCCCCAGTAAATACCCAATAGCCGAATTCACCGCGCACGGAGAGGATTTTCCCGAAGAATCCGGTGTCGATGAGGTACTTCAGCTTCAGCAAGCCCGGCAGCCAGAGCTTGTCTTGGACGACTCCGTTTTTGAGTCCGGCCGCCCGCACTTCGAGGGCGAGCGCCATCGCCTCGGCCGAAGTCGTGGCACTGGGTTTCTCGCAGTAGATATGTTTTTTCGCCGCGATCGCTTTGCGGACACCGATGGGGCGCTGGCCGGTGAGCGTGGAGTCGAAATAAACGTGGTTGGCGGGATCAGCTAATGCCGCATCCAGGTTGGTCGAATAACGCGTCACCCCAGCACGCACGGCGAGCGCCGCAAGCTTTGGCTCGCTGCGGCCAATGAGAATCGGATCGGGCATGATCACCTCAGTGTCGCCGATTTTAATGCCGCCCTGGTCGATGATGGCTTTGA
Source organism: Opitutus sp. GAS368 (assembly GCA_945874455.1). Lineage (GTDB taxonomy): Bacteria > Verrucomicrobiota > Verrucomicrobiia > Opitutales > Opitutaceae > GAS368. The sequence goes on along the minus strand of CAMCHO010000087.1, from coordinate 3,627 downwards.
TCGAACGTAGCAAATGCTGGTTCGTGCCCATGCGCCCGGTGACGCCGTTCATGATGATGCCAATTTTGTGAGTTTTCATAGATGGGACCCGTTCGACGGATCGACTGATCCGAGGACCGTAAACACATTACTCCGAAACCGCCACTTGCGTTAGCACGATTCCGACTTTTGCTAGCACCAACCCGATCCTATGCTCGCTTGGAGTCCGCTGCTAATTCAGAAAATTGAAATCCACGCTCTGGGTTTCGTCCTGCGCAAGCTCCAGTTGAACCGGCACCGCGACGCCGAGGTGGCGTCCCACGGTCACGACCACGCTCAACTCATTCTCTATCTGACCGGCGAGGGTGTGCAGACTGTCCATACGCGGCGGCGGCGCGCCCGCGCTGGAGACCTGTTCGTCATCCCGGCCCACACGCCACACGGCTTTTCGGTCGCCGGAAAAAGTCTCCCACTGTGCCTCGTGCTCGACTACGCACTCGTGGGCGCGGCCCGTGTCCGCACGGCTCACCGCACGCTGTCACCCGCGACCCTCAACGAGCTCCATGGATTGTTGTCCCGCGTCCCGCGCAAAGGCCGGCTCACCCTAGCGGATTACCCAGCTATCCTCGCCGTCGTTGCCCGGCTCCTTGAGCCCGTGCGGGCCCAGCCCGCGCCGAGTTCAGACTTGTTCGAACAGCTTCGTCAGCGCCTCCCCTCGGGCGTCAGTCTGGCGCAAATCGCGCGCGAATTCGGCTATCACCCCGACCATCTCAATCGGAAACTGAAACGTGAATCTGGCCTCGGCCTCCGCGTCCTTCGGGACCGCGTGCGGCTGGAAACGGCCCAAGCCGCCCTCCGCTCCACCGCCACCATCGCCGAGGCCGCCAACCAATCCGGTTTCGACGACCCTAATTATTTCTCCCGGTGGTTTCGCCGACAAACCGGGCGTACGCCCGGAGCCTGGCGGCGATAGCCCAGCCTGACCCCCAACCCTGCACCGGGCTCATCAGTCATTCCTCATGTGCAGCGTCAAGCGACGCGCGCGGACCGATCCGCGCGCTCGCACGCGGTCGACGGTAACGCCGCCCTACCCTGCGGCGTCCTTGCAACGTGACTAATCTTGCCCCCCGTTCAGGCGCCACCAACGATACCCTCGCTCTTCTCCCGTGAACCCCTTCGCGAACAACTTCCCCCCACGCCACCGGGCCGCCGTCATCTGCCTTGTCCTCTCTGCTATCGGGGCTGTTGCTGATTATGCGCAGGCGAAACCCGGCAAAGAGGAAGCGCGCACTCCTAAACGCGAAGCCACCGGTGACGATTCCGGCGTCAAACCCAAGAAGCGCGATGACAATTCCGATTCGGGCCGTACCAAGGCCAACCCGGCTGACGCGCAAGCCCGCGTCCTCGACCGCCTCAGGGAGAAACTCGACGTAATCGACGACACCGAGTGGGCACTTATCATGGAGCGCATGACCACCATTGACGAAATCCGGCGCACCTTATGGGCCAGTAGCACCAGCTCGCGTGGTCCCCTCCCCGGCACCGAAAAAAACAAACGTAAAAGTGGCTCCTCCGCCAATCCCGAGCGCGAGGCATTGCGTTCCGCCGTCAGTGACAATCTGCCAGATGCCGAAATCAAATCCCGCTTGGCCCGCGCCCACGAGATTCACCGGCGAAACGAAGCTCGCCTCGCCCAAGCTCAGGCCAATCTCCGCGCCATCCTTTCTATCCGCCAAGAAGCCGTGGCGGTCATGGCCGGTATCTTGCCGCCGTAAGTGGCAGGCGCGCCTCCACGAGGCTCACCCACTGCACGGCTCGGCTCCCGAACACCCGTCGTTCGGGCATCTTCGTTTTTTGGCTTCGCTTCCCGTTTACCCAGATCATGCCGTTGGCCACCATTTCACGAGGTCGCAAGCATCCACGCACGGAGCCGAAGGCGACGGCGTTGCCGTTTTGAAAAATGGAGTCGGCGGGCGCGCGCGGGAGACCACGAAGACATCGAGCTTCACCGTTTCCGACGGCTGGCCGAAGCGCGCGGCGCTGATGAGATCGGTAGCCTGCACGAGCGTCTGATCGGCGGCGCGCGTGAGCGGGATTTACCGGACATCGATCCTGCAAAAAATACCTCGAGCGTAATGGGCCCACCGGTACGTGGGCCAGCCGGAACGCGACCGCCTCATCGCTGTAAGCGGCGAGCGGAGCGCTCAGCACGACGCGGCGGGCGTTGCCGAGGATGGGCCCGTCACGGCACGGCGCACGCGGCCCACGATCGAACCGCTGGCGGCCGGGGAGCGCAGGCCGGACAGCAGCACTCCGGCGGTAGTGACGAACAGACGGTGAAGAAATCTCATCGTGGGGAGAGCGAAATCCCCGAGCGAAATCCCCGGGGTTGCGTCAGCGTTCATCCCTGTTCAGAAGCCATGGTCCATGCCCTCTCAAGCCCACACCCCGGGTCGGTGGTTCCTTGCCCAGTTCGCCGGCCTCCTCGTTGCGTTCCTCCCAGCCCACTTGGCGCAGGCCGCGGCCGCCGAGCGGCATCCCGCGCGCTCGCCGGAGGAGGCGCTCAAGCTGTTTCAACTCGAGGCAGGTCTCCGCATCGAACTCGTCGCGGCCGAACCCCTCGTGATCAATCCCGTTGCCTTCGTCTTCGATGGCCCCCGCCGGCTCTTTGTCGCCGAGGGGCGCGGCTACCCCGACCCGGTCGAGGGCAGCGGGCAGACCACTGCGGGTCGCATTGCGTTGCTGGAGGATAGCGACGGTGACGGACGCTTCGAACGTCGCCGTGCATTCGCCGCCGACCTCGGCTACGTCAACGGTCTCGTTCTCTGGCGAGGGGGCATCTTCGTCACGGCGGCCCCCGATATTTTGTATCTGAAAGACACGGACGGCGACGGCATCGCGGATCAACGCGAGATCGTGCTCACCGGCTTCGACGCCACCAAGACGGCCCAGTTGCGCGTGAGCCATCCGACCCTTGGCCTCGATGGAAAAATCTACGTCACCAGCGGTCTCAACGGCGGCAAGATCACCTCACCTGCGCACCCGGGGCGCGCCGCCGTCACGTTCTCACTAAAAGACGGCCGCTTCGACCCGGACACTTACGCGTTCGAAAACACCAGCGGCCGAGGTCAATTCGGCCTGACGTTCGACGCGTTTGGCCGCCGCTTCTTCTGTTCCAACCGGCATCCGGTGATGCAGATCATGCTCGAACCGGCACACCTCGCACGCAACCCGCACCTCTCGTTCAGCGAGAGCGTCCAGGAGGTCTCGAAGGTGCAAGCCGAGGCGGCGGTTTTCCCCATCAGCCGCGCGACCATCACCGCAGATTTTATCCCGTCACTGATGGCGGCCCCGCACGCCGGCACGTTCACCTCGGCGAGCGGCGTATTTATTTTCGGCGGCACCGGCTTGACCCCGGAACACAGCGGCAACGTTTTCATCTGCGAGTCCGCCCAGAATCTCGTGCAACGCCAAGTCCTCCGGCCCGAGGGCGCGGCTTTCCGCTCGGAGCCGCCCGCCGCAGGAAAAGAATTTCTCGCCAGCACCGACGTCTGGTTCCGGCCGGTCTTTCTCGGCGAGGGCCCGGACGGCGCGCTCTACCTCGCCGACATGTATCGCCGCGAAATCGACCACCCGCGTTACGTGCCG
>CAMCHO010000086.1 GCA_945874455.1 Opitutus sp. GAS368 | reverse complement strand
CGGTGCCAGCGGTCGGGCGGTCATGCCGCACGCTTGCACCGAGCGCGGTGCGTCCGCTAAATCCGCCGCTCCATGGCCAAACGCCGACAACTTCGCGGATTCGATCTCAAGCAGATTGAGGGCGTGGCCGAGCTCATTGGCGTCGATGAAGCGGGTCGCGGGGCGCTCGCCGGTCCGGTGGTAGCGGGGGCGGTGTGGGTAAACCAAGCGTTTCTGGAGAGTCGCTGGGCGCTGGGGCGGGCAAGCCGGGTGAACGATTCGAAGCAGCTGTCTGCGGCGGAGCGTGAGGAGTTTTGGGGGGAGCTCGCGACGTTGGCGGAGCAGGGGCACATCCGCGTCAAGTTCGGGGTGGCGGATGTCATCGAAATTGAGCAGCGCAACATTCTTGGCGCGACCAAGCTCGCGATGCGCCGCGCGCTCGAGGGGATTTATTTGCCCGGCTCGTTTGAACAGAAAACAGAACCGGATCTTTTCGCGACCCCTGAGGTCCTCGCGAATTTTGTGCCCACAGTCTCGTGTCGCGTGCTCGTGGACGGGCTCGCGTTGCGCGGGTTTCCCTACCCGCACACGGGGATCGTGAAGGGCGATGGACGTTCCCTGTGCATCGCGATGGCGTCGATTATCGCGAAGGTCACGCGCGACCGGTTGATGGGCGAACTCGACGGCAAGTTTCCCGGCTACGGATTCGCGCAGCACAAAGGCTACGGCACGGAGGAGCATCGCGACGCGGTGCTCCGCCTCGGTCGCACGCCGCAACACCGGGAGATGTTCTTGCGCAAGCTCCTCGCAGGCCGGGTGGACCCGGACCAGATGGATTTTCTCAGCGCGGACGGCTGACGCGCGGTTGACCGAACCGCGACGCTCGATCATCCATTCATCCCTTCGATGGCGGTCAAAAAACATTCCTCACTCGATCGCGTGCTGGGCCGGCTCGACAGGCTGGACTCGGTGAACCTCGCGAATCTCGTGCAGCGCCTCGCTCGGGAGCGCGGGCTCTTCGAGGAAATTTTCAATGTACTGCAGGAAGGCGTGCTCGTGATTTCAGCCGATGGCGTGATTGAGTATGCCAACGCGGCCGCGCATCGTCTCATCGGGATTGGTGACGATGAGCTCGCGGGCCAAACGTTGTGGCGCCTGGTGCCCGGCTTGCGGCCATCGATTGACGCCGCATTTGAAGATGGGCCCGTGCGCGGCGCGCTCCCGGTCGTGGCGCGGGAGTTCGAGTTGACCTATCCGGAGCCACGCAGAGTGCGGCTCTATATGGTTCCGTTTCGCGGTGGCGGCCGCGGTTCTCCCCGGCGGTTTGCCGTGATCTTGAGCGATGTGACCCAGGAGAAACAAACGACCGAGCGTCGAATCGAGGATGAGCGCACCTCTTCGGTGTTGTTGCTCGCTGCGGGCGTCGCCCACGAGCTCGGCAATCCGCTCAACTCGCTCACGATCCATCTCCAGCTGATCGAGCGAAAGTTGAAGAAACTAAGAGCCTCCCAAGAAGTCGATTCGCTGGCGGAATCGTTGCGTGTCTGCACCGACGAAGTCACGCGGCTTGATGGGATTATCAGTAATTTTCTGGAGGCGATTCGGCCGCGTCCGCCCGATCTGGCGGAGACTAATCTGGCTGAGATTCTCACGGACGTGCTGCGGTTTCAGCAGCGGGAATTCGCGGACCGCGGAATCGTGGTGGAAGCCGAAACACTCGACGCGTTGCCTGCGGTGATGGCTGACCGCAATCAGCTCAAGCAGGTGTTTTTTAATCTCACGAAGAATGCATTGGAGGCGATGCAGCCGGGCGGGAACCTGAAGATCAAGTCACGCGCCGACGATGATTCCGTGTTCTTGCTCTTCGGTGACAGTGGCACGGGCATCAAACAAGAGGATCTTTCGCGACTGTTTCAGCCCTACCATACGACCAAGATCGGTGGCCACGGACTCGGTCTGATGATCGTCCAGCGAATCATGCGGGACCATGGCGGCCAAGTGGGCATCGAGAGCAAGGAAGGCGTGGGGACGATCGTGTCGCTCCAGTTTCCTCGCAAGGATCGCCGCGTGCGAATGCTGCAGTAAACAGATCTCCGGGACCCCGCCGCACCATGCGGAAAATCCGGTTAGGGTGGCTGTTGGTTCGCGCTCGACGACGAATTGTCGGACGAATGGGACGAGGAGGACGAAGAACCTGCCGAGGACGAGGAGGAACCTGCCGACGAGGACGACGATGACGACGACGTATCAGCGCTCGACGAGTAGGACAGCGACGAACTCACCGGAGCCGAATACGAAGGCGCGGAATAAGACGGCGAGGGCGCCGGAGAATGGGAGGAGGGGGACGACGCGCTGTAGGACGAAGACGAATTCGATGACGATGCGTATGCCGATTGGCCCGACGAGTCGGTGGAGGAGTAACTGAGTGAGCCGTCAGAATGCGGTGCCGGCCGTGGCGAGGAATACGGCGGAGGCGTGTAGCCGCCCTCGCGCGGGCCCTGGTGGCGCGGGTAATTTCCCACGTAGCTGGGCGGCGGCTGGTAGGGCGAGGTGCCGGGCGGGCAGTCTGCGGGGTTGATGGGACGGTGATGCGGAGGCGTTACGACGGGGGTGCCAGGCGGCTTGGCGCCGGCGCCAGACGAGGGCGGTGGCGGAGAGCTCGAGCCCGCAGTGTCGTGGCCGTTGTAACGATTGTAATCGTCGGAGTCGTAATTCGTCCTCCCCAGCGAAGGGTTGGCGTAGCCTAAGGACGATGCGTAGCTGCTGGCGGAGCCGGCATTGCTGACGGGCACCGTGCGACCGTAGATTCCGGTATTGGGGGAGATGCTACTGACGAGTACGCTGCCAATGGTCGGGTTGATCGGATCGGGCAAGAACTCGACGTAGATGATGTTGTCGGCTTTGGCGTGGTCGTTAATCAGGAGCATTCCCCGGGCGGCGAGTGCGCGCGAAAAATTTTGATACATCGCGTTCCACAGCGCCGCAGTGGGCTCAACGCCTCCGCGGACCGCGACGGCGAGTGCATACGTCGGCAGGTTGTTCGGGTTAGCCGCGGCATTGCGTTGGGAATTTGCCGCCGTCGTGCAGCCAGAGCAGGCGACGAGGAGGGCGAAGGCGACGAGGCAGGCAGACAGCTTCAGCGATAAGCAGAGTTTCATGGGTGTCTCATCGGGGTTTCGGCACCTTGTGCGTACCGCGTAGTCAGCGTGTAGGCTGCAGAGTTACAAGCCTCGGCTTGATCCGAGGCTTTAGGCGGAGTTTCGTCACTGGTGATCCCGAGTGTCGGGACCTTCTTCGAGCGAGTCGGGGGAGAGCCTGCCAGGCTCGTTAATAGGGCCACAAACCCCCGGTTCATCGTTCTGATTCAGAAGGATGTTGTGTCACACCCACGCAAACTCAGCCGCGACCGCGCAGCCAAATCCACAGGTAGCCGATGCGCTCGCGGACGGCCCACGTGCTGCGGCCCAGCGATTCGGTGTCCCAGAGGAAGTCCCTCCATTCGAGCTCATCGCCGGCGCGCGCGCTATAGTCGGCGGGGCACGGGAGTGGCGTGAGGCCGGCGTGCCGAAACAAGGCCATCGTGCGCGGCAGGTGCCACGCGGAGGTGATAAGCGCGAAGGGCTCGGTGCCCACGAGGCGCTTTACGGCGAGCGATTCCTCCTCCGTGTCGATGGCATTTTCGATGAGCGTGGCTCGGCGGGGGTCGAACCCGAGCGATTCAGCGGCGCGCAACACCATGGCGGCGTGGGTGGGGCGCTCCGGCTGATGGAGATAGCCCGGGCCACTAATGATCGCGCGCGCGTCGGGCAGCACGCGCAGGAGACGGACCGCCTCGGTGAGGCGAGCGAGACCGGAGACGGATAGTTGGTTAGTCGCGGAAAGACCCGGTGCGTTGCCGTTACCGCTGCCGAGCACGACGACGAAGCGGCACGCGGCGAGTTCGGGCGGAAGGGGGGCGCCGGCGACGAATTCCGGGATGGCCGGATAACGTGTTTCGAGTGGTCGCACGAGAGCGTCGCTGACAAATTTATTGCTGAACAGCATGAGCAAAATCGTCCCGGCGAAGAGCAGACCGCGACCAAGGCGCGCGCGCCGACTCCAGAGGAGCACACACAGACCCACGGCCAGCAGGGTGAGGCAAAACGGCAGCGGCATCAGCCAAAACGATACAAATTTTTTCAACCAAAACAGCATGAGCCAAGGAACAAGGCGGTGCGGTGCGAGCCGGGCAAGCTTGGCGTAAGGCGCAGCGCTCCGTCGCGGGAGTTGCTTGGACACGAACGCTTCGAAACCACGGCGATCTCGGCGTACGTCATGGCGAAGCCGGGCCTGGGGCGGAAGGCGAGTGAGGGGACTCCACGATGGTTGGGAAACCGCCGGTCTGTGCGGAGCGAGATGTGGCAGGCCGGGTTTTCAGGGCGCCACGGGGAGGAGGGCCCGCCCGACGCGTGGGCTGCGCTGGCTATGCGCGGGCCAGCGCGTTCGCCGTGTTGAGGTGCTCGACGCCGGTGTATTTCTGCGACTGTTCGTCGGCGTGATAACTGGAGCGGACCAGAGCGCCGCTTTCGACGACGCCGAGGCCGATGCTCAGGCCGAAGTTTTTCCAGTGGAGAAATTCCTCGGGCGGAGCCCAGCGCGAAATCGGCAGGTGCTGCGGGGTCGGCTGGAGATATTGGCCGATGGTGAGGATATCGGTCCGGTCGGAGGCGATGTCGCGGATCGTCTGCTCAATCTCGGGCTGCTCTTCGCCGACGCCGAGCATAATGCCGGTCTTGGTGACAAAGCCGCGGCTCTTCGCGTGGCGGAGGACGGAGCGGGAGCGGTCGTAGCGGGCCTGCACGCGGACGGGTTTTTGCAGGCGTTCGACGGTCTCGAGGTTGTGGTTGTAGATGTCGGGCTTGGCGTCGAGGACGATATCGACGTGCTCCAAGTTGCCTTTGAAATCGGGCACCAGAACCTCGATCGCGGTAGCGGGGCAGCGGTGCTGGATGGCGCGAATCGTCATCGCCCAGACGGCGGCACCACCGTCGGCGAGTTCATCGCGGGCGACACTGGTGATGACGCAGTGTTTGAGATTCATCTTCGCCACGGCGTCGGCGACGCGGGCGGGCTCGCCGAGGTCGAGCTCCGTGGGGCGGCCTGTCTGGATCGCGCAGAAATTGCAGGAGCGCGTGCAGATGTTGCCGAGGATCATCACGGTGGCGGTCCCGCGGGACCAGCATTCGCCGAGATTGGGGCACTGGGCGCTTTGGCAGACGGTGTGGAGTTTGTTTTCGTCGACGAGTTTGCGCGTGGCGAGGTAGCCGGGCCCGGAAGGAAGCTTGGCACGGAGCCAGGAAGGTTTGCGCGTGGTGTCCATCAAAGAGGCGTGAGTTGGAAGCAGAGTTAACCACGGTTGGCACGGATGAACACGGATTTTTTTGGAAAATGATGAGCGCGGGGGGGGGGCGAGATTCCTCTTGCTGCCGAGGGAGTGAGCGGACGCGGGCAGGGCGGGAAGTCGGTGCTTTTTCAGGGCGTCGGTTGAGGGCGCGTCGGTTGAGGAGGCATCAGGCCGACGGCGGGGTGCTTTCCAAGTGTCCGGTTTGCGCCCGAAGCAGTGGCGGTCGGGAAACTGGCGTTCCGAAAAGTGCACGGCGACAGGAGTGTCGCCAGTTCGTCGGGCGCATGATCGCGGCGGACGCAGCCAACCGGAGGATCTCCCGCCCGCCAGAGCGTCCGGAGTTTCCGTTTGCGCAACGGCGGGGCGCATGGCTTGGTCTTCGTTTCCATGAGCGATACACCTCTGCCGGATATTTCCCACGACCAACATGCGGTGCGGCGCAACAAGCTCGCCGAGATGCGCGCGGGCGGGTTTGACCCGTTTCGCGCGAACGTCGCGACGAGTCATTTCTCGGGTGATGCGATCAAGCTGCATGTCGATGGGCAGGACAATGCGGTGACCGTCACGGTCGCCGGCCGCCTCGTGACGATTCGCGATATGGGGAAGAGCCAGTTTGTTAAGATTCTCGATCAGCAGGGGCAGATTCAGCTCTACGTGAAGAAGGATGTGGTCGGCGATGTGGCGTACGCGGCGTTCAAGAAACTCGATCTGGGGGATATTCTGGGCGCCAAGGGCACGCTGTTTAAGACAAAGACCGGCGAAGTTACGGTGCGGGTCGAGGGTTACACGCTCGTGGCGAAGGCGCTGCATCCGTTGCCGGAAAAGTGGCACGGCCTCAGCGATCCTGAGCAGGTTTATCGTCAGCGGTATCTGGACCTGATCGTGAACGCGGAGTCGCGTGCGCGGCTGATGCTGCGGTCGCGCATCGTGTCGCACATCCGGCGGTTTCTCGAGGCGCAGCAATTCATCGAAGTCGAGACGCCGGTGCTGGAAAACACGGCGGGCGGCGCGGCGGCACGGCCCTTCAAGACGCATCACAATGCGCTCGATGTGGATTTCTTCCTGCGCATTGCGACGGAACTGCGGCTGAAGCGACTGCTGGTGGGCGGGTTTGATCGCGTGTTTGAGATCGGGCGAATTTTCCGCAACGAAGGGGTGTCGCGGAAGCACAATCCGGAGTTCACCATGCTCGAAGTTTACCAAGCCTACAGCGATCACCGCGGGATGATGACGCTCATCAAGGACATGCTCACGACGCTGTGCCGCGACGTGCTCGGGACGACGAAAATCACACACGCGGCGAGCGGGCAGGAGATCGACTTTGCGGGTGAGTGGCGCGAGGTGAATTACAAAGACCTGATCCGCGAGGCGACGGGCGACGCGGAGTGGTTTGCGCGCAGCAAGGCGGACAAGATCGCTGGCGCGGAAAAGCTTGGGCTCTCGGTGAGCGCGGCGTGGGAGGAGTTTGAGATCACCAACGAGATTTTCTCGAAGAAGATCGAGCCGACGCTGATCCAGCCGACCTTTGTGCTGAAGTTGCCGAAGGAGCTGTGTCCGCTGGCGAAGATCAGTCTCGATGATCCGACGACGATCGACGTGTTCGAGCTCACGATCGGCGGCATGGAAGTCGCGCCGGCCTACTCGGAGCAAAATGATCCGGATGTGCAACGGGAGATGTTTCAGGCGCAGGCGGGCGAGGAGAAGCAAAATATCGACCATGATTTCCTGCTGGCGCTGGAGTATGGAATGCCGCCGGCGGGCGGGATGGGGGTGGGCATCGACCGGTTGTGCATTCTGCTCACGGGGGCGGAGAGCATACGCGATGTGATTTTGTTTCCGCAGCTGAGACCGGGGAGCACTTCGTGAGTGTAAGTGAGAAGTTTAAGAGCGGCGTGCTGACACGGGACGAGCTGATGTTCACTTCGCCTTAGGCCGCTGACCGCAACTGGCTATGCCCTGGTATCTTTATCTCGCCTGCAAGCAGCTCTTCCCGAGCGGGCGGTTTCCGTTTTTCACGGCAATCTCGGTGCTGGGCGTGACGCTCGGCGTGGCGGTGCTGATCATTGTGACGAGTGTGATGGGGGGATTTGGCTACGAGATTCGGCGGATGATCGTGGAGACAGAGGGAGAAGTGGATGTTAAGGTGACTGGCTACCTGAGCGATCCGCAGGACGTGCTGGCACAGATCAGCGCCACCCCCGGGGTGGCGGCAGCGACTCCCTACGTGAAAGGCGTGGTGGGTGTACAGGCGAACAGCCGGCCGGCGTATCCGCTTTTTCGTGGCGTCGACGTGGGCACGATCGAGCGCGTGGCGAATCTCGGGCGCTTCACCAACCCGCCCAGCGCGATTGCGAACCTCGATGATGATTCGGTGGTCTTGAGCTCCCAACTCGCGACGTCGCTCGGAGTTCACGTGGGCGACAAGATCGAGATTTATTCGCCGTTGCTTATCGAGAAGCTCAAGAACGACGAGGTATTTTTGCCGCGGGAGTTTCGGGTCGTGGGCGAGCTCTACATTGGCCACCAGCAACTCGATAGTAGCACGATTTACGGGACGTTGCGGGCGGCCCAAGAGCTCTACGGACTAGGGCGGAGCGTGCATGGCATCTACGTTCGATTGAAACCAGACGTGGATGAGCATGCCGTCGTGGCCCGGTTGAATACGACGTTACCGCGAGCCACGACGCAGGCGTATTCTTGGATGGAGAGTTGGGCGGATTTCCTGTGGGTGTTAAATTTGGAGAAGAGTATTAATTTTTTCCTGCTGCTCTTCATTGTGATCATCGCGGCATTTTCGGTGATGAGCTCGCTGCTGATTTCCGTGGTGCGGAAGACGCGCGAGATCGGGCTGCTCGGGGCGTTGGGCGCGCGTCCTCGGGATGTGGCGCTGTGTTTCTGTGCGCAGGCCTTCATCATCGGTCTGACCGGGACGGCGATTGGGGTGGGGATGGGCTTCGGGGTGCTGGCGATCCGGAATGATTTGGTCCACGGGATCGCGCGGCTGATGCAACGCCAAGAAACGCTCCGGCAGTTTTATCAATTTTCAGACCTGCCGTCGCACACGTTAACCAGTGATCTGGTGATGACCGTGGTAGCTTCAATCGTGATTTCCACGCTCGCGGGATTGATCCCGGCTTGGCGGGCGGCGCGGCTCAAACCCGTGGAGGCGTTGCGCAGTGAGTGACGCGAAGAAAAATGCCTGCCAGCAGGCTCCTGCCTCGGAGGCTCACCATGAGTGAGGTCGTGTTGGCAGCGAGGGGGCTTCGCAAGAGTTACCAGAGCGGTGGCCTCCGGATCGAAGTATTGCGCGGTGTAGATATCGCCCTTGGTGCTGGCGAAAGCGTGAGTATCCGCGGTGAGTCGGGCTCAGGGAAATCCACGTTGCTCAATTTGCTGGCGGGTTTGGATACGCCTGACGGTGGCAACCTCTCATGGGGCGGAGAACCGGCGAACGCGAACCGGCGCGCGACGTTTCTCGGGATCGTGTTTCAGTCATTTTATCTGATCCCCGAAATCGATGCGCTGGCGAATGTCCTGATGGCGGCGCGAATGGTCAAAGCGCCGGGCGCGGTCGAGCGGGCACGGGCCCAGGATTTGATCGCGCGCGTGGGCTTGGCGGAGCGTGCGACGCATCTACCGGCTCAGCTTTCTGGCGGCGAGCGGCAGCGCGTGGCGGTAGCGCGGGCGCTGATGAATGCGCCGAAATTGCTGCTGGCCGACGAGCCGACGGGCAACCTCGATGAGCAGACGGGTGACGCCGTCGTGGAGCTCTTGCTCGGGTTGTGCCGCGAGACCCAAACGGCGCTGGTCCTCGTGACGCACAACGCGGCCTACGCGGCCAAGACCGGACGACAGCTGTTTTTGCGTGATGGAGTGCTGAACGGCAGTAATTCAGTTGCTGTGAGCTCGCGCTAAGCTCGGCGTGCTCTTTAACACTATTAGCACGGAACGGTGCGCCCCGTCGTCGTGCGGTGCGCCAACGGGGAGAACGTCCCCTTCGCTGCGTCCCTGCCTCCCGCGGTTGGTGAGCGCCGGGGTATTCATGGAGGAATTACGCTGACCTGCGATGCACGAAACCAGTGTGTCGGCCTTGAGCGGATACCGTGACTGGCCGCAGGAGCGGAGCGCAGGTGGGTGTTCGCTTACTTTCCCACGTATTTCAGGCGGTAGATCTTGCTGCCGAAGTCGTCGCTGAAGAGCAGTGAACCATCCGGGGCTTGCATACAATCGACGGGACGGCCGAGGATTTCTGTGCGATTCTTCAGGAAGTTTACCATCTTCTGTTCGCCATACGGATGTCCGTCTTCGAAGAGAATTCGCGAGAGACAATAGCCGACCTTGGCGGTCGCGCTCCCACCTCTTTGGGCGACAAAAGCGTCGCCGTGGGCACGGGGGATTTTGTCGCCCGTGTAGAACGTGAGCGAGTTTGCCGAGCAGTGGGCCGGCAGCAGCCATTCTGGGATCGTGGCCTTGCTCGCGTACTCGACCAACTTCGGATCATTGAGGAAATTCAGGTTCGGAGTGTTTTTCCCCACGAGCCAAGGGTGCCCGTAAAATCCCCCCTCGACGTAATGGTTCAGTTCGGCGGGCGGATTGTGGTCGGTAATGGGCTGACCAAATTTTTTGTCCCCTTCTAGTTTGGCTCCCAACAGGTCGATGTCGTGGTCGATACCCCAGATTTCGTTGGTGCCGGGACGCACGACCAATTTCTCCGAATTGCGGAGGCCCGAGGCGAAGAGCTTTTTGTCGGAACCGTCGAGAGCAAAGCTCCAGATTTTCTTGCGCTCCGAAGCGTCGGTCGGTTCGTCGGTCGCATTAGTTTGGTCGCCGACGTGGGTGTAAATGCGATTCTGGTGGATGAGGAGCGCGCGCCACATGTGGCCACCCCGGGCGCCGGTGGGAAGGTGTTCGGCACCCAGAACGGCGACGTCCTCGTCGGCCTTGCCGTCGCCATTCGTGTCGCGTGCTTTTGAAATCGCATTGAGCTGGGCGTACCACAGCGAGCCGTCGTGCCACTGCATGCCTTGGAGAATGGTATTGGGTGTCTTGCCCTCGACGAACGTGGTTATGGTTTCATAGCTGCCATCCCCGTCGGTATCGCGGCACGCCATGATTTTCCCTTCTTTCGGAACGCTGACAAAGAGGGTGTTGTTCGGGCCGCTGGCGAGGAAGCGGGGGAGTTTGATTCCGTCGACGGCGATGGAGAGCGCGTAGCCATCGCGCACCCAAACGCCTGCGGGCACATCGGCGGAGCGGGCCGCGGGTTGAGCGAGCGGGGAAAAGGAAACGAGACCGACTAACAGCGGGGTGAGGAATGAGCGTGGATTCATGGAGCGAGGTAGGGAGGCGGGAAGCAGCGCGGACTCATGATCCGCTGCGGACAAGGGGAAGGTGGGGAGGCTGCTTCGCGAGGTACGGCGGCGCGAGCCTGATTGTTTCGAGGTTTCCGATTCGGCGAGCGGATCTTGAGCGTTAGCGCCAGCGCCGGGCGCGTGTGCGGTGGGGCCTTCGCCGCCGCCGGACGCGCTCGACCGGAAGGGGCGCGGGGAGGCTCACGGGAGCGTGATCGGCTGCGAGAACGCGCCGTTGCCGGCGATGTCCCAGACGGCGAGGCGGACCCAACGGAGGCCGGCTTCGGTCGGTAGTGCGGCTGAGAAGGAGCGGTTGCCGAAGGCGCGCGTGTCCGAAAGATCGATACGACGGCGGAGGGTTGTGGTGCCGTCGCCGGCGACGATCTCGGCGAAGGCGAGCGGGAGCGTCCAGGCGAGTTGGGCGGTGAGGCGAGGGGCGGCACCGGCGGCGCGCACCAGGGTGGTATCGGCGGCGAGGATTTCACCGGTGGTGACGAAGAATTCGCCGCGGCGGAGCACATCGAGGACGGGTTGCCAGCCGTCGGCGAAACGGGGGATGCGGTCGAGCTTCAGGTAGTTGACGTTGAGGTGGCCGTAGAGCTCGGAGTGCGGCTCGACCTTGAAGACGTCGACTTCGCCGAGGGCGCGTTTGTCGGCGCCCCAGTTGTTCATGTCGTCGAGGGTGTCGAGCACGCGCCAGCCGAGCGTATCCCGGGAGTAGTCGGCGGGCATGGCTTTCCAGGCGGCACCGAGATAGTGGGGCGATTGGAAAAACGGGGTGTCGCGGTAGTTGTCGGGGAAGCCGATGGTGCCCTTGATACGGGCGTGGGCGGCCCACATGAGACCGCGCTCGCGTTGCATGAGCGCGAGGACGTCGGCGGGGTTGCCGACGTGGTAGATCGATTCGCCGGCGGAGTTCGTTTCGACGAAGGGTTTTTCGGCGGGGCGATTCAGCACCCAGAGCACGGGCTGCGGAAAGAAGCTGATCCAGTGGCCGCCGAGGTGGACGTTGGGTTCTTCGCCGGGGAGCAGGAGAAATGTTTCGTCGGACAGGCGGGCGCACTCGGCGTGCATGAGCCGGAGTTGGGCGAGTCGCGGCTCGGTGGCGAGTTTTGGGGTTTGGCCGTTGTGGAATTCGGCGAGGTGTACGATGTCGATGCCGGCGGCGCGGAAGGCGCGCGCAAAGCCGGGATCGCGGAGGTCGGCGGGGATGGCGTCGTGGCCCGCAGCTTTCTGGCGGGCGAGCAACTCCAGGGTGTGCTCGACGTGATAATGGCTGGAAAATGTTTTGTATCCGGGGAGTGGAGCGAAGCGGTCGCCGCGGGTGTAGGTCGTGACGGCGGCGATCTCGGCGGTGCCGGCGGCGGGACCGAACCGGTAGAAGATGGGCAGGCGTTGCGCGGTGCCGGGCGGCGCGTTGACCCACGGGACGTAGCGGTTGTCACCGGTCGGGGGTTGGCGGATGCCGACGCCGTCGCCGGGGGCGGAGGAATCGTAGTGGCGACCGAGCCAGTTGAAACCAAAGTTGTCGGCGAAATCCAAGGGGTAGAGGTAACGGTGGGGCGGCGGGAAGACGGTGACGTTGCCGCCGGGAAATTCGAGTGCGGCGGTGCGATAACGGGCGGCGCGGACGCCGGCGGGTGTGTCGGCGGGGGCGGATTGCGGGCCGGTGCGGGGATCGATCCACGAGTAACCGGTGGCGCGGCCAAACGGCGCAACGAGGCCGGCGTCGTAGAGAATGGCGCGGTTGTTTTGCGCGGTGGAGAGGACGGCTTCAGCCTGAATGAGCGGACTGCCGGAGAAGACGGTGAGTTCGTAGCTCCCAGAAAAGGTGTCGGCGGTGAGACCCCCGATGGCGATGCGGGCGCGGGTGGCGGTCGAGGTGAGTTTCGCGGAGGTGGGCGCGAGGCGGACGGGGAAGCGCTGGGAGGGGCGGGTGTGGACTTTGTCGAAGAAGACCATCCAGCCGTTGCGGGCGAGGTCGCGATGCCCGACGGTGAGGATGGTGAGCGGCGTGAGGTTTTCCGCGATGGTGGTCGGGGCGGCGGCGGGTGCGGTTTGCCACGCGAGGCGCGACAGGAGCGGTTTGTCTTTCGTCAGATTGAGGGTGAGCGAGGCGCGTGGGCCGGAGGCGGATGCGGAGGCGGGCCAGTCGAGCGTGATGAGTTCGGTGGTGGTGTGGTGGGTGATGCGAATTTCGCTGTCGGGCGCGAGGCCGCTGAGATCGACAGGGACGGCGGCGCGGGTGAACGGAGCGAGTAGTGCGGTGAGCACTACGGATGTGCGGACGGCTGCGCGGAGCGAGATCATGGCAAGGGGATTACCGGCGGGGTGAGCGTGGGCGTATTTTCAAAAAATGCGACCGTGGTGATCGAAGTCGAGGGGGGCGATCACGAGCAAGGGCTGGTCGGGTTTGGCTGGTCGAGGGGAGGACGCTGCCTGAGCCGTCGTCGTTTCCTGTAATCGTGCTCGTTCTCGTTCCTCGTAATCGTTCTCGTTCTCTCCCGCCGACAAAACCTGACGAAAGAGAACGAGAACGATTGGGGAAGCGTAATCGCCTCCCAGCAGGCGCCCGAAAAACGGCCGAAATCTTGGCGTCAGGCCAAGGCGCGACGCTCAATCCGCCGGGCGGAAATCGATCAGGCGTTTGAAGCGGTCGACTTTATCCACGACGACGGTGAGGCGGCCGTTGAGGGCGAATTTTTTCTTGGTCTTGCGACCGACGAGCATCGTGCCGTCGTCCGCCGGGACGTAGCGGTCATCGGTGAGGGCGTTGGTGCTGATGAAGCCAAAGGTCATCGACTCGACGAGTTCGATGAAGAAGCCGTTGGGGCGGACGTCGGTGATGACGGCGAGGAAGGGGGTGCGGGGAGATTTATCGAGTTCGCGCTCGAAAAATTCGAGGAGCTTGATCTTCACGCTTTCGCGCTCGGCTTCGGCGCTGCTGATTTCGGTGAGGCTGATATGCTCGCCGAGCGCTTGGATGCGCGAGAGATCGTAGCGGGCGTTGCGTGCAGGCGGAATGGCGTGGCCGGCGTGTTTTTCGAGATAGGTATCGAAGACGCGATGGACGACGAGGTCGGCGTAGCGTCGGATCGGCGAGGTGAAGTGGGTGTAGTCATTTTTCGCCAGACCGTAGTGACCGTCGGGCGTGGCGCGGTAGGCGGCCTTTTTCAGACTGCGCAGGAGCTGGGTGCGCAGCGTGTAGCCCTGGGGGTGGGCCGCGAGGATGACGAGTAGTTTGACGATTTCGGCGCGCACGCTGAGGTCGCCGACGGGAATGTCGAAAGAGTCGAGCAGGCCGCGAAACTCCTCGAGTTTTTCGGCATCGGGTTCGTCGTGAACGCGGTAGAGCGAGGGAAGTTGGTGCGTGCGCGTGAGGCGGGCGACCGCTTCGTTGGCGGCGAGCATGAACTCTTCGATGAGTTGGTGGCTCTCGTCGTGCGTGATTTTTTCGAGGCGGTCGGCGTAGCCCTTTTCATCCACGAAGATTTTTGTCTCGGGCATGTCGAGATCAAGGCTGCCGTTGGCCATGCGATCTTTGCGGAGGCGAGCGGCGATTTTCCAGAGGGCTCGGCACCACGTCTGGAGGTCGTGCAACTCTGCGTCGGTGAGATCGCGGAGGGCGCGGCCGGTGGAGCCGGTTTGGTGTTTTGCCGGGAGGGGCAGGGCGCGGATTTTCGCGAGGTCGTCTTCAAACATGAAGGCGTAGGCCTGTTTGTAAGTGAGGCGCTTGCGGCTACGGATGACGGTGTTGGCGTAGGTGGTATCGCGGAGGCGGCCGTTTTTGGTGAAGGTGAGGAAGACGGCTTTGCAGAGGCGATCTTGGGCTTCGACGAGAGAGCAGAGACCGTTGGAGAGTTTTTCCGGGAGCATCGGAATGACCACGCCGACGAGGTAGGTCGAGTTACCGCGGCGTTGGGCTTCGCGGTCGATGGCGGTGCCGGGATGGACGTAGGTCGAGACGTCGGCGATGTGGATCCCGACGCGTACTTCGCCGCCGTCGAGTGGCTCGTAGGAGAGGGCGTCGTCGAAGTCCTTGGCGTCGTCCGGATCGATTGTGAAGACGACCTTGGCGCGATAGTCGAGGCGGCCGGGAAGCTCGGAGGGGAGCACGCGATCGGGGATGAGCGCGGCCTCACGTTCGACGTCGGAGGGGAATTCGGTCGCGAGATTGTGTTTGAGGAAAATACCGAGGAGCTCGGCGCGGGGTTCGTGGGTGCGTCCGAGGCGGGAGGTGATGGTGCCGGTGAGGGCGTCTGCGCGGTGGTTCCACTCGCCGAGTTTGATGACGACTTTGTCGCCTTCCTTCGGGACGGGTGAGAGGCCGCTCTTCGCGGGATCGCCGACGGCGATTTCGTAGCTGAAGCGCGGATCGTCGGGCTGGACGACGAATTCGCGCCGGCCTTTGCGAAGGTTCCCGACGATGGTGTCGCGTTCGCGTGCGAGGACGCGGATGACGGCGCCGATTTTTTCGCCGGGGCGGCGGCCCTTGCGGCCGGGGAATTCGCGGGCGAGGACGCGATCGCCTGGGAGGGCGACGCCGGTGTCCTCGGGGAACACTTGGAGGGCGGGTTGCGCGTCTTCGCCGAGGACGGCGTCGCGGACGACGAAGGCCGAGCCGCCGGCGCGAAACTGAATGCGGCCGAGCAGTTCGCCTTTGCCGAGTTTAGGTTCGGCGACGACTTTGGGCGCACGAGCGGGTGCGGGCGAAGCGGCGCGAGTGGGAGAAGTGGTGCGCCCGGGCGAAGCGGCGCGAGTGGGTGCACGCGTGGGCGCGGGCGAGGCGGCGTGCATCGGTGCGCGGGACGCCGCGGAGCGAGCGGTGGCGCGGGACGGAGCGGGCGAAGCGGCGCTTGCGGGCGACTTGGCCGGTGCGGTCGCACGGGGTGGGACTTTCGCTCCGCCGGTCATGGGACGGCTAGAGTAGGTTTCGGGTGTCGGCGTGACGGGAAAGCCGGGACCGCGGCGGGTCGGGGTAAAGACCGGGCGTTTTTCCGGGGTGCTTGGCTGCTCGGCGTTGGCTCCGCGAGGGGAGATGCGACCGTTGGCCGCGCGGAGATAGTTACCGCTCTTCAGGGCAAGGCGTACCTCGTGGGCGAGCATGGCGCGCTGTTTCTTGTTCAGACCGAGGCGGCTGGAGAGCTCAAATTCGTTGGCCGGCTGGTAGTGGGGGTCCCGCAGGTGAGCGAGGAGGAGTTCGCGGAGATTCATGTGATAAATTCGAGTCACGACGCGCGGGCCGTGCTTTGGGATTGGCGTTAACAAAGAGTCCGGCATTACTGCGGGCGATGAAAATCGTCCACGCGGCGAGCGAGCTCTATCCCTATATGAAAACGGGCGGTCTGGCGGACGCCGTTGCGGCGATGGCCGGGGCGTTGGCGGACAATGGCCACGAGGTGTCCGTGTTCTTGCCCGGCTATCGGGCTGTGCTGGAGCACAAGGATGCGGCGGGGGCGGTGCGGAAGCTGCGGCTGAAGATTGAAATGGGGGACCAGTTTTTGTCGGGGGACGTCCGGGTTTTTTCCCCGCGGAAAAATCTGCAGGTCTACCTGATTTGCCGGGAGGAGTTTTTTGATCGGCGAGCGCCGTATGGGAATGGGGAGCGCGATTTTGAGGACAACTCCGACCGGTTTGTCTTCTTTTGCAAAGGGGTGGTCGAGACGCTGCGGTTGGCGGATTTGCAGGCGGATGTGGTGCATGGTCACGACTGGCAGGCGGCCCTGTTGCCGTTGCTACTGCGGGAATCGGAACGGCGGCATCGGGTGACGCTCGCGCTCAAGACCGTGTTCACGATTCACAACATTGCATATCAGGGGCTGTTTCCGGCGACGACGTTTGCGCGCACGAATCTGCCTGACGAACTCTTCCATATCGACGGCCTCGAGTATTACTCGCAGGTAAACTACATGAAGGGCGGCATTCTGTTTGCTGACCGGGTGACGACGGTGAGTCCGCGTTATGCGCGCGAAATCCAAACGCCGGAGTTTGGCTGTGGCCTGGATGGCGTGGCGCAGACGCGCGCGGACGATATTGTGGGGCTGCTCAACGGGGTCGACACGGCGATCTGGAATCCCGCGGTGGATGCACTGCTCCCAGCGCGCTACTCGCGGGCGGAGATGGCGGGTAAAGCGATCTGTCGAGCGGAACTGCTGAAGCGGGTGGGGATGGCGGCGAATTTCACGGGCCCCATTTTCGGAATCGTGGCCCGGTTTGCGGACCAGAAGGGCATTCACCTCGTGCTGGCGAATCGCGATTTCGTTCTCGGTAAAAATTCTCGGTGGGTCGTGCTCGGATCAGGCGACAAACGACTCGAGGACGAGATGCGGGCGCTGGCGGCCGAAGCACCGGACAAGGTGGTCCTGGTGGCAAAGCTCGACGAAGCGATGAGTCATCTGATTGAGGCGGGCAGCGATTTCTTTGTGATGCCATCGCTCTTCGAGCCATGCGGACTGAACCAAATGTATTCACAGGTCTATGGCACGGTGCCGATCGTGAGCCGGGTGGGCGGCTTGGCGGATACGGTGACCGATGCCGACGGATTTCCGAGTACCGGCACGGGGCTGATGTGCGAGCCGAATGCGGGTAGTTTGGGCGACGCGTTGGAGCGGGCGCTGGTGCTGTTTGCCGACAAGCCGCGTTACTCGGCGGTGCAGCAACGCGGCATGGCTCGGGACTTTAGTTGGAAAGTTGCCGCGGCGGGCTACGAAAATCTCTATCGCGAGGCGTTGTAGCAGGCGCCGTTTTCTTCGATCTGGCGACACGAGGGGTTGGCGGAGTTGGCGAAGTCGCAGTCGAATGGAAGTCGGATGAAATCCGCCTTGCACTTTGTGCGACGGACGTTTGCCTCCTGATTTCTGTTCGGAGAGGTGGCTGAGTGGTCGATAGCGGCGCTTTGCTAAAGCGTTATACGTTTAACCGCGTATCGGGGGTTCGAATCCCCCCCTCTCCGCCAGTTTTCCCGTATCAAGAACCTCTTGACGCGGGATTAATTTTTTGTAGAGCCCTGTGTTTCTGCGAGAAGCGAAATAGGCGTTTTAACGCCTCTGAAATAAGTTCTCGTTTTGAGGTTCCAGCGTAACGCCAAAACGCCACTGAAAAGCGGTCTGTTCGGAGTGCCGTTAAATTTCTGGGCGTGAGTTTTCCGCCGATTCTGCGATGATGTCCGCATATCAGAAACACGTCGGGGTAGACGCCTTTTTGGGAATCCCCCGGATCAACCTTAACCAAGGATTTCTCCATGCCTGCGATACCTTCGCGGAGCCGTGTCTGCACGGTGCCCGTAGCCATCTATTCTCGCGTCTCCACCGCCAATCAGGTCGGAGGGCGCTTCGATTCCTGCGAAAGCCAAGCCGGCGTCTAGTGCATGGATTCAGGGGTTGGGGGAAACGGCGAACCGAATTGATCCCGAAAGATCGCAGGAGCACTTGGCCCGAGTGAACGATGCCCGAGAACGATCCGCATTTACTTCGGCTACCTTGCACAGGGAGGTTCAATCTGTTCAATACAACCTTCACTTTCACAGCAAACCACGCGATTCGATGATCGGCATCCGCCAGTCATTCTCCAAGCTCATGGGCGTTTAGCTTCAGGATTCGAGATTGCTAAACAAGCGACTTGCTTCATCCGAAATAGTCGAGTGCAGCAGCCCCGTCTCACCTTGAAAACCTTGGCCAAGCGACTCGGTGTTTCGCACACCACCGTATCGCTTGCGTTGCGGGAGCATGCTTCGATTCCAAAAAAAACCCGGTTGAGGGTAAAGGCTATGGCTCGAAAGCTCGGTTATCGGCCGGACCCGATGTTGAGCGCCTTGGCGGC
>CAMCHO010000085.1 GCA_945874455.1 Opitutus sp. GAS368 | reverse complement strand
GGCGGCATGAGCCGCCGCGTCGCCGTGGGTCTCCTCGAATACGCCTACATCGTGCTGCAGGTTGCGGCTGCGACGCCCTCGTCGCGGTTTGGCGGACGAACGCGACGGGGGCGTCGCGTCTCCCGTCCCAGCGGATGGCGTCGATCCATCAGGATTTCGGACGGGCGGGCGGGACGGATTGTGCGGCGTAATGCCGCGGGGACTACTTCTGCTTGTTCTTCCGCTTGGTTTTTCCAGCGGCAGGCGCGGGGTCGACGGGGGCGGCGGGAGCAGGGTAGTCGGCGCTCGCGGACATCGCCCAGGCGAGGTCGGATTTTACGCGGGCGGCGGCGAGGTGGGGATCTTGGAAACGTTGCGCGTAGTCGTGGAGCGCGGTGGCGAGACGGCGGACGGTGTCGCGCTGCGCGGGGGCGGTGAAGAGGTTGGTGAGTTCGTGCGGATCGTTCGCGAGGTCGAAGAGGCTCGGCGCGGCGCCGGGGGCCACGATAAATTTGTAGTCGCGGCTGAACGTGCCGAGCCAGCCGTTGCCTTCGGCCAACTCCCCGTCTTCGCCGGCGGTGGTGCGTTTCGGGCCGCCGCCGATGCGCACGAAGGCGTGGTCGGCCCAGTCGGCGGGGGCGCGGCCGGTGCGAAAAAGCACGGAGGCGTCGCGGCCTTCGTCGGTGGTGGGATTCGTGATACCCATGAGGGCGAGGATCGTCGGCTTGAAATCGACGTTGCCGAGCGCGGAGCGGACGACGGTGCCGGGCGGGACGACGCCGGGGGCGTGCAGGAGAAACGGGATGCGCGAGGAGCCTTCCATCGGCACGCCTTTGTTGTCGCGGCCGTGTTCGCCGCAGAGGTCGCCGTGGTCGGAGGTGACGACGATGAACGTGCGCTCCAGCTGGCCGGTTTCGCGGAGGGCGGTGAGGATGCGGCCGACGTTGTCGTCGAGGCATTTCACCATGCCGAAGTAGAGGGCCATTTGGTTTTTGTTGAAAGCACCGGCGAGGGTCGCGGCGTAGGCGGGGAGATCTTTTCCGGGCGATTGCGCGCTGCGGGGCTGCTTAAAATCCAGATTGAAAAACATCGTGTCGTAGGGCGCGCGCACGGTGTTGGGGCCGTGGGGATCGGGGAAACTCACGTGCCAACAGAACGGCGCCGCGGCGTGGCGGCGGATGAAATCGATGGTGCGGTCGGTGAGGAAATCGGTGGTGAAGGTTTTGGCGTCGGCGCCGTCGAGCGCGTAGGTGGGGACGCCCTGCGCGTTCACGGCGCCGACGCGCGGACCTTTTTCATCTTCGATCAGTTTTTTGTAGTGACCGCGGTTGAACATGTAGCGGTTTTCCTCCCAACCGAATTTGCGCGCGGGCGCGAAACCGGGGCGCGCGTCGCCGTCGAGGTGCCACTTGCCCGCGTAGCCGGTCGCGTAGCCCACGCGGCGGAGGACCTCGGCGTAAGTGATCATGTCGTCGCGCAGCGGGAGATCGTTTTGGATCGCGCCGGTGTTTTGCGGGTAACGGCCGGTGAGGAGTGCGGCGCGCGACGGCGTGCAGACGGGCGAGGTGGCGTAGAAGCGGTCGGCGATGGCGCCGTGGGCGGCGATCCAATCGAGGTGGGGCGTATCGACCTTGATCCCTTCGCCCCAGATGAAGGCTTGATCGGCGGGGAGCAGGGCGCGATAGCAACCGAGGGTGCGGAAATTGTGCTCGTCCGTCTGGATAATGAGGAGATTGGGGCGGGACGGGGCTGACGCGGCGGTGGCGGCAGAGGCGGCTGAGAGGGAGAGAAGGAGGGAAAGAGAGAGGGAGAGAAAAGGGCGGAAGGCGTGCATGAAGGTGGTGTGACGGAAACGTGTGCGCACGCGGGCGGGTTATTTTGCGGCGGGTTTAAGCCAGCCGAGGGAAACGAAAAAGGCGTCGGTGGCGGCGAGGGTGGCGCGGTAGGCGGCGTTGTCCCCGCGACCATAGTTGAAGTACCCGTGTTTCTCGCCCTCGGCGCCGACGAGTTCGCAGCGGTTGCCGGCGGCTTTCATCACGGTCGTAAACGCTGCGGCGGTTGCGTACGGGACCGTCGTGTCGGCTTTGCCGTGGAAGATGATGGTGGGCGGTGTGCCTTTTTTCACGTGGTGCGCGGGCGAGATATTTTTCGGATCGGTGCCCATGCGTTCGGCGGGGACGCGGTCGCCCACGTTGGCGAGTTCCAGGCCGGGGAGCGGGGCAAGGACGAGGGCGGGATTGAAAAGCACCAGGGCATTGGGGAGCGGGCTGATCTTCGCGTCTTCGCCGGGGCTTTCGAAACCGGGGACGGTGGCGATCGCAGCAGCGAGGTGACCGCCGGCCGAGCCGCCACCAGCAGCGATACGCTGCGGATCGATGCCGAGGCGGACGGCGTTGGTGCGGACCCAGCGAGCGGCGGACTTGGCGTCGGCGACGCAGTCTGTAGGTTTTATTTGGTGACGCGAGGCGACGCGGTAGTCGGCGGTGATGGCGACCATCCCGCGCGCAGCGAGGGCGCGGCAGTGTTGTTCAAACTGCGCGGGCGAACCGTTGGTCCAGCCGCCGCCGAAGAAGAAGATGATCGCGGGACGGTTCGTTTTGGCGACGGCTGCGGGCGGTTCAAAAATGGAGAGCGAGAGCTGGGTATCGCCGATGGTTTTGTAGACCTCGGCGCGGGCGTCGGTGAAGGAGGGAGGATAGGCTTGGGCGGCGACGAGCGCGGAGGGTGCGAGGGAGAACAGCAGGGCGAGGAGGGTGCGCGGGGAGATCATGGTTGGGGTGGTTTGGCGCTAAGGTCGCACGGAAAACGCGGCGACGTCACCCGTGTTTTTCGAGGGTCGGGCCACGCAGCGCGCGACCGGTCTGGGAAAGCATAGGTAGGGCGTGACAAACGCGTGCGCTTTTCCATCGTGTGCGACCTTCGCGAGCGACCAGCCGCGCGCTCCCCCGCCTGATTCCCAAACCACACCTACTATGAGTCTCCTTCGTATTTTCTTGGCGTCTGCCGCTATCGTCGCCGTGGGCGCTCGCTCGCAGGGCGCCCAGCCAGCCAACCCGCGCGTGTCCGAAGAGGTCATTGCGCTTTCTCCCTTCACGGTCTCCGACACGGACGACAAATCTTGGCTGGCGACGACGACGCTGATCGGCAGCCGGACGAATCAGGAGCTGGCCAAGCTCCCGGTCACGGTCGATGTCATCACCGCTGAATTCATGCGCGACCTCGGGGCGTTCAACATGGAAGACGCAGCGCAGTTCGTGTCGGGCGTGAACGTCACGCCGCGGCTCGAGTCGCGCAACGACGACCGCATCACTTACCGCGGCCTGGCCGGCGGCGGCAGCTCGCGCAATTTCTTCACCTGGTTCGTCCCGTCCGACGCCTACAATGTCGAGCGCTTTGATTTCAACAAGGGTTCGAACTCGATGATGTTTGGCGATTCGAACCCCGGCGGGCAGGCGACGATTTACACCAAGCGGGCGCGGTCGCGGAACATGGCCGAGCTCTTCGCCAGTTACGGTTCCTACGAGGCCTATCGCGTGCAGCTCGATGTGAACCGCAAGGTGACGAACAATCTTTTCATGCGGATGAACCTCGTGAACCGGCGCAACAAGACCTACGTCAAGGGCACCAACGACGTGTTTCGCGCCGGCGATCTGGCGTTCACTTACGAACCGTTCAAGACGACGTCGATCCGCGTGGAGCTCGAGCGGGGCGCGACGCACCGCGTGCGGGCCGACAGCGCGCTCGCGGTCAACGATGTCGCGGCAGCGGGTCGCGGCTTCAACAATAACAACTGGTATTACACGTCCGATGGCGAAATCTTCCAACGCACCGCGACGTTCCCTCCGCTCGCGATCGATCGCAGCGGGCCTTCGGGCAACCAGGTCTCGCTCTTGCAAGGTCAGACGCAGGCCGTGCGCCTGCCCAACGGCACCTTCAAAACATTCAGCGGCTTCGACCAATACACGAACATGCTCGGCACGGTCGATTACAACAACCGTACCTTCAACGTCGCCAACGCCACGATCGAGCAACGCATCGGCAAACTCGCGATCGAGCTGGCCTACAACCAGCAGTTTCAGCACGAGGACCGGAACGATAATTCCTTCGGCACGAGCCAGACTCCGCCGGTGTTGAGCGTCGACAGCACGGGTCGCCCCTACATCGAAGAGGCCATCGGTGGCGCGGCCTTCAAGGTGTTCGGCAATGTCGTGAAAGCGGGCCGGATCGCGGCCGTGTATCCCTTCGACTTCGGCCGCTGGGGCAAGCAGCTCGCCGTCGTCACGGCGCTCAAACAGCGCGACGTGAAACTCTCGCGCCGCACCGGCCTGGCCAACGAACTCGGCGCCGGGCTCATCGCCAATAACGGTATCCGGCTGCGCGCTTACCTCGACGACCCGAATTTCGGCACGACCGCATTCTGGGACCAGTTTCTCCTGCCCAACCTCAAGTCCACTCCGACGTTCAAGCCCGTGCTCTATGAGAGCACGGCCATCACCGGCCCCTTCGTCGACGTCCGCTATGCGCAGACGCAGACGGCCTCACTTTCCGGTGAATATTTCGGCGGTCGCGTGCATTCCCTCGTCGGCGCGAGTTGGAACAGCCTGACGCGCAAGATCCCCACGGATGCGGCCTACGCCACGGATGCGCGTGGCTATTTCAAGCATCCGGGTCTGCCGTGGGAAGAGCCGAACCTCTACACCTACGATCCGCGTTTCAACCTCTCCGCCGTGAGCAAGATGGCCGGTCTGACGGTGGCCCTGTGGCGCAGCGATGCGCTCAATGTGAACATCTACGGGGTGAACTCGGAGTCGTTTAACTGGCAGTCGCGCCAGGTTTTCTTTGGTCCCGACATCGGGCCGGTGCGCGGCAAGACGAAGGAAGTCGGCCTGAAGGGCGACCTTTTCCAGCGCAAGATCACCTACACCCTCGGCGTCTTTGACATCCAACGGGTGAACGCGGCGTATGCTTGGTTGCCCGATGTGCTCAACCTCACGCAGATCGAGGATCTGATCAACCCGAACAACGTCCTGCCGTCCGACCCGCGCTACGTCGAGGTGGTGAACGGGCTCAATAACGAGCGCCGCACGGTGAACTCCAACGAGCAGTCCCGCGGCGTCGAGCTCACGCTACAGGGCCAGCGTTGGAAGGGCCTGCAGACCCGCTTCACGTTTTCCACCACGAACGTGCGGTCGCAGCCGGACTTTTCCCAATTCCGTGCCTACCTCACGGCGGCGGAAGCGCGCACGGTCGCGGCCAACGCGGTCGGCGGCGATCGCACGATGGCGGAGTTGCCCGCCGTCCTCGCCAATGCGCGCACCGTGTTGGGTTCCAACACGCTCACGGACGAGATCGCGGGCCGTCGCAGTTCGCCTTATACGGGTAGTTTTGTGTTGGACTACCAGGTTCCGTGGGTGCGTGGCCTGCGCCTCGGCGGCAACGGCATTTATGGTCCTGACTACAACGTCGCGATTTTTGACGGTGTGAGTTATAAAGGCGCGGCGTCATTTCCGCTCCACGCCTACGTGCTCTACGATCGCCGGATCAATAAATACTTCACGACGTTTCGGCTCGGCGTGCAGAACATCTACGACCTCGTGAACGGCGACAGCCGCTACCGTATCACCGGTGCCACGTCGTTCAACACGACGCTCCGCAAGCCGAACTACATCTACCGTTACGCGGAGCCGACGACATGGAGCTTGAGCGTGACGACGCGGCTCTGAGGAGGCGGTGACGGAAAAGACTGCGGGGAAAGGCCGGCGGGGAAAAGCCGGCGGATGGCGTGCAAACCCGCTGGCGTAGCCCTGCTCGTGAGAGCGGGGAATTCGGGAAATGGCCCGAGGGTGATTTCTCCCGCCGCTCACGAGGCGGGCTACCGACGGCGGGCGGCGAGGACGCGGTTGTTTTTCTTGCGCGACATTCCTTCAGCTACCGCAACAGCGCGGCCGCGCTGTCGTCACGGCCTTGGGCGGTGAGTGCTTGCGCGCGGGCGCGGACGAGGTCCGCCACGCCGGTGTCGCGCTTGAGCGCTTCGCGCAGCGCGTCCTGCGCGGCGGCGTCATCGCCCAGGTCGAGGTGACGGAACGCGAGGCGGGCGAATCCGGCGGCATCGTGGGGAATGGTCTCGGCGGCCAGGCGTTGGCGTTTGGCCCAATCCTCGAGCCACGCGAGACGGCGCTTGCCGTCGGCCAAATACGCGGGTCCGAGGGAGGTGAGGTGGCTCGTATAAATTTTCACGCGCTGCGCCTCCGGCCACTCGGCGGCGGCGGGAAGCCAGCCGCGCGCGGGAAACTGCGCGGCAATTGTGCGGGCGATCAGCTGGTGGCCGCCGATACTGGGATGCACGTGGTCGACATACCAATCGTTACCGGGGATGCCGTCGGGACTACGCGCAGCGATGATCTGGGCGGCGTCGACGAGCGGTGTGTCAGTCTCGGCGGCGATGCGGAGGAGGGTGTGTTCCAAGGGTGCGGTGATGCGCAGCGGACAGATGTCGGTGTCCTTGGCCCGTTCGAAATAGGGCAGCGCTTCGGTGGGGCGGCCCAACCGGTCAAGCGTGCGCGCGATGCGAAAATTCAAGAGAGCGTAGTCGGCATCAATGGCGGCGGCTTCCTGGTAGACCTGCAAGGCGCGCGGCAGATCGGTTCGCTCGGTGGCAGTCGCGAGATCGAACGCGGCCTGCCAGTCGGCCTCTGCGCCGGGGGCGAGGCCGGCGCGGTGTTCAGATTTATAGGGCGGGCAATCACGCAGATTGGAGCCGAGGCGGACGAGGAGCACGGGCACGTGCGCGGCGCGGCACGCGGCGACGATCTGGCGGACGGAGTCGTCGTATTGGGCGACGACATTTTGCCACCACACTTCGTCACGGCGATAGGACGCGTAGCCGCTAGCGTAGTCGAGGCGGGTGTTGACGTGGGGGCTGAGCTCCCCGCCATCGGTCGTGACGGCGGCCGAGGAGCGTGCGGTGGCGCGGTCGCGGAAGAGCGACTGGCGGACGAGATTAACGGTGTGGAGCGAATACACGGTGCGCTGGAGCCCGGACCAAAGGGCGGAGCGCGTCTTGAGCGAGTGGTAGGTACGGTCCTCGAGGAATTCGTTGTGGCCCGTGGAGACGATGATGAGGTCGGGTTGATAGTGCAGGACCTCCTGCACCATCGGGGCGATGCGATAGCTGGCGTAGGACACCCCGCCGCAGTTGATCGCCTGCCAGGCGCGCGCTGGATCCCGGCCGGCGAGCTCGAGCTCCAGCCACTTCGGAAACGCCGTCTCGCCGGTGTAGGGATGGCCATAGACGGTCGAACCACCGAAGCAAAACATGCGGAAACTGCGGCGCGGTTTTTCCGCGGGAAATTCCTGCGGTGCGATAAACGGTGCGCGGGAGCGGGCGGTGCGGTAGACGGCGCCTTGACGCTCGAAGAGTGGAAAATTCTGATTAAATCCGGCGAACGGATCGGGGGCCTTGGCCGGCCGGCCGACGTCGCACAGGCGGAGGCCCGCTTCGAGTGCGACGAGCGGCAGCAGGCCCGCGAGCACTGCGAACACGCGAAACCACCGCCGTCGTGAAAATCCGGTGGCCGACTCGGGCGCGCGCGTCGTCGTGCCGAGGGTGGTCTCGGGGGTTGTGTTTCGTGCACTCATCATTACGCCAACATTCCGTCGACGACACCATGCGCGAAACTTCACGTCCATCCCAGTTTGCGGCCGCGCGGCGGACTAAAGTCGTGGCCGCACTAGGCGTGGCCGCGGTGGCCATGCTGGTGGTCGCGCTAGGATTGATGGCCACGGCGGTGCGGAAACAAAAGAGCGCAGAGCGGGAGCGGGACTTTTGGGTGCTGTGTCAGCCAGGTTTTACGGCGGACGAGCGCGCGGCGGCGTTTCGCTCGCTGGTGGTGGCCGGCAATCGGGAATGGCGTGCGGCCAATGTCGGCGGCTTAGATCTGACGGGTTGGGCGCTGCCGGGCGCGGATCTCCCGTTCGCCCAATTTTTGCGGGCGAATTTGGCGGGCGCTGATCTTACCGGTGCGAAACTGAACGGCGGTTCCTTTGAGCTGGCAGATTTGTCCCACGCGAAACTGGGTAACGCGGAGATGGTCGAGATGCGCCTGCTGCAGGCGGTGCTGCGCGGCGCTATGCTGCGCGGAGCCGTGCTGCGCGCGTGCCGACTCGCGCAGATCGAGGCGCAGAACGCGGACTTCTCGCTGGCGGATCTGGCGGATGCTGACCTGGTGATGGCCAATCTGACGGGCGCAAAATTGATCGGGACTAATTTCGCTGGTGCGAAGTTGGAGTCCGCGGTGCTCAAGGGGGCCGATATGTCCTTGGCGCGCTTCGAGGGTGCCGACCTCACTGATGCGAATTTCACCGATGCGAATTGGTGGACCGCGCGCGGATTGACCACCCAGCAGCTCGTGATGTTGAAAGCGAAATTCCCGCCGACGGCCAACGCACCGCAGGCGTTACAGGATGACTTCGCGCGCTGGGCGGACGTGCCGTTGCCGCCGCAGTAGGATCAAAACAGCGAGTAGATAAACGGCGCGGCGGCAGTTCCGCCGAGGAGTGCGACGAGCCCGAGCAGCAGGAGCGCGGAGAGCAGGGGAAGCAGCCAGAATTTTTTGTTGGTCCGCAGAAAGAGGAGAAATTCGCGGACCACACCCGGCGGCGCCTGTCGGCCAGCTTGTTGAAACTCCTCGGTGGGATCGTCGTTCATGGGCGGCAGGTTAGAATTGACGATAGTAGCGAGAGGCGGCGTCAGGCTGTGGGGCGTGGCGCCAGTAGGTCGTCGCGCGGCGATCAAAGGTTTTGGCGAAGGTCGGTTTTCCGAGCAAACGACGCACCCAGCCGGTCGGGGTGACCAAGAAAAAAAAGACGGCGGCGAGGAGGGTATTGCCGGTTACGAAACCGAGGGCGCACGTGACGCCATACCAGACGACGTAAAACGGCCGCGCGAGCTGCGGGAGTGCCCACAGTATCACGCCGAGGGTGACTCCGACGGACGCCAGCGTGAGCGCAGGCGAAAAATCCCATGCGCCGTGGTGCCAGCGTTGGGCGAGCAGGACGAAGGTCGCGACGCACGGAAAGCCGACGATGAGGCTGGCGGCGAAGGTGCGCCGCTCGGGGAGGCCGGGATGCCAGTTGATCTCTTGAAACGGATTCAGCACGGGATGGAATTTTGCTCAGTCGCGAGGGAAGCTGGCAATGTGTTGTTCCCGCTCGGTGGCGGATAGCGGGCGCTGCTCCGTGCGCCGCAGCACAAAGTTTTCCAACACGAGCACGTCCATCTCAGTCGCGAGAAAACAGCGGCACGCCTCCTCGGGCGTGCAGACGATGGGTTCGCCGCGCACGTTGAAACTCGTGTTGATGACGACGCTGCAGCCGGTCTGCCGTTTGAACTCGCGCAACAGGCGATAGAAACGCCCGTGCCGTGGTTCGTCGACCGTCTGCACGCGCGCGGAGTAGTCGATGTGCGTCACGGCGGGGATCGTGGAGCGCGCGACGCCGATGCGTTGGCGCAAATCGGGATCGGCGGCGAGCGCGGCCTCGCCGGCGGTGGGTTCGCGGCGCAACGCCGGTCGCACGGCGGCGACGAGCGCCATGTGGGGCGACTCGCCGTCGAGTTCGAAATACTGCGCCGCGTCCTCGGCGAGGACGGCCGGGGCGAAGGGGCGGAACGATTCCCGGAATTTCACGCGGAGATTCATGGTCGATTGCATGCTGGGGTTGCGCGCATCGCCGAGAATGCTGCGGGCGCCGAGGGCTCGCGGGCCAAACTCCATGCGGCCGTGAAACCAGCCGACGACCTGGCCTGCCGCGATGGCGGCAGCCGTCGTGCGCAGGAGGGCGGCTTCGTCGTCGATGCGTTCGTAGCGGAGGCCGAGCCGGTCGAGCACGGTTGGGATGGCGTCGGCGCAAAAGGCCGGACCGAGGAGCGCGCCGCGCAGCGTGTCGCGGCGGGTGGTGACGCGGGGGTGGCCGAGCAATTGATGGTGTACGAAAAGCGCGGCACCGAGGGCCCCGCCGGCGTCGCCGGGGGCGGGCGGGACGAAGAGCGCGTCGAAGATTTTGGCGCGGGCAAGTTTTCCGTTGGCGACGCCGTTGAGGGCGACGCCGCCGGCGAGGCACAGGTGGCGCGCGCCGGTGAGGCGTTGCGCTTCCCCGGCCATGCGCAGCACGGCTTCTTCCGTGATAAATTGGATGGAGGCGGCGAGATCCATCTCGCGCTGGGTGAGCAGTGCCTCCGGAGTTCGCGGAGGCCCTTCGAACAGGGTCTCGAGTTTTTTCGAGGTCATGCGCAGGCCCGCGCAGTAGTCAAAATAACTCAGATCGAGGGCGAGCGAGCCGTCCGCTTTGAGGTCGATCACGTGCTCGAGCAGAGCGTCGGCGAAACGCGGCCGGCCGTAGGGCGCGAGGCCCATGAGCTTGTATTCGCCGGAGTTGACCTTGAAGCCGCAGAAAGCGGTGACCGCGCTGTAGAGCAGGCCGAGCGAGTGGGGAAAGTGCAGCGTCTTCAGGAACTCGATACGCTGGCCCCGGCCATGGCTGATCGTCGCGGTGTCCCATTCGCCGACGCCGTCGACGGTGAGGATCGCAGCTTCGTCGAAGGACGAAGGAAAAAACGCACTGGCGGCGTGCGCTTCGTGGTGGTGGGTGAAGACGATCTCATTGCGCAGGCGGCCACCGAGGGCGCGGCGGATTTCGCGGGGCAAGTGGAGTTTGGTGCGCAGCCACGGTGGCATCGCCAACATGAAGGAGCGGAGGCCGGCGGGAGCGTGGG
The DNA here is from genome assembly GCA_945874455.1 of Opitutus sp. GAS368. Lineage (GTDB taxonomy): Bacteria > Verrucomicrobiota > Verrucomicrobiia > Opitutales > Opitutaceae > GAS368. Next base: position 8,078 of record CAMCHO010000085.1, on the reverse strand, counting down.
CGAGATACGTTTCAAGGAGCCGGTCGAATTTGAGAAACGGCTTTTCGTAAAACACCACGTAGTCGATTTGCTCCGACGTGATGCCGCCGGCGCGCAGCACATAGTCGACCGCCTGGGCGGGAAAACGGGGGTCGTGTCTGATCCGGGAAAACCGCTCCTCTTGCGCGGCCGCGATGAGTTCTCCACCGCCGACCAAGCAGGCCGCGCTATCGTGGTAATAACCGGAGAGTCCGAGGATGAAAGGGGAAGGCACAGCGCGACGGCCACGGAGTGCGGCCGGTGGTGATTCAGAGCCGACCCATGGAAAAAACAAGGCCGCGCTACGGGGCGCTCCTCGGCACGCAAGGGGTGTTGACTACGGCTTCGGAGAACCGGGATTCAGCTTTTGCCGCTCCCATTCTTGGCGGAACGCAGCTGCTTTCGTGGCAACGTAGGTCGTGTAGCCGGCGGGATCGACGAAGGGGTTGGGCCCGCCTGGCTGCATCGCCGCGAATTTTTCCTTCAAGCCGAAGTAGCCGCCGTGGGCGCCGAGAAAAAGATCCGCGGGCAATTTTTTCAACACGTCGAAGCACCGGACATAATCGTCGGCGATCTGCGGATACTTTTTGTTGCCCACGAGAATGAAGCCAACGTTCACATTGGGGCTGCCGATGATCACGGCGTCGAGGGTGCGTCCGCCGTCGGCGACGCGCATCGTCCAAGTCGTGCAACCCGGGGTGTGCCCGGGCGTGAGGCGGGCGGTCAGGGTGGAGCCGCCGAGTTCGACCGTGTCGCCGTCGTGGAGCACGCGATCGACTTTCGCGCCGGGGCGGCCGGTGGCGGTGCTTTCAACCGGGGCGACGTCGGGCGCCATCACCATCAAGCGTGCGCCGGTTTCCTTTTTGATGAGGCCGACGGCTGCGTCGTGGTCACCGTGCGCGTGGCTGATGAGAAGAATCTTGGTATCGGTGTAATTGAAACCGAGCTGCGCGATGCTCTTGCGCAGCAACGGCAGATCCTGCGGGTAGTTGGCGTTGATCAAAATATTTCCCGCCGGTGTGTGGATCAGGTAGATCGCCAGATCGGCGGTGCCGACATAGTAGAGGTTGCCCGCGATTTTCACCGGCGGAAATTCGACGTGCCAGTCGGCGCGGGACGCGGCGGCCAGATTCGCGACCGCGACGACTGACAAGAATAGGGCGGAGCAGCGGAGGAGGGTTTTCATGAAAGCGCGTTGCAATGTTTGGGGAGCCGAGGACGCGGTCAGAACGTGCCCTTGAGGCCCACCGTCCAGAGCGGGTGATAGGCCTCGCGGGCGCGGAACTGGGCGTAGTCCGGCGTGCGCGGACCGTAGATTTTTTGATCTTCGGGCGCGTTGTTCACGTTGCGCACCGACAAGAACAGCCCAAGGGAGCGGCGCAGATAGTATTCGCCGCTCACGTCGATGAAGAGACGTTTCTTGTAGTAGCTGTAGGTGCCGGGCTCAATGTTGGTGCCGGTGACTGGGTTGGTGCGTTTCTGTCCGCGGTAATTTTCGCTGATGCGGAGATTCCATTTTGCGCGGGTCACGCTGAGGCCCCAACTGGCGCTGAACGGACTCATGTCCTGCAACTCGTCCGTGTCCTTGGCGCGCTGCGAGGTGGCGTTGGCAAAAAACTGTGCGCCCCGCGCCCAGGACGGCAGAAAGGTGAGCGCCTGCCGGTAGTTGAATTCGAGACCCGTCATGCGCACGTTGGCGGGATTGTTGACCTCGGTGGCGACGGGATATTGGCCGTAGGTTTGCTCGTCCAATCCGTAGGCCGCGAGGAACTCGGGCGTGACCGTGCGGGTGACATCGGCGAAGAAGTTCGTGAAGTCGCGGATGAAGAAACCGGCTGTTACCTGGCTGGCCGTGCCGAAGTAATATTCGAGCCGCGCGACGTAGCTGCGGGCCTGCCATGCTTTAATTGAGGCGTTGCTCACGGTGATTTTGTCTCCGGGTTTGGGTTGCTCGATGTCGGGCAGCGTTAGGCCGCCGGCATACTGGCCAAAGTCGGGGCGGCCGACGGACTCGTAGTAAGAGACGCGGCCGATGAAGTTTTCGGTGAGGTTGTAGGAGGCGTTGAGGCTGGGGAAGAGCCGGAGGTATTCCTTTTGCGCCCGATAGCCGCGGTCGAGGAGCGTGCGTTGGCTGTAGGCGAGTCCGGCATTGAGGGGGACGAGGAGGAGCGGCGCGCCGTTGGCGGACCGGAGGACTTTCCCCGACGCATCGCGTTGGTAGTTGCGCGTGGGATCGTTGAGCGGGCCGTGAGCGTCAATGTTGGTTTGCTCGGCGCGCACGCCGAGGACGAATTTCAGGCGATTGCGGAAGAGGGCGAGGTCGTTGCGCCAAAATGCCGACGAGATGGTCTCATTCACAATTTTCGAGGCGTTGGTAGCGTTGGTGTAGTCGGTGTTGGCGTTGCGGGTCCAATGGCGGGGGTTGGCCTGGTAGTCGGCCCAGAGTTTCACGTTGTCCAGATGCTGCTGCTTGGGCAGGCCCCAGGTGGGGATGCGCTCGGAGTAGGTCCCATCGAGGAAGGGGAGCGCGCTGTCGTCGTTGGGCTGGCCGTTCTGTTTGAACGGCGTGGTACTCGCAACGCCGTCGTTGCCGACCCAAGTGTAGGTCTCGGTGCCGACTCCGCGGGCGTCTCGTGTGCGGGTGCGCACGTCGGCGCCGAGTTTCACGGTCACCGTGGTGTCGCGGACCGTGAAGTCGCGGCGCACGTTAAGGTAGGCTTGGCGCGCGATATCCTGCGTGAGCTTGCGCGTGCTCGTCGCGCTCGCGATCGAATAAGTGTCGAGGCGGGAAGGATCGACGATCCGGCCGACCGGATCGAGGACGGTGATTCTTCCAGGATTCAGGTAGGTGATGTGGTCGAACTTTACCTGGACGAAATTGCGCTGAAGGGAGACGCCGTTGAAGGCACCCTTGTCGACGTCCTGAAAATGGATGCGGGAGTTGCCGTAGCTCGCGCCGGCTTCCGCCGTCCAGAGCGGGCCGTTGTGGAACCAGCGCAGCGAGGGTGTGGCGGTGAAGCCGAAACGCAGTGCGCCGCTGTTGCTCATGGCGTATTGTCCGCTGTTGGCGGCGGTGCCCGTGGCGGGAAAAGTGCTCGCGGATCCGTAGGCGTGGGTGGCGTCCCAGTTACCTCGGGTCATGGTGTTGATCGTGATCGTCTGAAAGCGGTTTCCGGTGCTTTGCTTGAAGAGGCCGTAGTTGAAGGCGAAGGAGAGGCGGTCGCGGGGCGCCGGGCGCCAGTCCAACGTGGTGGCGAAGGAGTGTCGGGTTGTATCCTGACCGCCGTCATACCAGCCGAAGACCCCTAAATACGGGTCGGTGGAGCTCGCGACGCCCGTGGACGAGGCGACGCCCCGCCAGTTGGGGCCCGCGCGATCACGCGGAGAATATTGTTCTGAGTAACCGGCCGAGACGGTGAACCCAAAATGCTTGTTTACCGGCACGATCGCAGACGCGTCTAAGCCGGGGCGAATTTTGTAGGTCATCGCGCCGCCAAACCCGGGGCCGGGCGTGCGGCGGCCGAAGGCCCGCTCGGAGTCCTTCCACATCCAGGCGAGGCTGTAAGAGTAAGTTGGTCGGCTGCGCTCGAACGCGCTGCGCGGCACGAAATTCACGGAGCCTGCAAGCGCCGAGCCGGACACGTCGGGCGTAGGCGAGCGGTTCACCTCGAGGCGCGAGACATTGTTGAGCGAAACCTGATCGAGCGCGACTTGTCGGCTCATGTTCGAGCCGCCGCCCGTGCTGACGACATCGAAGCCGCCGATCGAAATGGGGACGTTGCTCGGAGGCACGCCGTCGATAGTCATCAAGCGCGGGTCGCCGTTCACGTAGTCCATCCGGACGCCCGGGATGAATTTCATGAATTCGCCGATCGCGCCGTCGACGATCGGGCCGAATTCGTCGGCCGAAAGGACGTTGACGATATTCTTCGCGAAGCGCTGCTCGTTGACGGCGATCGCCGAGCCTTCCATTTCCTTGGAACTGGTGACTTGGAAGGCGCCGAGCTTGACGATGTCGGCTGCCTTCGGCCCGGTGCCGTGATCGAATTTTCCGAACGTGAAATCATGGGCGGAGGTTTGCCCGGCGGTCACCACCACGCTCTCGGTCTGCGTTGGCAAGCCCGTGAAAAACACCCTCACGCGCACCGTGCCGGCGGCGACGCGGGATAAACGAAACTGCCCGATTCCGTCGGTCAGAGTTTCCGTATTCGTGCCCTCGATCGAAACGCGGGCGTTCTCAAGATACTCGCCACGGCTAGGATCAAAAACGCGACCCTCGATCGCACCCGTGGCTGTCGATTGGGCGAGGAGTGAAGCGCTGACGATGAGCCAGCCGACAAGGAAGGTAAGAACGAGGCGGCGGGACATGGGAAGGGATTATCTACGCGGTCGGTCAGACGTTTTCTAGGGCAAACGTCGGGCAGGGCAGCCGTGGGTTGTGGTCCTAACGCGCAGGATTTGCTGGCGTGAACGCCCTCATGCCCGAGCGGCCTTGCATCGCCATCAGTTCGGCGTGGGCGACTTGTTGCAGGGCCGTGGCCTGCTCGCCGGAAAGCCCGAGGTCGAAGCCGGAGCGTTCGCCTTTGCCGAGCGACCGCGGATCGAGTCCCGTCAGATCACCAAAGATCATCAGGGCTTCGAGATAGTAGCCGAAGGTGCTGCCGTGATAGAAATCGTGGGTCCAGAGGCTGACCTTGCCGAACTCGATTCCGTCATAGGGATTGGGATCGGCCACGCCGCTGGTCATCGCGCGGAGCCAGGCCTCGCCGACGGGAATCACGCCGCGGATGAAAGGGCTGCCGGCGGCGGCTTGGTTGTAGGCGGCCCGAACATCCCGCGTCATTTGCTCAATCGACTTGCCGTGCCAGTGTCCGGTGAGTGGGTAAACGGCGTCGGCGCGTGCCCAGGTGGCGATCAGGCGGATGTCCACCTGCGGATTCTTGCTGTGCAGCCATTCCGCGATTTGCTTGGACGACTGGATCAGGAGCGCGGGGTCGCCGGGTTTGTTGCGGTTGAGCAGGCTGTAGCCGAGCATGACGACGCGATCCCAGGGCCGGCCAATCACACCAGCTTTTTCGGCGATGTGGTGGTCGAGTCCCTGGCCCGACACGGTCTCTTGGCTGACGGTGAAGTCCAGCCCAGCTTGGGCCGTGAACGATTTGAACAGGGCGGGCACTCCGCCGAAGCCAGTGCCATTCAGATCGGTGACGGTGTCGGCCCGGTAGTAACGCAAGGGCGATCCTGAGCCGAAGAGGAAGCTGTTGCCGATGAAGAGTACACTGCCCATCGGCTGGGCGGCCGTGGCGGCGACCGCAGCGTCCTTGGCGCGCGGGGTCGTGGCAGGCTGAGCCTGCGCGAGCAGCGCCGAGCCGAGGAAGCACATGAGCAGTGAACGACGCGCGTGGCCAGAGCGGGCCCGCGGAATCAAGTGGAACGAGAAAGGGGACATTGCGGTGGGGGAACCGTCAGAACGTCTTCGTCAACGTCAACGAATACATCCGGCCCTTGGCCATCGTGTTGAAGAGGGCGGATTCGTAGGAGTTGTTGTCGTCGGAGAGGGGCGGCTCGGCGTTGAAGAGGTTGTTCACGCCGACGCGCATGCTGGTATCCCGCAGCCAACTACGGGTATCGGTTTTGCGGAGACGGTAGGAGAGGAACGCGTTGTAGGTCTGCGTGTCGCGATGGACCATGCGATAGAGGGTGCTGCCGTTGGTGAACACGGGCTTGATGGAGGCGGGCGAGCCCAGTGCCTCGTAGGTGGCGCGGCTGGTGGTGACGCCGGACAGCGTGAAGCTCCCGGTGTAAAACATGCCCAAGCCTGCGCTCCACTGGTCGCGCCGCCAGTTGAGCTGCACGTTGCCGCGCCACTTGGGCGAAGCGCCGGAGGTGGCCGCGAGATTGGTCTCCATGAGCTCGGTGCGGACGGCGCTACGCGTGGTGTAGATGAAAAAGGAGTTCAGTTTCGTCCAATTGGTTTCGAAGGTGAAGTTGCCGAGCGAGAGCGGGCGGAAGCGATAGTTCAGACCGAAGTCGAAGCCGTTCACGAATTGTTCTGCTTTGTTGAAATACGTGGTGCGCAGGAAATCGATTGAGCCGACGGCGGCACGCTGCGCGCTCGGGGCGCGCGTGGCATTGTAGGCGGCGAAGAAATTGCGGTCTTCTTGGGTCACCGGCAGGCGCACGACAGATCCGTCGCCCTGATAGCGGCCCGTGCCGGCGCCGAGGTCGATGGCGCTGATGCTTTGACCGGCGGCGAGCGCGGCTTGCGTGGCGGCAACGAGAGCGTCGCGGTCATCGTTGATCGAGCCGCTGGAGCCGAGAATGTCCCGGTGCCGGATCTCGTAGTAGTCGACGGTCAGGGAGAGACCGCGCACGCCCGGCACATCGATCACGAGGCCGCTCGAAATGCCGTTGGACTTCTCCGGTTGCAGTTTCGGGTTGCCCTCCACGCGATTGATACGGTTCAGGCCTTGGTCGGTGAGCAACTGGGTGACGATGGACCGGTAAGTGTCCTGGCTGTTCAGCGCCGTGCCGATAAAGCTGCCGCGATACAGCGCGGGCAGCGACGGTGGTCGGAAGCCCTGGCTGTGGGATGCCCGCACCATGATCCAGTCGACCGGCTTCCAGGTGAGCCCGAACTTCGGGCTGAGGGTGTTGCCGAAATCGCTGTAGTGCTCGGTGCGTGCGGCGGCGCTTAACTCGAACGACTGCACGAGCGGCAATTTGAAATCGCGTCCGGCGAGCGGCAGGAGGACCTCCGCGTAGCCGGAATAGGCCTCGCGATGGGCAAAGGTGTCGGGGATCGACGACGCGCTCACGACATCCGAGCGCGTGGGATCGAGGCCGGACCCGGCCGGATTGAGTCCGGCGAACGCCGCGCGCACGTCGGAGAAATCCTCGCGACGGACCTCGCCGCCGAGCGCGAGGCTGATGGTGTTCCCACCCCACAGCGACCAGATCTCGCCGCTGGCGTTGAAGTCGATACTGCGCAACCGGGTCATGCCATCGCGCTCGAAGACGCCGTAGGTCGATTGTTTCACGCTCGGTGAATTGCGGAAGGGGCCCGTGTCAACGAGCGCGCCACCTCGGACGGCGTAGCTGCGACCGAAGGCATTGAGGGCTCGGGCGGGGTCGGTCAGCAACGCGGCGGCCTGCGTGAGGCTGGTGCGTTGGATGGGCTCGTTTTCGTTGGCGCGACCCTCGGCGTGCATCACCGCACTCTCCCACGACCACGTAGCGCCGAACTTTCCGCGCAGACCCAGCAGGCCGCGGTAAGCCGAGTTGGTGACCGTGTCGATCCGCGAACCGAAGTCCCAAAAACGGTGGTTCACGACGTTGACCGCGCTCGGCGTGCCCGTGAGACGCGGCGTGCCGTCGGAGTTGGCTGCACCGGTGGGACTCCAGAAGCGGTCACCAAAGGGATTGTAGGGATTCGTCGTCGGAATGAACAGCGAACCGTTCACGCTGCTCTGGTAGATGTCAGGGTCGCGATCGATGATCGAGCGGGCGCTGTAGTAGTTGAAATCGGCGAAGGCGGTGAGGCGCGGACGCAGGTCGTATTCGCCACCCAGGAAAATATTTTTCCGGGTTGATTGCGGCTGCAGCGAGCGGGCGTCGTTGAGGTTCCAATAGTATTCTTTGCCTGGTCCGGTGGCGGCGCGGGCTGGAGCCGCCGACGCGATACCGGGCTGCCCGCTGCCCGTGGTCGGCATCAGAAAGAAGCCGCCCGTCGTCGTGAAGAACGTGGTGGGGATGCCCGCGGGCCGCTGGTTCGTAACGAGGAACGCGCCATACTGGTCGCGACCGGGGCTCACGACGGTGTTGAACTGGCCGTAGGCGCTCGTGGTCGTGCGCTTAAAGAACGACGTGTCGGTGTACACATTCCACGGGGCGGGGGCGCGGGCGACCTGATCGCCGTCGGCGGCAAAGGGCCGGTCGCGCAGGAAGGTGCCCTCGCGATCATACCAGTCGGCCGTGAACGTGAGCCGGCCTTTTTTGTTCGCGAAATCGAGGCCGTGCGTGAGCGAGGCGCGATACTCCGTACCGTCGCCGTATTCGGT
>CAMCHO010000084.1 GCA_945874455.1 Opitutus sp. GAS368 | reverse complement strand
TGCCCTCACTCCGTGGATGTCGCCCTTGATCAGTCGGTCTTGGTCTTAAACCGCCTCTGGCAGGCGGTAAATGTCATCGGCGCGCGGCGCGCTTTTGGACTGTTGGCGCGGGGCCATGCGCAAGTGGTGCATCACCACGACGACGATTTCCGGACGTATGCATTGCTGGATTGGATGGATTTCTCGGTCGCGAATCCGCCGCTGGTTCCCATCGAGACCGTGCACACGCCGAACCGCGTGATCCGGTTGCCGCGGGTGATCCTGCTCTCATTTTTCGACCGGCTGCCGTGCAAGGAATTGAAACTGACGCGCAACAATGTCTTCGAGCGGGACAAGATCACGTGTCAGTATTGCTCGCGCATTTTGCCCCGCGAACAGCTCAATTTGGATCACGTGATTCCGCGCGCCTATGGCGGCAAAACGACGTGGGAAAATATCGTGTGCTCGTGCATCAAGTGTAATTCGCGCAAGGCTAACCGTCTGCCGCACGAGGCGCACATGCGGTTGATTCGGAAGCCGGTGAAGCCGAAGTGGCGCCCGGTGATCTCGCTCGTGCTCGGCAACCGGCAGCACCACGAAGTGTGGAAAGACTTCCTCGACGTCGCGTATTGGAACGTGGAATTGGATGAGTGAGGCGTGGCTCGCTGGAGCGAGCGGGCGCAGTGGAGCCGCAGGGTATTCGGCGAGCGAGGGTCAGCGAGCTGAGGCGGAGTGAGCGTGCGCTTGGGGAATTCACACCTGCGTTTATGACCCGACGTTGATGGGGCGCGCGCGGTCGTTTACGGAGAGGCGAGGAGGTGTTCTGCGGTGCGGAAGGCGAGCGCCATGATAGTGAGCGCGGGGTTGAAGCCGCCGTTGGTGACGTGGAGCGAACCGTCGCAGACGAAGAGGTGGTCGTGGCCGTGCACGCGGCCGAACGGATCGGTCACGCCGTCGCGGGGATCGGCGCTCATCCGGCACGTGCCCGCTTGGTGTTGGCCGGCGCTGAATTTCTTTTCTGCGGGCCAGCTCCAGACGCGCTCGGCCCCGCTGGCGCGCAGCCACTCCTCGGCGCGTGCGCGCATGAACTCAGCGGTGCGAACGGTCTCGGGGTGCGTCGTCCCGCTGAGGCGGGCGACGGGCAGGCCGAAGGTGTCGCGCACCGCGGGGTCGAGTGTGACGCGGGAATCGGGCGAGGGGATTTCCTGCACCGGACCGCGCACATCGATGCCGCGGCGGAAGAGGTCGCGCATGGCGCGTTTGTTGGCGAGCCCCCAGCGCGGCGTGTCGGGAGGCAGCGATTGTCGCCAAAAGATGAGCGGGAGTTTGACGAAGTCGTTGGCGAGCATCGCACCCCCGATGATGCCGGGGTTCCCGTGATTAAATTGCGTCGTGGCGACGGAGACGCCGGGGCCGAGGAGGGACGATTCGACGTCGGGCGGGAGGAGGCCGTAGGCGATGGGATAAGCGTGGCCTTGGACATGGCGGCCGAGGTGGTCGCCGTGGTTGCCCAAGCCGTACGGCTGAAGTGGAGACGCGGAGAGCAGCAGTAGGCGCGCGGACTCGATGGCGCCGCTGGAAACGATGATCGTCCGGGCGCGAGCGGTGCGGCGCTCCAGCGTCGCGGAGTCGGTCGTGGTCGGCGCGAAATATTCGACGCCGATGGCCTGGCCGGAGCCGTCAGTAAGAACCCGTGATGCGTGCGCGCGGGTGACGAGAGTGCAACGGCCGGAGGCAAGGGCGCGGGGGAGGAGGGTGTTGTGCGAGCCATTTTTCGCGTCGGTGGGGCAGGCGAAGCCAATGCACTGGGCGCACTGGATACAGGCGCCGCGGCCGAGGTAGGGACGGGTGTTGACGGCGAGCGGAGGAGTAAACGTGCGCCAGCCGAGGCGATCGGCCCCGCGGGCTAGCCACTCGGCTGACGGCGAACGCGGGACGGGCGGCAGCGGGAAATCACGGGCCCGCGGGGCATGGGTGGTGCCGGCGTGATCGCCGGCGACGCCGATTTCGTGCTCGGCGCGCTCGTAGAAGGGGGCGAGGTCAGCGTAGCCAATCGGCCAGTCAGCGAGGGAGCTGCCGTCGGGCACGCCGTAACGCGTGGCCATGCGGAAATCGTCGGGGTGAAAGCGCCACGCTTGCATGCCCCACACACGCGCACCACCGCCGACGGTGAACGCGTTGAGTTGATAGCGTGCGTCGTGGGGGAGCACGGTGTGGGGGACGCCCGCGCCGTCGATGAAGACCCGCGGATGCCCGGCGGGATCGGGCGTGGTGTGGTCGCCGTAGAGCGTCAGGCGATGGTTGCGGAGGTGGTCGCCGGGAATCTCGGAGTAGGCGAGGGAGCGACCGCGGTCGAGGAGTAACACGCGGCGCCCGCCCTCGGCGAGCACCCCGGCTAAAATGCCGCCGGCGAGACCGGCCCCGACGATGATGACGTCGTGGTCCGAGGTCATGGGGCCGCACGTTCTGGGGTGGTGCGGGGTGCGTATCCAAGCATTCCCCACGAAGCAGCGTCGCGGTTGCCGCCGTTGGCCGGATCGGCGTAAAAACCCTCGTGGGCGAGCTCAACGAGGCGGTGGAACCACGGGGCGGCAGCCAGCGGGGGCGGCCAGAAGGTCATTGGTCGAGCGGCTGCGAGGTCGGCGAGGAGCGCGTCCTGCTGCGGCGGGAGGAGCGTGGCGAACGTCTGATGGGCGCCGTGGCGGGCGACGGTTTCGGCGTCGAGTTGGCTGAAGCCGAGGAGGAGGACGTGTGCTCCCGCGGAGCCGTCGCCCAGCAAGTGGCGGAGAACGTAGGTGTCGGTGCCGGCGGCCAGAGCCCCGGGAAAATCGTCCGCCGGGATGATGCGGTCGAGCAGGGAGCGCAGAGCGGTGAGTTGAGACGGGGACAGCGACATCAAGGAGGGATACTCTGAAACCGCAGGGTGCGTTGCGCCAAGCGTGGAAAAAATCAGGCCCGTTTTGCGACCGGCCTGAGGGGAGCACTTAATTAGAAGGCGGGCAGCTTGCGGCGGCGTTCGACGGCGAGGGCGGCGACGTCGCTCAAGGGAGGAAGCACCTGGAGCGGCGGGGCCTTGAAGAAGTGCCGGTCGGGCTGGTTCCAGCAGACGTCGGCGCGCGACGTCACGGTCACCCAAGCGAGCGGCGCGGTGGACATCGCTGGACGGATGAAGGGAATAGGGCGGTGCATCTGGCGCAGTTGGACCGCGGAGCAGCTAATGAGTGCCGGCGGTTTCGACAGAAAAGCATTTCGTCCGTTGGAGTCACGCTCGTGCCGGTCTTTGGCTTGGAAATTTATGAAGAACGGTCGATCGCTGTGGAACCGATGTTGGGTGTGGGAGAGTGGGCGCACGGAAGACGGGCCGGTTTATATTCATAGCGGAGGTCGTTTGAATGGGGATCGTCTCGCTATTGCGCTGGTTCGGAGCGGGGTGGACGTGGAAGAGATGAAACCGGTGGTTTATCGGGGTATGGTGGGGGATGTTTTCGGTTTGATCTGGGGGATACATCGGCGCGTCCGCCTCACAGATTATGCGGAGTGTAAGCTGGGAATTCAGCCGAGGGTTGAGGGCTGAGACACGCGGCCACACGGCTGAAAACACGCTGCCCCCTTTCGCTTTGCTCTCGGCGGTCGACGGCATCGGCCGCTCTCATGACACACGTTGCAAAGATCAGCCAAACTGTGCCCTTGCCGAGCGCGGGCCCGCCGCTCAACTTCGCCGACGATTGCCTTCCGCCCCATGCAACGCACCCCGCCACCCGGCTTGGATCACTCGCTTTTGCGAGCGATCGCTCGTGCCATGCGGGGGGCGTAGAGCGATTTTCTCCCCCACATCAACCCACGTTAATCCACATCTATGAGCAACGAACACGTCAGCAATGAGGGCATCGCGCCCAACGCCAAACGCCTCCTTTGGGCCGGCTTCATGGCAATCTTCGCCGCCGGCATGGGCTTCGGCATTCGCGGCGGTATTTTCGACAACTGGGGCTCCGAGTTTGGTTTCACCGCCACGCAACTGGGAGCCATCGGCGGCGCCGGATTCACCGGCTTTTGCTTCGGTATTATTATCGGCGGAGTCATCTGCGACAAAATCGGCTACAGCAAGCTGGTGATCGCGGCGTTTGCGTTGCACGTGTTGTCGGCGGTGGTCACGTTTATGGCGAACACCCCGGCGAACGCCTATCAGATGCTGACCATCGGCATGTTTATCTTTGCCTTTGCCAACGGAACGTTGGAAGCCGTGGCGAATCCGCTCGTGGCGACGCTCTTTCCGAAGAACCGTACGCACTTTCTCAATATCCTTCACGCCAGTTGGCCGGCTGGTATTGTGGCTGGTGCCGCCGTCGGCTGGGTGCTGGACGACAAGATGAACGTCCATTGGAAGGTGCAACTCGCCCTCTATCTCGTGCCGACGGTCATTTACGGTTTCATGTTCCTCGGGCAGCACATGCCGAAATCGGAAGCGTCACAGAAGGGTGCGAACTTGGGCGAGATGCTCAAGGATGTGGGCCTCATCGGGGCCGCGGTCGCCTGCTATCTTCTGAGCATGTTTGTCTCCGGACCGCTGGCTTCGCTGTTTGGCATGGCGAGTTTCCCGGAGTCGGTGGGCTACGGGGTTGGCTTGGCCTTGTTGATTGGGGTTGGCGTGCTGACCAAATTCTCCATCGGTTCGGTCGTGCTCTTCGTGTTGTTCCTGACGCACGCCCTCGTGGGCGCGGTCGAGCTGGGCACCGACGGCTGGATTGCGAATATCACCGGCAATATGTTCTCATCCGAGCAGGGTAAATGGCTGCTCATCTGGACCTCGACAGTGATGTTCAGCCTCCGCTTCTGCGCTCACTTTATCGAGACCAAGCTCGGTCTTTCGCCGGTGGCGCTGTTGCTGGTCTGCTCCGTTTTGGCCTGTGTTGGCCTGCAAATGACGAGCGGCGTGCAAACCGTGGGGATGGCATTCGTGGCCCTCACGATCTACGCCATTGGCAAGACGTTTTTCTGGCCGACGATGTTGGCGGTTGCGTCCGACCGCTTCCCTCGCACGGGTGCCGTGGCCATCTCTATTATGGGTGGCGTTGGCATGTTGTCGGCGGGCCTGATCGGCGGTCCTGGACTCGGTTTCGGTAAGGACAAATATGCGGCCGAGGCACTCCAAGCTTCGAGCCCCGCCATGTATGCCGAAGTGAAAGCCGGGGCTCCTTCCAAATTCCTCGGAGTCTTTGAAGCGGTGCCGATCGACGGCAAGAAACTCGCCGAAGCCAAAGAGGCCAAGGAGAAGACTGTGGCGCACAAGGCCATCATCGCCGCCGACCAAGCGGGTGATCGCGCGACGCTGAAGGCGGATTCCTATATTCCGGCCGTAATGGCCCTGATCTACTTGGGTCTTTTGCTCTATTTCAAGACCATCGGCGGTTACCGGACCATCACGCTCGCTGAGGCGGAAAAGTCCGGCAGCTGATGAGAGGAGGCGGCACGGCGACGAGCGCCGGCCCGAAAGAAATTCAGGCCGCACCTTTTCGAGGTGCGGCCTTTTTGTTTTCGCGGTTTGAGCGCGAGGTGAACTTTGTCCGACGGTGGCGGTGGCGCTGAGGCACAGGGCAGCCCTCCGCTCCCGTCTCGCAGGCGATCCGCGGTCGTCGTCGCGAAAGGGAACCCTTACGCTGCGACGCGACGTTGAGGGGACGCGTCGCGGCTAGTGGCGGAGAGTCGCTTGGGTAGCGTCACGCTGAGAACGCCGTCGTTAATTTCAGCCTGCATTGAGGTGTAGTCGAAACCGGAGCCGAGCCGCAGACGGAGTTGATAATCGCGTTGCGCAGTCTCCAGATGAAGGGACTGCCAGTTGACCCGCACGACGTGGTTTTTTTTCGCAGTCACAGTCAGGTCGGAGCCGCGGGCTTCGATTTCGACGCCGGCGGCGTCCACACCTGGCACGTAGACGACGAGTGTAATCGTGTCGGGGTGTTCCACGTAGTCGTAGTTGGGCTGACGGAACGCGACGGGCGACGTCGGCTCGGTGGCTTGGCTGCGAGTGCTGGGGGCCATCGGGTGGATGATCGTGTGCATGGGAGGAAAAATGAAAACGGATGCGTCTCCCTCGGGGGCGGGGGGCCTCCGGGCTTCGGGACTAAACGCATTCCGTGGGAACGGATGGTTTAGTGGGTGAAGCCCGCGGCGGATTGTTTATTCCAATGGGAAATGACAACCGCTCGCATCGCCACGCAGCTCGGTTGCTGGGCCTTCGTGAGCGAAGTGCCAGCAGAGCTGCGGTGATGTTGAAGGGACGCGGTCATTGGAATCTGGTTACGATCGCTAATGCAGCCGGTGTGCCAAGCGGAAATTATTTTGTGGCGGTGAAGATTGCGTGACGCGGTGCGGTTTCCCATGGTCCGCCCATGGCCGCGCTCACTGATTCCACCACCACCGTCGCAGAACTAAAAACCCGCGTGCTCGCCTTTGTGCGCGAGCGGGATTGGGAGCAGTTTCACTCTCCGAAAAACCTGAGCATGGCGCTGGCGGCCGAGGCGGGTGAGTTGATGGAGCACTTTCTCTGGGCGACCCCGGAGGCGTCGAAGGCCCTCGTGCAAGATGCGGCCAAGCGGCAGAAAATCGCGGACGAATTGGCGGATGTCGTCGTCTATGCGCTGGAGTTTGCGAATGCGACGGGGCTCGATGTCGCGGCGTCGATCGAGGCGAAAATGATCGCGAACGCAAAAAAATATCCGGTGGAAAAGGCGAAAGGGCGTTCGGACAAGTATACCGAGCTGTGAGCGGAAGAGCGTCGCGGCGGGCAGCGGAGCAGAGCGTCTTTGACCCTCTCTCGGGTGCTCAATAAAAAAGGGCCGGTCGGGGGACCGGCCCCTTGGGGCTGCGAAGGATTTTTCAGGGTGGGTCAGCGAATCCGCCCTGCATTGATCAGGCTTTGCCGCCGAAGGAGTGGTAGTCGTCGAGATCGAGGTTGTCGGCGAAGGAGCGGATGTCTTCGCGCTCGGACTTGTTACCTTTGAGGACGCTGGCGATCCACTCGTGACCTTCGGCACTGCCGGGGCCGACTTGCTCCAACCAAGCGGACCAAGCGATGACTTCGTGCGGCGCGCGTTTTGACCGCTCGTTGACCCACGTCAGAATTTGGAGGTCGGTTTTGCCGGTTTTGATTTCGGCGAGCATGACATCCTCGGTGATGCCGGTGAACGTGAAGAACAGTTTATCGATTGGGCAGTTGTAGTGGAAATCGCCGGCTTTGCCCGCGATGACAGCGCGGGCCTTATCGAGGAGGCGAGCGAGGTGGGCGTAGCCGCCGATGCGCACGCGCAGACTGCGGGGCGGGTGTTCCGTGAGATCGGGAGCGGAATAATTGATCATGGATGGACGATTTGGCCTGAGGGTTTGTTTGCTGAAAATTCGGCGGAGCCGAAGAAGGAGTTGAGTGGGCGCGAGTCGCGGAGAGAGTCAACCTGCGCTATGAAAAATCCGAATGTTGTCCGTCATTACTACGTGCTTCCGTGCTGTCTGCTGCTGCTCAATCTGTGCGTCGAGTTGGTGAGTTACAAAGCCAAGATGATCGACGATGTTTTGCTGCGGACGCTGGCGATTATGGGGATGGTGATTTTTGGCGGATCGCTGGTGGGGTTCGTGGTGGCGCCGGCGATCGGATCGCTGGTGAGTGGGATGCAGCGGAGCAGTCGCCAGAGGTGGGGTGGCATGGGCGAGCTGTTTTTTTTGCTGATGCTGGGGTTGGTGATTTTCTGGCTCTATTACCGCGTCTATATCGTGGGGCCGGCGTCGGTGCTGCCGGTGGAGTGGGCGAATCCGCGGGGGCGGTAGGGCGCTGGTGAGCGGGGGCGTGGCGCGAGCGGGCTGCAGGAATGCCGCCGGTCCGACGAACGGGAGCCACTCAGGTTGCCTGTTCGGCCCGCACGATCAACCGGGTGGTGGTGCGGTGGCGTAAGTGAGGACTGACATGGGCTGGAAAGCCCATGGCACTCAGGATTTCGGACGGAAGGCCTTCATCGCGGACTCGTTGGTTTCGAGGCGCGGGCCGCCGATGAGGTCGAGGCAATAGGGGATCGCCGGGAAAACGGCTGCGAGGTTTTCGCGGATGGCTTTGGGGCGCCCGGGGAGATTGACGATGAGGGTGCGGCCGCGGATGCCGGCAGTTTGGCGAGAGAGGATTGCAGTGGGGACGTAGCGGAGGGAGGTGGCGCGCATGAGCTCACCGAAGCCGGGTAGTTCTTTTTCGATTACGTCGAGCGTCGCCTCGGTCGTGACATCGCGGGGGGCGGGGCCGGTGCCGCCGGTGGTGACGACAAGGCAGCAGCCGGATTCGTCGGCCATGCGGCGGAGTTCGGCTGCGATGACGGCGCGCTCGTCGGGGATGATTTTATAGTCGGTCTCGAAGGGGGTGATGACCCACTCGCGCAGGAGGGCGAGGCAGGCCTGGCCGGGTTCGTCGGAGTAGATGCCAGCGCTGGCGCGGTCGGAGATATTGAGGACGCCGATTTTGGGGACGGTCATGGGAAATTTTTTAACCACGGATGGACACGGATGAACACGGATAAAATCGGGGGCAGAGAATCATTTTTCACCGCAGAGAGAGACGGAGGCACAGAGCGAGGAGAACGGCACGAAGGGCGAGTGGGGTGTTAAGGGGTGGGGTCGACGGTGCGGAATGGGGCGATGATTTCGGCGGGAGTCACGCCCTGTGCACGGAGGGTGCGGAGGGAGAGGGCGTCGTGGCGTTTGGCGAGGCGCTCGCCGCGGTCGTCGAGCATGAGCGGGGCGTGGTAGTAGGCGGGGGCGATGTGGCCGAGGGCGCGGATGAGGAGGAGTTGCCGAAACGTGGAGCGGATCAGATCGGCGCCGCGGACGACCTCGGTGATGCCGAGCTCGGCATCGTCGACGGCGCAGGAGAGCTGGTAACTGGGGGCGTCGTCTTTGCGCCAGACCAGGAAGTCGCCGAAGTCGCGGCCGGCGACGGCGCGTTGCGGGCCGAAGCGGGCGTCGTGGAAGGAAATGGCTTCGCCGTCGGGGACGCGGAAGCGCCAGTTCACGGTGATGACGGCGCCGAGCGGCGGCAGAGGTGCGTCGAGCGGAGGACGGAATTGCGGCGGGTAAACGGGTTCGTCGTCGGGGGCGGGCGTGGCGGCGGATTCGTGAGGAGCGGAGACGGCTTCGAGGACATCGCGGCGTGTGCGCGTGCAGGGGAAGATGAGGCCGGCGGCGTGGAGGGCGGCGAGGGCGGCGCGGTATCGGGGCATCCTGGCGCTTTGCGTGACCACGGGTTCGCGCCACGAGAAGCCGAGCCAGCGGAGGTCCTCGAGCATGGCGGCGACGAAATCGAGGCGGAAGCGGAGGGCGTCGAGGTCATCGTTGCGGAGGAGGAGTGCGCCGCCGGCGGCGCGGGCGCGTTCGGCGGCGAGCCAAAATGTGCGCGCGTGGCCGAGGTGGAGATGGCCCGTGGGCGACGGGGCGAGGCGGCCGAGGTAGGGGGAAGGATTTTTAACCACGGATGAACACGGATAAACACGGATGGCTGAGGTGAAAGGTGATTCTGAGCTTTTGTCCGGAGGGAATGGTCGTCATCGGTGGGGCCCTCACTCATGACTAAACTGCTCTGCGTTTACTGTTCCTCCAGCGACCGGCTCGATGCGAAGTATTATGCGGCGGCGACGGAGCTGGGGCATGAGTTGGTGGCGCGCGGGTGGGGGCTTGTTTACGGTGGCGGGAAGACTGGGTTGATGGGAGCGGTGGCGCGGGCGGTGAAGGAGAAGGGCGGCAAGGTCGTCGGGGTGATTCCGGAATTCATGAAGGTGCGCGAGCTGGCGTTCGCTGAGGCGGATGAACTCATCAGTGTCGTGACGATGCGGGAGCGAAAGCTGCTGATGGAGGCGCGGGCGGACGCGTTTGTGACGCTGCCGGGCGGCTGGGGCACGCTGGAGGAAATCATGGAAATTCTCACGTTGCGGCAGCTCGATATCGTGAAAAAGCCCTGTGTATTTTTGAATCAAGATGGGTTTTACGACGATCTCGTGAAGTTGTTTGAGCGGATGCTCGCGGAGAAATTTTTCAAGCCGTCGAACATGGAGCTGTATCGCATGGCGGCGACGGTGCCGGAGGTGTTCGCGCAGATCGAGGCGTCGGCGGGCGTGCAGGCGGACTCGAAGTGGTTCGAGACGCGGTGAGGGTGGAAAAAGGAAGACAGAGGAGTGCCCACGGAAGACACGGAACACACGGAAAACGGAAAAAATGACGGAGAATTTATGCACCGAAACGCGGTTTTGATTTTGCTCAGGAAACATGCGGAGCGGGTAGCGGATGCGCATGAAGCGGAGATGGTCGCGGCCGCGATCGCGTTTGTGGAGGCGGAGGTGGATTGTTTGGAGCGGACGTGTGGGCCGGGGCATTTGACGGGATCGGCGTGGATCGTGAGTCCGGACCGGACGCGGACGTTGCTGACCCACCATCGAAAATTGGGGAAGTGGCTGCAGCTCGGTGGGCACGCGGATGGCGATCCGGATTTGTTGGCGGTGGCGCTGCGGGAGGCGCGCGAAGAGAGCGGGCTTGCTAACGTGCGTGCGGTGAGGGCGGAAATTTTTGACGTGGACCGCCATGGGATCCCGGCGCGGAAGACGGAGCCCGGGCACGATCACTACGATCTGCGCTTTATGATCGAGGCGGACCCGCATGAACCGTTGGTGATCTCAAGCGAGTCGAAGGATCTCGCGTGGGTGGAGGTCTCGCGAGTGACGTCGCTCAATGCGGAGGAGTCGATGGCGAGGATGGTCAGGAAGACAGCCGCGCTGCGCGCGGAATGACTAATGTCTAATGGCTAATGACTGATGACTGATGGCTAACGACTAATGAATAATGACTGATGGCTAACGACTAATGACTAATGAATAATGACTGATGGCTGATGGCTAACGACTAATGACTGATGGCTAATGACTAATGACGAGGGGCTCAGGACGAGGGGCTAATGACTACGGGTGCGCGTTCGTTGGTGTCGCGGGGAATTTCCTGGGGGCGCTTGACGTGCAGGCCTGTGCTATGATGGCGGTAGAGAAAGGCGGCGTGAGTGGAGGGCAGGGGAGAATCGGCGCTGGGAAAGTACCGCTCCGTTTGGGCAGGCCACACGCTACTTCCAGAGGGGGACGAGTTCTTCTTTTCTCACCCAGCCGGTCTGGCCGTTTTCGAAGGAGAGTTGCTGCCAGCCGAGGAAGGATTTGGTGACGAGGGCGACGCTGCCGGCGGGGAGGGCGGTGGTTTTTTGCGTGGTGTCGGCTTCCGTGGGAATCGAGCGGAGCGTGCCAGCGCGCCACGCGACGACGGCGGAGGCGTCGGCGGTCGTGGCGTAGGTTTGCCAGCCGACGATCGCGGCGACGGCGAGGAGGAGAGACAAGGGGAGTACCGTGAATGCGGTGACAGCGACGGCGCGCGAGCGCTGGCCGTAGGTGCGCGCGAGGAGGCCGGCGAGGGCGAGCGCGGTGAGGCACGTGGCGACGAGCAGGAGGCGTTGCCACGTGGCGGGGGAGGCGAGCTGGGCGAGCGATTGTTGGGCGGTCGGGCGGAGGAAGGGAGCGAGCGGGGGCGGGGCATAGCCGGCTTTTTCGGATACGTGGGCGAGGTGCCAGCGAACGGCGGGGTGGCTGGGATTTTGGACGAACGCGGCGGCGGCGTGCGCGGCGGCCTCGCCCAGTTTGTCTTGCTGGGCAAGAGCCAGCGAGAGGTTGTGGTGGGCCGTCCAGTCGGTGGGATTTTTGGCGAGGGCTTCGCGCCACGATTTTTCGGCGGCGGGGAATTTTCCAGCAGTGTAGTCGGCGGCCGGTTCCCCGGCGGGGAGGGGGGCCGGCAGGAAGAGTGCGAGGAGGAGGAGCGCGGCGAACGGGAGGAGGTTGCGGGGGAGGAAGAGCCGGAGAGGGTTGAAGCCGGGAACGCGTTTCGCGGTGAGGGCGGCTTCAGCGCGGGCGATCCAATCGGATGGGAGCGTGGAGGCGGGGCCGTAGAGGGCGCGGTCGCTTTCGAGCCAGAGGGTGGCCCAGGCCGAAGTGTCGGGAGCGGGCGAGGATCGCGACGAGGGCGTCGCGTCCCCAGCGGTGAGAAGGGCGGAGGCGGGCGGGGCGGCGTGGGTTAGTTGCCACAGGATGGCCGCGTCGTGTTGCCAGCGCAGCAGCAGCGCTTGCGGCTGCGGTTGAGCGTTGAGCGATGCGAGTGGCGAGGTCGAATCGCCGGAGGTGCGCAGTAGGGCGAGCGTGGCGGCTAAACGGCTGCGGGCTTCGCGGCGCGGCCGGAGCGGGTCGGTGTGTCTGGCGCGGCGGATAGCGAGCCACGTCCAGAAAAACAGCAGACCGGAGGCAGGAGCAAGGAGACCGAGGAGCAGCGTCTGACTCGAGAGAGGGGCGCTCGCGGTGTCGGTGGCGGGGAGGGGATCGCGCGGGATGCCCGCGGGAGCGGCGGGGGTCGTCAGGGGCGGTTTTGGCGCCGCGGGAGCGGAGGCGGCGGTGGAGGCGGCGCGGGTTGGGGCGATCGGGTCTGGGGTCTGGGCTCCGGAGGCGGGAGTGACGCTAAATTGCGGTGCGCCGGGCGGGGTGATGGTGACGGTAGTGCGCGGAGCGGAGATGCTTTTGTAGGTGCCGGTTTGGGGATCGAAGTAGGCGAAATTTACTGGGCCGAGTGAGTAGGTGCCGGGTTTGGTGGGGACGAGGACAACGTCCTCGGCGAGGGTGACGTCGAAGAGCTTGCCGTCGGAAGGCGTGCGTTTGGCTTTGGGTTGGACGACTTGGAAATCGTTGGAGACGTCGCGTTGGGGAAGACCGGATACGTCGGGCCAGTTGCCGGTGCCGCTGAGTTCGAGGGTCCACGTGACGGGTTCGCCGACGGCGGCTTTTTCGGGGACGACTTTGGAAACGAGTTTGAATTGGCCGACGGCGCCGCCGAAGCCGCCGGGCGCGGGGGCGGGGAGGGCGCGAATGGTGAGCGCGGGGCGGGCGGACTCGACGGAAAGGCGCTCGAGGCGCGGCTGCTGGAAGAGACCGAAGCCGATGCTGCCGGTTTGGAGGCGGACGATTTGGGTGACGGGGTTCAGCGCGAGGGGGCCGGGACTCTTGGCGTAGGCGCGGGTGCGGTAGACGATGTTGAGTTTGGCTTCGCCGTTGATGACGCGTTCACCGGGTTCAGGTTTGGACCAGTCTTCAGCGACGAGGGGGCTGGCGCTCCAATCGGGGTTGGTTTCGAGCTGGCTGAAATTACGGCGGTTGACGTCGAGTGTGTAGAGGAGCGGGAAGACCTCGCCGGCCCAGAGGGTGGTGTTGCCGGGGACGAGTTGCGAAGAGGCCGCGGAGTCGAGGGACGCATTGCGGGCGGCCCCGGCGGTCTTGAAAGCGGGCACGCGGAGATCGCCTTTGTCGGTTTTGACGTCGAAGGCGGGAATGGTGACGGGCGTGTTTGAGCGCGTGCGGAGGCGGTAGGTGAGCTGCACGTAATCGGTGCGGCGGAAATTATTGAACTCCGTGCGCGTGCCTTGGCCGGTGCGGTCGGCCTGGACGCCCTCGATGGCGGGGAGGCGGGGTTCGCCATTGGGCGAGCAGTTTTCGAAAATAAGAATCAGTTCGGCGGGGTCGGCGTCGGAAGGTTCCCAGCGGACGGCTTGGGCCAGCGCGCCGACAGGGAGGCAGCGGAGAACGAGAAAGAGAATGAGAACGAGTGGGAGGCGCATGGGCGTTACCAATCCTTACCCTTGGTTTTCGTGGCGGGCTTTTTTTCGCCCTCCATGATTTGAAAGAGGTGGGCGGGAGAATCTTGATTGCGGAGCTGTTCGAGTTTTTGGAGCGGGAGCGCGAGGGAAGGGTCGGCGGGCTGTTGCTCGGATTCTTTTTTCTCGGGGGTGCCGCCGACTTTTTGGGTGCCGGGGTCTTCGGGCGGAGGCGGGGGCGGCGGTTCGTTTTTCTTCATGTCGCCGAACGCGGACTCGCCCTGCTTATCTTTGTCGTCTTTGTCCTGCGGTGGTTGGTCCTGCTTTTTTTGTTCGTCGGATTTTTCCTGCTGAGGGTCTTTTGAGTCTTTGGATGGGTCCTGTTTGTCGGACTTTTTCTGATCCTGATTTTTCTGATCTTGGTCTTTTTGATCCTGTTTTTCCTTCTGGTCCTGTTGATCTTTGTCGTCCTGCTTTTGTTGATCCTGTTTTTGCTCTTCGGATTTTTTCAGGAGGGCGGTGAGTTCCTCGCGGAGCTTAGGCCAGTCGGCGGTTTTCGCGTCGAGTTTCGCGCCGGCGTCGACGGCGGCGAGGGCGTCGCGGACGGGGCCCTCGGGGATGGGTTGTTGTTCGGATTGGAGGCGGCCGCCCCACGTGACGGTTTCGCGGCCGAGTTCGGCCCAGTCGCGGGCGGTGCGGGATTCGGCGGCGGCGACGCGACCGATGATTTTGGCGAGAGCTTCGGAGGCGGGGGGGGGCGTGTCGGCGGGAGAGGCGGGAGCTGACGCGGCGGGCTTGGCGGGGGTAATGCCTGAGGCCCAAGGTCCAATGACCAAGGAGCAGAACGCGAGTGAAACCAAGGTCGCGGTGAGCGGGCGCGGGGCAGAGGAGGGCGTCGGGGGTTTGATGTGAGGGGTGAGCTTGAGGTCGCGGGGGCGGGGGCGGACGGGGAATTCGGAGTAGAAACTCACGAGGAGACACCAGAGTCCGAGTGCGAGGGGCCACTGGAAACGTTCGGCGAGGCGGATGGTGTTCTTCTCGAGGAACTGTCCCTTGCGGCCCGCTTCGACGGTTTCTTTGACGAGGCCGGCGAGGTCGAGCCAGCCGCTGGCGTCGCGGTAAACTCCGCCGGTGGCGGCGGCGAGTTCTTGGAGTGTGCCGGTTTCGAGTTTCGAGAGGACGACGGCGCCGCGTTCGTCTTTGACGAAGCCGCCGGTGCCGTCGGGCAGCATCGCGCCACCGAGCGTGCCGACGCCGAGGCCGAGGACGCGGATGTTTTTCTTTTTCAGTTCTTCGACGCGTTTTTTCCAATCGTCGTCGGTGGCCTCGCCGTCGCTCAGAATCATGAGGAAGCGGTCGGCAGCGTTGGTGTGGCTGAAGGCCTGGAGGGAGGCGTCGAGGAGGGCGCCGTAGTTGGAGCCGCCCTGCGGGAGATAATCGGGACCCAAGGCGGGGAGGAATTCGCGGAGAATTTCGTAATCGGCGCTGAGTGGGCTTTGGAGAAAGGCGGTGCCGGCAAAGACGACGAGGCCGACGCGCTCGCCCTCGAGTTTTTCGAGGAGGGATTGGATGAGGAGCTTGGCGCGTTCGAGGCGCGAGGGTTTGACGTCGGGCGCCAGCATCGAACGCGAGAGATCGATCGCGAGGAGGATTTCGCGGGACTGGTCGAAGACGGGTTCTTCGAGCCGACCGTATTGTGGACGGGCGAGGGCGAAAACCGCGAGCGACGTGCCCGCAAAGAGCCAGAAACGGACGCGTGAGGCACTCGCGGTCGTTGAAGGGGAAAGTTTAAGATTAAGGGAATTCGCACCGGCTTCGGCGCGGAGGATTTTCGGGCGCGTGAGCTTGGCGGTGCGACGGCGGTGGGTGAGCTCCCAGACGAGGAGTGCGACGGGGGCGAGGAGGAGCCAGAGCAGTTCGGGCGTGGCGAAGGTCATGGGACGAAGGGAAGGACCGAGGACCAATGACCAAGGACCAAAGTAGGAACAGATGACGGCGGACACGGGTGTCGGTAGGGCGTGCGCCGCTGCTCTCGAAGTGGGCTAACGAGGGCGAGTGGGGTGTTCATGCGAAGGCCTCCTTGCGCAAAATGGGGCGGGCGGCGAGAGCGGCGAGGGCGAGAGCGGCGAGGCCGGGGGCGGCGAGCCACCAGAAGAGTTCGGTGGTGACGAGGTAGCTCTTGGACTGGAATTCGATTTTCTGCGCGCGGTCGATGGCCTTGAAGGCGGCTTCAGTGGTATCGATGTCGGAGGCGCGGAAGAATTTTCCGCCAGTCTGTTCGGAGATGATGCGGAGGGCGGCTTCGTCGAGGTCGGACAGCACCATGCGACGACCGATGCGGCGGTTGTTGGCGTCGAAGACGGGCATGGGCACGTAGCCGTCTTTGCCGGCACCGATGGTGTAGACGGGGATACCGCGGGCCTTGGCGAGGGCGGTGGCTTGCTCGGGGGTCATGGCGCCGCTGTTGTTCACGCCGTCGGTCATGAGGACGACGAAGGCGCCCTGACGTTGGCCGCCGGCTTGGCGTTTAGCTTGCTCGAGGCGGGTGAGGGCGACGCCGAGGCCGTCGCCGATGGCGGTCCCGTTTTCCAGCATACCGAGTTTGAGGCGTTCGAGCTGACGGGACAACCAGTCGTGGTCGAAGGTGAGCGGGGCCATGGTGTAGGCGCGGCCGGAGAAGAGGACGATGCCGATGCGGTCGGCGGGGCGTTGTTCGATAAACGCTTGGATGATGGGCTTGATGGCCTGGAGGCGGTTGACGGGTTCGCCGTTTTTCTCGAAATCCTCCGCGAGCATGGAGCCGGAGAGGTCGACGGAGATCATGATATCGTAGCCTTGGGAGCGGACCTCGCGTTTGTCTTCGACACGTTGGGGGCGGGCGAGGGCGACGACGACGAGGACGAGGCCGGTGAGCGCCAAGCCGACGGGCCAGCGCGAGGGAGCGGCGAGGGAGGGGCGATGCCAGGCGGCGGCAAAGGGCACGAGCAAGACGGGGACGCTGCGGCGACCGCGCAGCCAGCTGATCAAGGGCAACGCGAGGAGGGCGAGGAGCCAGAGCGGATCGTGGAATGTTAGGTGGCCCATGAGGGGGAGAGAGGACGGACCACTCGCTGGCGCTCGCGGCTTCGGGAGACGGGGGCGGGAGCGGACCCCTCGCTGGCGTTCGCAGTCACGGGAAGAATGAGGCGATGCGGGCTCATCGGCGGGTGCCCGCTTTCATCCGGGCGTGGAAGAAACGCACGAGGGCATCGAGACGATTGTGTTCGGTGCCGACGACGAGGCGGCTCAGGGCGTCGGGGAAGAGCGTCGTCCAGGCGTCCTCGCGTTGGCGGCCCCACGTGGCATGCGCGGCGCGTTCGGCGGAGTTACCGTCGAGGGTGACGAGGCGGCCGGTCGTGGGATCGTAGGCGGCGAACGATTCGCCGTCCGGGAGCGAGCGCTCCCACGGATCGTCGACGCGGAAGCCCATGGTTTGGTAGCGGCGTTGGAGAACGGTCCACCCCTCGGGCAAAGCGCGCGGGGGAAAATCGCTGAGCCAGAGCAGGACGCTGTGTTTCGGGGCGGCGCGAGCGAGGAAACGCCACGGCATCTCCGGCGCGGGATCGGTGGGCGCAGGTGCGGGCTGGGCGAGGAGCGAGGCGGCGGCGTGCATGATCTGGCCGCGACCGCGGACGGGCTCGCGAACGATTTTCCCCTCGGGGCCAGCGTAGACGAAGCCGACGCGGTCGCGGTTGACGGCGCCGAGCAGCATGACGAGACCGGCGAGTTCGAGGAGGGCTTCGCGTTTGGATTGGGCGCCAGAGCCGAAGGAAAGTGAGGGGGAATCTTCGAAGACGACGAGCACGGTGACCTCGCGCTCTTCGACGAATTTCTTGCGGTAGGCTTCGCCGAGGCGCGCGGTGACGTTCCAATCGATATCGCGGACGTCGTCGCCGAACTCGTATTTGACGACTTGGTCGAACTCCATGCCGCGGCCGCGAAAGGCCGAGCGGTATTCGCCGCTGAGGACGTTTTCCACGGCGTGGCGGACGCGCCATTCGAGTTGGCGCAGGAGGGCCAGCGGCGACGAGGTGGGCGCGGTGGCGGAGGCAGCGGGAGTTGGTGAGAGGAAGGCCAAAAGGGTGGGCGGACGGGGGAGGGCGAAACGGGAAGGGGGAGAAAGATTAAGAGAAAGAGGAAAGAGAAAGATTAGGCGGTGGTGGGGACGGGGGTGCGCTCGAGGACTTGGGCGACGATTTTGTCGGCGGTGATTTCCTCGGCTTCGGCTTCGTAGGTGAGGCCGATGCGGTGTCGGAGGACGTCGGGGGCGAGTTCCTGCACGAGGGATGGGGAGAGGTAGTCGAGTCCGCGGAGCCAGGCGAGGGCGCGACCGGCTTGGTAGAGGGCGAGGGAGGCGCGGGGCGAAGCGCCGAAGTTGAGGTAGCGTTTACCGGAGCCGCCCTTTTCGGCCAGAGCACGGGTGCCGCGGACGAGCGCGAGAATGTAGCCCTGGACTGCGGGCGAAAGGTGAATGCGGTCGACCTCGGCGCGGAGGGCGAGCAGTTCTTCGCCGCTGGACGCAGCGACGAGCGAGGGTTGTTTTGTGACCTGACCCCAACGTTGCATCATTTGGGATTCTTCGTCGGCGGAGGGGTAGTCGACGATGAGTTTGAAGAGGAAACGGTCCGTCTGGGCCTCGGGGAGCGGGTACGTGCCCTCTTGCTCGACGGGGTTTTGGGTGGCCATCACGAAAAACGGCTTGGGCAGTTGGATGGTTTGCCCGCCGATGGTCACTTGCCGCTCCTGCATGGCTTCGAGGAGGGCGGATTGGACCTTGGCGGGGGCGCGGTTGATTTCGTCGGCGAGGACGAGGTTGGCGAAGATGGGGCCGCGGTGGGGGGTGAACTCGCCGGTCTTCGGCTGAAAGATCATGGTGCCCGTGACGTCGCTCGGGAGGAGGTCGGGGGTGAACTGGACGCGTTCGAAGTGGACGCCGAGAGCGGTGCCGAGGGAGCGGATGAGGAGCGTCTTCGCGAGGCCGGGCATGCCTTCGAGGAGGACGTGGCCGTTGGCGAGGAGGGCGACGAGCAACCGCTCGACAGCGGCGTCCTGACCGATGACGGCTTTGCCAATTTCAGCGCGGAGTTTCTGGGACCAAGCGGGACCGTTGAGCATGAGGGTGGGGAAAGTGAGAGTGAAAGTGAGAGTGAGAGTGAAAGTGAGAGTGAGAGTGAAAGTGAACGTGCGAGTGCGAGGAGAGGAGAAAGCGTAGAGGGAGTCGGCGGCGTTTGACTCGGGAAGCGAAGAATAGTTTCCCTAAGAGCAAACGAGACGCCGATGGCTTTACCAACCCAAATTGAAGAAAGGCTCAAGGTCCTCGGGGTGCGGTCGGCGGACGTGGAGGAGAAGTTCGTGCGCGGGGCGGGGCCGGGCGGGCAGAAAATCAACAAAACCAGCAGCACCGTGTGGCTGCGGCACGGACCGACGGGGGTCGAGGTGAGGTGTCAACGCGAGCGTTCGCAGGCGGCGAACCGCGAGGTGGCGTGGGCGGAGTTGTGC
>CAMCHO010000083.1 GCA_945874455.1 Opitutus sp. GAS368 | reverse complement strand
CGTTGCGCAGAGTCCCTCCTTGCAGGCCGACGCCGCAATCCGTCTGACTCCCCGCATGAGTATCACGTTTGGTTGGTGGCACCGCGATCCCGTCGAGGGAAAATATCAGATCAATGCCGATGTCCATGGCGGCAACATCGAGTGGACCCGCCACCAGGGCCATCACACGTCGTGGCTACCCCACACACCCAGCAATGAGGACCGGGAACGCCTCGTCTACGAAGCCGAAAAACGCGTCCCCCGCCGCCTCATCACGCAAAAACAATTCGAGGAAATCAAACGGCTCAGCGAAAATGCCGGTCCCGGAAAAATCTCCGGCAAACGCATCACCGGACTCGGACCGTCCTTCACTTAATTCCTGGCTGCGTTTAAGATGATCCCAAGGCCGATCTTTTGTCGGCGGCCGGCTGACCTGTTACGCTCATCGTGACAGGCGAATGAGGATCCGATCGGCGCCGTCGCTAAGGCGGGATCAAAACGACCACCGCACTCGCAGCCCGTGTAGCCAATCCGTCGCGCGGCTCCCAAGCCCGCGGCTTACCCCGTAGTCGAACTGTAAACGCTTCGACACATCCCAGGTCGCTCCCGCGCCGAGGCCGCCCGCAAAACTGGATAACGTCGACGACGAGACGCCCAGCGTCGCTTCGGCATACACCCCCAGCGGACCGACGATGTGCTGCCGCAAAAAGCCACTCATCAACCACCGTGAGTCGTAGCCGTTGTTGGCATCATTCCGCACCACGTCCCACGACGCCATCGCACCTGCCGCCGTGCCCACCCCGAGCGACATCGCCCACGGAAAAATCACCCCGCCCTCCACATGGTCGTTGCCGACTCCTCCCGTGCTCGTCGGCACCTTGACATAGGGAATCACCGCCGCCGCGGCCCCGAGCTGCGCGTTGCGCCAATACGTCCACTTCGTCCGCAGGGTCACATCGCCCAAACCCGACCGCCGCTCACTCGCGCCGCGAAACTCATACGTTTGCCGCAGGAAGAACTGCATTCCGATCTGCGCATCCACATCCTTCGTGATACCCGTGGACAAAATCGTCGTCGCCAGCCCCAACGCACTGAACCTGTTCGGCCCCGAATCATCTCGGTTAAACGCGAGTGAGATCGCGTCCATCCGTACGAGAAATTCCCCGGGCGCGATGGTCTCCGGCGTCTCAGTGACCTGGGCCGCGAGACGGGCAGCGAGGGTGGCTAACAGCAAAACGAGTGAGGCGTTCTTCATCAGATAGGCGGGCAGTGTTCGCCATCGCCGCGCCGCGCAGCCAGCCAAAACTTACGCCGCGCCGCGCCTTTCCCACTTGCCCGCCCGATCACGCGCCACGCACACTGCGCCCTCATGTCTCCGTCGTTTGCGCGGCTCGTGTTCGCTCTCACCGCCGTATTTTTCGGCGCGTTTTTCCTCTGGCCGATTTTCCAAATCCTCAAAGGCGGCTTCGTCGACGCCGACGGCCACCTCACCTTCGCCTACCTGACCGCAGTTCTCTCCGACCCCACGTATCTCGGCGGCCTGCGCAATTCCTTTTTCCTCGCCTGCGCCGCCACCACCCTCGCCCTCCTCATCGCCCTCCCTCTCGCGTTCATCAGCGACCGCTTCCGCTTCCCGTTAAAAGGTCTCCTCGGCTCCCTCGTCCTCATCCCGATGATCCTGCCGCCCTTCGTCGGCGCCATCGGCATTAAACAAATGTTCGGACAATACGGCGCCCTCAATGCCCTGCTCAGCCAGCTCGGCCTGCTCGCTCCCGGTGCCACGATCGACTGGTTTGCGACGAACCAATTCTGGGGCGTCGCCATCGTCGAGGCCCTCTCGCTCTACCCCATCATTTACCTCAACGCCGTCGCCGCCCTCGCCAACATTGACCCCGCGATGGAGGAAGCCGCGCAAAATCTCGGCTGCACCGGCTTCCGCCGTTTTCGGAAAATCACGCTGCCGCTCATTATGCCCGGCCTCTTCGCCGGCGGCACCATCGTCTTCATCTGGGCCTTCACGGAACTCGGCACGCCCCTCGTCTTCGACTACGCGCAAGTCACCAGCGTCCAAATTTTTTACGGCCTCAAAGACATTGGCGGCAACCCGTTCCCCTTCGCCCTCGTCGCCGTGCTGCTCGCCGCCTCCGTCACACTCTACGCCATCGGCAAAGGCCTCTTCGGCCGCGCCGGCCACGCCATGATGGCCAAGGCCACCAGCTCAGGCGGACCGCGCGCCCTGCCCCGCCCCGCCGCTTGGGCCTGCACCACCTTTTTCGCCGGCGTGACCCTTGTCGCCGTGCTCCCGCACCTCGGCGTGATACTCGTCGCCTTCTCGCGCGACTGGTATGGCACCCTCCTCCCGCAAGCCTACACCCTCTACAACTTCGCCCTCGCCCTCGGCCACGACCTCACCGTCCCCGCCATCGCCAACAGCCTGAAGTTCGCGAGCATCGCCACGCTCATCGACCTCGTCCTCGGCATCGCCATCGCCTACGTCATCGTCCGCTCAAAACTCGCCGGCCGCCAAATCCTCGACTTCCTCGCGATGCTCCCGCTCGCCGTCCCTGGCCTCGTCCTCGCGTTCGGTTACCTCGCCATGTCACAGGAAGGAAAAT
The DNA here is from genome assembly GCA_945874455.1 of Opitutus sp. GAS368. Classification (GTDB taxonomy): domain Bacteria; phylum Verrucomicrobiota; class Verrucomicrobiia; order Opitutales; family Opitutaceae; genus GAS368. The sequence continues at coordinate 16,673 of CAMCHO010000083.1, read as the reverse complement.
TCTTCTCGTTCCTCAACCCCGTCCGCGATCCCACGATTCTGCTCATTATCGCCTACTCCGTCCGCCGCCTCCCCTACGTCGTGCGCTCCGCCGTTGCTGGCTTCCAACAGACGAGCGAAACCCTCGAAGAAGCCGCCCAAAACCTCGGCTGCCCGCCTCTCAAATCGCTGGTCAAAATCACGCTCCCGCTCATTGCCGCCAACCTCATCGCCGGCGGCCTCCTCGCCTTCGCCTTCGCGATGTTGGAGGTGAGTGACTCCCTCATCCTCGCCCAAAAACAAATTTATTACCCCATCACGAAAGCGATCATGGAACTCTTCCCCTTGCTCGGCGACGGCAAATTCCTCGCCAGCTCCCTCGGCGTGTGGGCGATGGCATTCCTCGGCATCACTATCGTCGGCATGAGCCTGCTGCTGGGTAAAAAGCTCGGGGCCATTTTTCGAGTATGACGACGTTCGCGCTTTTTCGCTCTGTCGTCGCGCGACGGAGGCGCCCGCCTCAGATCGTCTTGTTCGATTTCCTCCCTTCCTTTTCTCGGCCTGTACGCACGACCGTCCACAACGTCAGCGACCGAACAAAAAAACCACGGGCTGACGTCAGCGGCGATACGACCCGATTTCTCGGCGATCCCGAACGCACCCTTCGCCTCGTACGAATACCTAAAAGTTAGGGCAGCGCTATTCCGGCAATTCACCGCCATGCCCCTCCTCCTCCTCGTCTCTCTCCTCTGGGCCTGCTCCTTCGGCCTCATCAAGCACCTCTCCGGGAGCGGCCTCGACGGCACCTTCCTCTCCGCCACGCGCCTCGGCCTAGCGCTGCTCGTCTTCCTCCCGTTTCTCCGCCTCCGCGGACTCGCCCCGCGCACCGCCCTCGCGCTCACCGGCATCGGCGCAGTGCAGTTCGGCCTCATGTATCTCGCCTACAACGAGAGCTTCCGCTTCCTGAAAAGCCACGAAGTCGCGCTGCTCACGCTCACGACCCCCCTTTTCGTCACGCTCCTCGCCGACACCTTCGACCGCACGCTCCGTGTCCGCGCGCTCTTCGCCGCGCTCCTCGCCGTCCTCGGCGGTGCCGCCATCGTCGTCAAGACCGTGCCCACCGCGGGCACGTTCACTGGCGTCGCGCTCATCCAACTCTCCAACTTCGCCTTCGCCCTCGGCCAAATCCTCTACCGCCGTCTCCGCGTCCAACAGCCCGCCCTCCGCGACCGCGACGTCTTCGGCCTCCTCTACGCCGGTGCCTTCGTCATCGCGCTCGCCGCGACGTTCACGCGCGACATCTCCGTCGATCTCAAGACACCCCAGCTCCTCGTCCTCCTCTACCTCGGCCTCATCGCCTCCGGGCTCGGTTTCTTCCTCTGGAATCTCGGCGCGACGCGCGTCACCGCCGGCACCCTCGCCGCGATGAACAACGCCAAAATTCCTCTCGCCGTCGCCGTCTCCGTTGTCGTCTTCGGAGAATCCGCCGACTGGGTCCGCCTCGCCATCAGCGCCACCCTCTTGGGCATCGCCGTCTGGCTCGCCGAGCGTTCTCCCCGAGCAATTCCAAAAAAATAACGACAGATGCAACGGCCGACCAGGACTTCGATGCTCCCTCTCCACCGCTTCAATCTCTCCGGTCTTTACCCGTATTAATCCGCGCTCTCCGTGGTCAAAAAATCCGTCCCCGCGCGCCGACTTCAGCCCCTCGTCACATCCCTTTCGTCCGATACGATCGGGAATGCCCCGCGCTCGGCACCGAGACCGTGTAACTCTTTCCATCCGGTGCCACCGACAGCTTGATCACATTCGCCTCGCACTTCGCCGCCTCGGCACCGACCCGATTTCCCCGGTTCGCAATGAACTCCGCGGCGACGTTGTCCGCCGGCGACTTGAAACTCTCGTGCAGCTGATAGGTCGCCTGCACCGACTTCGCCGACTTGATGGCCGCGAAGCTCGCCGCTTCGCCGCCCTTTTGCGGGCCGTTGTTCATCACCACCACTGTCGGCGCCAAACTCTGCACGAGGATCGGATTATTGCTCACCCCGAGCCCGTGATGATTCGTTTGATACACATCCACCACCCCCGGGAGATTCACCGGCGACACCAATTTCTCCTCGAGATTCCACGTCAGATCGCCGCCGTCAAAAAAACGAAACGCACCAAACGACAGCAGGAAAACCGCACTGTTCGCATTGTCACTCGTATCGACCGGTTTCGCCGCACCACTGCCCGCCAGCGGATTTTTCACCTTCGCCTGAGCCGCGGTTGGTTCGACAAATTTTTGATCCGCCGCCAGACAACGCAGTTCGATCTTCGGCGCGCCGGCTCCACCCGACTTCAGCGGGATACTCACCCCTGGCGCCAGCGACTCACGTTTCGCCGCGATTTCTTTCCAGCCCTTGATCTGCACCTGAAAGGAAGACTGCGCACGTCCATCCGGATCACCCGCCGGAATCGCCCGCTGGAAAATGGTGCCGAACGGCAACACCTGCGCCACCTCCGCCCCGCCGCCAAAATGATCCCCATGAAAATGCGTCAGCAGCACGTAATCGATTTTCGCCAATCCCGCCGCCTTCGCCGCCTCGATGATCCGACCGGGATCGCGCCCACCCGGATTTCCCGTGTCGATCAGCACGCCTTCACCGGCCGGCGTCACCATCAACGTCGAGCCTCCACCTTCGGAATCAACCCAGTAAATATCCAGCGTCTTCGTTTTTTGATCGGCGCGCGCCGGCGCGAGAGCAGCCAGCGCACACGCGCCAACCACGAGGAGGGGTCGTTTTTTTTTCATAGGATTGTAAGCAGGGTGGTCTCCGCTCGAACCGTTCGGCACTCGGGTGTGCGCGTTTCAAGCTGGGCCAGCCACCCACCGGCCCCACTTCACTTCGAGTAAAACGCGTTGATCTTGTCCGCCACGTCGCGGAACCCGATGTCCTCACTGTAGATTTCCTTAAACTCCCCGATCGCTGCGTCCGCCTTGCCCATCAGTTCGAAGCACAGGCCGAGTTCGTAAATCACGTCCTTCTTGGTGTCGTCCATTTGCGCCAGCTCTTTCTTCGCCGCGGTGAGCTGGGCGATCGCGAGATCGAAAAGCTTCTTCGCCTTAAAGCAACGCCCGAGACCAACCAACGATGCGACGCGCACCTGCGGTCCCTTCTGTGCCTGCTGAAACTGGCCGATCGCGCTGTCCGTCTGTCCTAGTTCCAACAGCAACCCGCCGAGCTTGTAACGCGCCTCGTGGTCATTCGGGTAACGCTCCACGTAACGCTTCGACTCGGTGAGCTTGAAGTCCGCGAGTTCCGCGCGCGCCGCGTCCATCTTGGCTTTCGCCGCCGGATCATGCGGTGCCGCCGCCAACGCGGCCTCCGCCGCTTTCAAGTGTTTCTCGATGACCGTCGTCGCGAGGTCAGTCTCCTGCTTCTCCAGCGCAGAGTCCGCGCCACCGCCCGGCACTTGGCGCGCCTTGCGTACCCACGCCAGCGTCTCCTCCACATTGCCGAGCTTTTGGTAGGCCTGCGCAATCGTTCGGTAGTGGTTGAGATTGGTCGGCTCCTTCGCGACGAGCCCGAGCGCCTCGTCCAGCAAACGCTGCGTCATGTCACCGGAAGCGACGACCTTCGCCGCTTGTTCGAGCATCACGGCCTGAGCCTCGTCCTTGAGTTTGTCGCGGAAAGAACCCTGCCCCTCCCAATTTCCCTTCGTCATCGTTTGCGCGATCGACGCCTTGCGCATGAGCGTTTGCGCATCTGCGTCCATGGGCTTCGCCACCAAAATTTCATCCGCGACCTTGAGCGCCTCCGCGGGTTTTCCCGCCGCCAGCCACGCTTCGCCCAGCGCGATGAGATTGGCGCGATTACCCGGCTCCAACTCGCGCACCGCGTCGAGCGCAAAGGCCACCGTTTCAAGCAAACCCAACCCGCCCGCCGCCTCCGCCATCATTCTGAGCGCCGCGACATTGTGCGGATCCTTGGCCAGCAACCCTTCCGCAGTTTCCAGCTGTTTCGCGGGATCCTTCTTCCCGCCACCGAACATGAACGGCGCACTGGAAATTCCGCTCAGAGTTTTCGATAGGAAACCACCCTTGCCTTTGACCTGTTTGAGCTGCGCGACGCGCTGGAGTTTGCGCACCGGCAGGCAGCCCGGAGCCACCTTCAACACCTGCGCAGTGACCTCGAGCGTGTAGTCGAGATTACCGCGATCAATCGCCACGCGGGCATTTTCGATCAGCTTTTGGTGGCGGGGGTCGAGCGAGGTGACGGGAACTTCGGGCATAAAGGCGCAAAGCGAACGCTCCGCATCCTTCGCGGTCAACGCCAGACTCCGTCGTCGCCACGGACGCCACCAGCGCAGAATCGTTACAGCACCGTCAGCTCACTCCGCACCGCCGCCGCGATCCGCGCCAAACCACCGCGCACCACCGCATCGGTCGGACCCTCGACGAGCAATCGCAGTTTCGCCTCGGTCCCGGAGTAACGCACCAGCACCCGCCCTTGCGCGCCGAGTTCGGCCTCGAGCGCAGCGATCGCCGCCATCACCGCCGGCAGCGACTCCAGCGGCGGCTTCTCCTTCACCGTGAGAGCCGCCGTCAGCTGCGGAAATTTAGTCATCACCCGTCGCAATACCGACAGCGGCTGGCCGGTCGCCAACATCACTTCGATGACCATCAAGGCGGCCACCAACCCATCCCCCGTCGGCGAAACGTTTGCGCAGATAATATGTCCGCTGGACTCGCCCCCGAGCGTCGCCCCTTCGGCCACCATCCGCGCAATCACGTAGCGATCGCCCACCGACGTGCGCACCACCCGACCACCCGCCGCCTTCAGCGCCGCATCAACCCCGAGATTACTCTGCACCGTCACGACGAGCGTGTTCTTCGCCAACCGCCCCAACGACAGCGCGTGCGTTGCGAGGATCGTCAAAATCTCGTCGCCATCCAGCACGTCTCCGCGCTCATCGCACAACACGCACCGATCCCCGTCGCCATCATGCGCAATGCCCAACCGGGCACCCGTCACGCGCACTTTCTCCGCGAGCGGTTCCGGATGTTCGCTGCCCACACCGGCATTGATGTTCGTCCCATCCGGCGCGTCGCCGATGCCGATCACCTCCGCACCTAATCCCCGCAACACCACCGGACTCGTCCCGCACGTCGCACCATTCGCCGTATCCAGAACCACCCGCCATCCCGCGAGCGCACCCACCGGCAGTAATGCCTGCGCCGCTACAATGTAGCCCGCCACCGCCCGGTTTTCTGCCACCGCTTCACCTGCCCACTCCGGGATGGGCGCGCCGAGATAGCTCTCGATGATCGCCTCTTCCTCGTCGGTCAATTTCACACCGCTCGCGCCGAAAAACTTAATGCCATTGTCCGCCGCCGGATTGTGCGAGGCTGTGATCACCACCCCTAGCCGCGCCGCGGACTCGCGCACCGCCCGCGCCACCGCCGGCGTCGGCAAGACCCCGAGCGAAATCGGCTCCGCCCCACCCGCCCGCAACCCGCGCGCCACCGCCGCCTCCAGCGCCACGCCGGACCCGCGCGTATCGCGCCCCATCAACACCGCCACCACGCCACCACCCGACACTCCGCGCGCCCAAATGGCCGCCGCGTACGCGAGGCGCGCCGCAAATTCCTCGTTGATCACGGGCCCACCATACGGTCCGCGCACCCCGTCGGTACCAAAATATTTCCGGCTCATGAACGATAAAATTCCCGCGTCGCCGCGATTTTATTCCGCACCGCTCCCCCGAGCAGAAGTTCGCGCGCCGGTTCAATACCCTCGCGGACGGTCGCGACCTTGCCGACAATCCACATCGCCACTGCGGCGTTAAGCGCGATCGTATCCACTAATCCCCTCGCCCCCCGCCCCGCGAGCAATGCGTCAACGATCGCCACGTTCTCTGCCAAATCGCCGCCTTGGAGTTCCGCAAACGGCGACGCCGCGAGCCCATGCTCCTCAGCCCGCCACACCCCGCACACTTCACGCAAACGTCCGCACCCCTGCACGCAGTTCGCCGTCGCCGTCGTCAGTTCGTCGATACCGTGGCCCGGCCTGATCACGCCGTGCGCCACCAGCCCCGCCTGCGCCCCGAGCGAGTCGAGGGCCGCTGCCAGCTTCGCCACCCAGGGTTCCGCATAGACTCCGAGCAACACGTGCGCCGGCCGCCCGGGATTAATCAGCGGTCCAAGAATATTGAATACCGTCCGCTGCCCGCGCGCCGCCAGCATCTTGCGCACCGGCCCGATGTTCTTGAACGTTGGGTGATACGCCGGCGCGAAGAAAAAAACGAACCCCAGCTCGTCCAGCGCCCGCCGCAGTTGCTCAGCTGGCGCTTCGAGATTTACGCCCAACGCCGCCAGCAGATCCGCGCTGCCACACTTCGAGGTGATCCCGCGATTGCCGTGCTTCATCACCGTCACACCCGCGCTCGCCAGCGTCAGCACGACCAGGCTGGAAATATTAAAACCGCCGGCGTGATCCCCACCCGTGCCCACGATGTCGATCGCCCGGTCCGCCCAAGCCTCGACGCCCGGATTGATCGCCCGCGCGCGAAACGCCGTCGCAAATGCCGCGACTTCCTCCGCCGTTTCACCCTTGGCCGCCAGCGCCAATAGAAAAGCGCCCTTCTCCTCATCGGGGGCCTCCGTCGCAGCGAGGGCCGCCGCCGCCGCTTCCACGTCCGTCAATCCCAGGTGAGCACCGGCGGCGAGTTGGGTTGTGAGGGCGGCAAGTGTGGGCATGCGCGCTGAGTGAGGCCGCGCGACGGCACTCCGCAAATAAATTTGCAGCACTTCTCCGAAACTGAAACCAACGCCCCGTGCGAAAAGTCATTTTTCTCCTCGTCCTCACCATTTTACCGTTCGCCTCGGGCCAATCAAAATCGGCCGCCCTCGCTCCCGTCTCCGCCCCCGCCCCCATCGCCGAGTTGAACGTCGTCGATGCCATCATTTTGGGTGTGGTCGAGGGCGTCACCGAATTTTTGCCCATCTCCTCCACCGGCCACCTCATCATCGCGACGCGCCTGCTCCACCTCGAATCCGCCCAGCCTCTCACCTCCAGCGACGGTCAGCCGCTCTGGCATAAAAAACCCTCACCCCGGCACCCCGAGGGCGTGCCGCTCACACTCAAACTCGCCGCCGACACCTACACCGTCGTCATCCAGTTCGGAGCGATCGCCGCCGTCGCATTGCTCTACTGGACCCCGCTCATGTCGATGCTGCTGGGACTACTCGGCCGCGACCCCGCCGGACTTCGCCTCCTCTTTAATATCCTCATCGCCTTCATCCCCACCGTCGTGCTCGGCCTGCTCGCACACGATTGGATCAACCGGAACGTCTTCTCCGTCGGCGCAGTCATTATCGCGCAAATCGCCGGCGCCTTCCTCATGCTCTACGCCGAATTCTGGCGCCGTCGTCGTGCCGTACTCACGCCCGCTCGCGCCGACTTCGTGGATCTCACGCCACGCGGAGCCGCCGCCATCGGTGCCCTCCAGTGTGTAGCGATGTGGCCCGGCACCAGTCGTTCGATGACCACGATCGTCGGCGGATATTTTGCCGGCCTCGATCCGCGCCGCGCCGCGGAATTCAGCTTCTTGCTCGGCTTCGTCACCTTGAGCGCCGCCACGATTTTCAAGAGCTACAAGAGCGGGGCCGCCATGATCCAAGTGTTCGGCTGGTCCCACACTTTGCTGGGCGCCGCCATCGCCGCCCTTACGGCCGCCATCTGCGTGCGCTTTCTCGTCCAGTGGCTCACTCGCCACGGTCTCGCGGCCTTCGCCTATTATCGTCTCGCCCTCGCCGCCGTGCTCGCCGTCGTGTTTTACCTCTGAGCCGAGGCGATGATCGCGCTTGACGCGCCATTCGCCCGCTCTTTACTCCGACCTTTTCACAAATCCTGCGGGTGCTGTTTAGGCAGCCCACGCACTCAAATTAACTCCCTCCCATGGCCAATCCGAAACGCAAACAATCCAAACGCCGCAGCGCTAACCGTCGCGCAGCCAACGCTTTCATCGCTCCCGAGTTTGCAAAAGACCCGACTGATGGCACCCTCTTCCGCTCCCATCGGGTGAACCCCAAGAACGGGATGTATCGCGGACGCCAGGTCCTCAACGTCGAGGTCTGACCTCGTCCGTTTAGATTTCATCTGCCATCCCCGCGATGGTTAATACGTCCGGCGCCAGCGGGCGCATAGCAGTTGACGCCATGGGCGGCGACCTCGGTCCGGCCGAGGTAGTTGCTGCCGTCAAGCTGGCCTTGCATCAGTATCCAGCGCTCAACCCGATCACGCTCGTCGGCCACGAGGCCGAGCTCAATCCCCTCATCGCGCTCGCCGGTCTCGCCCAAGAGCAGAGGCTTTCCGTTTTTCACGCGTCCGAAGTCGTGACGATGGACGACAAGCCCCTCAACGCGCTGAAGAAAAAGAAAGACTCCTCGATGGTCCGCGCCATCGAGCTCGTGAAAAACCGCGAAGCCGGTGTCGTCGTCAGCTGTGGCAACACCGGAGCTCTCATGGCCGGCGGCACGCTGCGACTTCGCACCATGGAGGGCGTCGCCCGGCCCGCTTTGGCCGCGATCTGCCCGCGTCAGGGCGGGCACTTCGTCCTGATCGACGCCGGCGCCAATCCCGAAGCCAAGGCGGAACACCTCGTCCACAACGCGATTATGGGCAGCCATTATTGCCGCGTCATGCTGGGCATCAAATCTCCCCGGGTCGGCCTGATGACCATCGGCACCGAAGAGGGTAAGGGCAATGCCCTCATCACCGAAACCCACGACCTCCTCCGCCGCGTCGGTGACGTCGTCAATTACGCCGGCCCCATCGAGGGCTTCCACGTTTTCGCCGAACATGTCGACGTCGTCGTGTGCGATGGCTTCGTCGGCAACATCATGCTCAAGAGCTGGGAGTCGCTCGTGAAGTTTTTCTCCAGTATGCTCAAGGAAGAGCTTCAGGCCAACCCCCTGCGCGCGACCGGCGCCCTGCTCTCCAAAGGCGCGTTCAACGCCCTCAAAGAACGCATCAATCCCGAGCGTTACGGCGGAGCTCCGCTGCTGGGCCTCAACGGCCATATCCTCAAAGCCCACGGCTCCTCCACCCGCTACGCGATCAAGAACGCCATCCGGGCCGCCAACGAAATTATCAAAGCCGACCTCAATCAGCAGATTGAGGCGGACGTCACCCGCGCCAATCTGCTTTTGATCGCGCCCCTCCCCTCGCCCTGACGCGCACCCCGGCATGTCTCCCCTTTCCACTGTTATCCTGGGCACCGGTTCTTACGCCCCAGAGCGAATCCTCAGCAATGTTGAGCTCGCGAAGACCGTGGACACCTCGGACGAGTGGATTCACACCCGCTGCGGGATTCGCGAGCGCCGGATCGCCGCCCCCGGTGAAGCCACGTCCGACATGGGCGTCCAGGCTGCCCGCCGCGCACTCGACGACGCCGGCCTGAAACCCGCCGACATCGACCTCCTGATCGTCGCCACGATCACACCGGACATGCCGATGCCCGCCACTGCGTGCATTATTCAACAGAAACTCGGAGTGCCGACCACCGCCGCGTGCTTCGATCTCAACGCCGCGTGCACCGGTTTCCTCTACGCCCTCGACACCGCCTGCGCCATGCTCAGTTCCGGTCGCTACCGGCACGCGTTGGTCATCGGCGTCGAAAAGCTCTCCACCATCGTCGACTGGAAGGACCGCACCACCTGCGTCCTTTTTGGCGACGGGGCCGGGGCCGTGGTCGTCGGAAAATCACCCGTCTCCGGCCAAGGCCTCATCGGCACCAAGCTCGGCGCGCTGGGCGACAGTGTGGATCTCCTCTGCATCCCCGGCGGCGGCAGCAACGCCCCGGCCACCGCAGCCTCCATCGCGGCCGGCGACCACTTCCTCAAGATGAAGGGCAAGGAAGTGTTCAAGCTCGCCGTGCGCGTCATGGATGAAGCGGCGCGTGATATCTTGGAACAACATCACCTGCGCGCTGATCAGATTTCGCTCGTGATTCCCCATCAGGCCAACCTCCGCATCATCGAAGCCATCTCCGAATACCTCGAACTCCCCATGGAGCGTTTCTTCGTAAACGTGGACCGCTACGGCAACACCTCCGCCGCCTCGATCCCGCTGGCCCTCGACGAAGCCCGTCGCACCGGCCGCATTAAATCCGGCGACCTCACGCTCCTCGTTGCATTTGGGGCGGGCTTGACCTACGGAAGCGCCCTGATTCGCTGGTAACCAATTTTCTCGATGCGTCTCCCCTCCGTCCGCGCCCTGCGCTTCCTCTGCCTCGTCTCCTCTGTTTTTTGCCTTCTGTCCTCCGTCGGCCGGGCCGATCTTGTCTGGACGTCGGCGACCGGTTGGCGGGTCGAAGGCGGCGCCCTCTCGGGTCTCGCCGGCGCTGAAGGGAGCAAGGCGCTCGACGTCATGAACAGCGCCCGGACCAAAGAGGAGCAAGGCTCTACGCGCTCCGCTCTGCGCGCCTACGCCACCGTCGCGAAGAAATACCCCAATTCCATTTACGCTCCGGAAGCACTCTATCGCTCCGCCCGGCTTCGGCTCGCCGGAAAAGACTACCAAAAAGCCTTCGAGGATTTTCAGGGAGTAGTCGGACGCTATCCCAACACTAAACGCTTCAACGAAATCATCGGAGAACAATATCGCATTGCCAGCGCCGTGCTCGACGGCGCCCGCGGTCGCATGCTCTGGGGACTCCTCCCCGGCTTCAAGTCCCGCGAAAAGGGCATCGAGTTTTTCGAAACCATCTTGGCAAACGCACCCTACAGCGACTACGCGCCACTCTCCCTGATGAACATCGCGCGGGGCCACCAAAAATTGGACCAAATCGAAAACGCCATCGATGCACTCGACCGGATGATCAACAATTACCCGCAGAATCTGCTCGCGCCGGACGCTTACCTCAAACTCGGCCAGACCCACGCCACCCTCGTCGACGGCCCCTACTACGACCAAGCCGCCACGAAGGAAGCCATCACCTACTTCACCGATTTCATGCTGCTCTTCCCCTCAGACACCGGCGTCGCCGCTGCCGAGAAGGGCCTCGACGGCATGAAAAACATGCTCGCGGAGAGCAAAATGAAGATCGGTGACTTCTATTTCTACAAACGTAGCAATTACACCGCCGCGAAAGTCTTCTACAACGAAGCGATCACCTCTTATCCCGAGTCTCCCATCGCGGCCCGCGCGAAGCTCCGCCTCGTCGACGTCGAGTCCAAAGCGTCCGGCAAGAAAGTCGCCCCCGAGGGCAAAGCCGAAGGCGACGCGCCCAAGAAAAAGCGCTTCTGGCAGTTTTGAGGCGGAGCGCGACCGCCCCGGTCGCTTCACTCGGGAGCCCAAGCGGCCCGTCCGCTTTTGTTATTCTGAGCGCCGCCGAAGATTTCAGCCCATGCCCGCCCTCCGTCCTTTGTCCTTGGTCCTCTGTCTCCTGCTCGCCCTCCTCGCCGGCCCGGGTTGCTCCCACTACCAACTCGGCACCGGCACACCCGGCAAGCTCACGTTCAGCACGCTCTACATCGAGCCCGTCGAAAATAAAACGCTTCTCCCGCAAGCCCGCACCTTACTCTCGACTCAGCTCCGCGCAGCCTTCGCACGTGACGCCCGCATCACCCTCGTCAATTCCCCCGAGGCCGCCGACGCCACCTTGGCCATTACCATCACCGCTTACCGCCGCGATATCTTAACCGTCCGCGAAGGCGACACCGGTCTAGCTCGAAAATTTAACGTCACGCTCACCACCGCGGCAACCCTCCGCGACCGACGCGGCAACAAAATCCTCTTCGAGAACCGCCCCATCGAAGTCCACCGCGAGGTCTTCACCGACAGTGGCCAGCTGCAAAGTGAATATCAAACGCTGCCTCTGCTCGCCGAGTCCCTCGCCACCAAAGTTACCCACGCCGCCCTCGACGTGTGGTGAGGAGGACCGGTCCCTTCTGCGCTTCCGCGTAGCGGGATGACTCGCTTCCGCGTGACCCGCGTAGCCCGCTTCGCGAGCAGCGGGATGATTCGCAGCCACCATCACTCAGTCCAAGGTTGAGATTTTTCGCGCCCTGCCCCCACTCTCTGCATCGCCATGTCCCCGACGCACGCCCCGATCCTCGCACCATCCCTCCTCGCCGGCGACCACGCCAATCTCGCCGCCAGCGCCCGTCTCGTGGCCGACCTCGGCCTCGCCTGGCTGCACTGCGACATCATGGACGGACACTTCGTCCCCAACCTCACCTTCGGCCCCGAGACCCTTGCCGCACTCCGCCGGGCGGGCTCGAAACTTTTCTTCGACACCCATCTCATGCTGTCCGCTCCACAGCACTACATCGAAGCCTTTGCGCAGGCCGGCGCCAATCTCATCAGCATTCATATCGAACCCGCTTACAATCACGCCGCCACTCTCGCCCGTATCCGTTCCCTCGGTTGCCAAAACGGCCTCGTGCTCAACCCAGACACGCCAGTCAGCGCCGTTGAACCGTTCCTCGCCCAAGTCGATCTGATCCTCGTAATGACTGTCCAGCCCGGCTTCGGTGGCCAGCCCTTCCGCCGCGACCTGCTGTCAAAGCTCACTCAACTCGCCACATGGCGCCGCGAACGCTCGCTCGCCTTTCGCCTCGAAGTGGACGGCGGCGTCGACCTCGCAACCGGTGCCGCATGCCACGCCGCCGGTGCCGACACCTTCGTGGCCGGCACTGCATTCTTCAAAACCCACGACCAGCCCGCCTTCGCCGCCGCCTTCGCCCGCCTCTGACCGCCCCTCATCGTGGTCGGCCCGCCGCTCACCGGCTCGACGCCCAGCCCTCGCGTTTCCCGTGTCGCACGAATCCCACTACGCGGGCGGCTTCACTTTCCGACCACTCCGCGCTCCGCGACGTTACGGCGATCCACGCCGACTTCCGCGCCCTGCGACTGCCGCTGCGTCTTCTCCGTGCACACACCGCACCGCGACCATAGCCTGTCCAACGTCGCCCGACCGGCCCAAGGAGAAATGCGCCCCCATGTTTACTCCCGCGCGCCCGCCTCACTCTGATTATTTTTCGCCGCGCGCGATCGCGTCAGCTTCGCGATACTGCCGCCGAAACTGCTCGCCTAGCTCGGTCGCGAGACGCACTTCATCAACCTTGTTCTTCGCGTTGAGCGTCTGGCGAATCCGCCCGTTGACGTAGTCGTAGTCGACCGCGCCTACGTCCAAAAGCTTCGCCATCGCCGCATCGCCCCGTAGCCGATCCTGCGGCCCCAGTTCGTTGATCGTCCGCATCGCCGCCTTCAGTTCCGCATGGCTATCGAGGCACATCACCCGCACCACAAACGCCAATTCTCGAATCAAGTGCGCCGTCCACTCCGGCCGATACACGAGCGGAGTGGGATCGGAATACGGGGCCGCTTCCGGATCGCTGCGCAGCGGTTTCCACTCTGCGTGTTCGTAGAAATCTCGCCGCACGGGCAATCGCCGCAGCGCAAACTGCGTCGGCCCACCCGGCGTGCCCGGCTTAAAATTCCAGAGTTTTTGCGCACCGGGCGTCAGCGTGTATTCGATGAACAACTCCGCTGCCTCGCGGTGCGGCGCGCCGCGCAAGAGCCCGATGGGATCGACCGAATTCACCGTGCCGCCTCGCGGCGTCACGAAACCAAGCCGCGCCACGCCCCGGACCGCGACCGCTTCCGCCTGAGCGCGACCGTAGAAATCAATGCAGATGCCCGCCGCACAGTCGCCCTGCGCCACATCGATCGGCGGCTTCTGCGATGAGTCCGTGAAATAACGCGCATTCGCCGCCAGCCGCTGCAACGTATTCAAACCCGCCGCCCAACCACTCCGAATCGCGTGCCGCTTTTCCTCCTCACTCGCTCCACCGGTGGTCCGCCAAATCTCCTGCTGCACGATGTTCTCAAACGCCTTCGCCATCGAACTGCTCTTCGTCGGATCACACAGCGCTAACTCACCCCTGTAACGTCGATCGCCGAGCTCTTGCCACGTCTCCGGTGGCTTCAGGCCCAACCTCCCCAACGCATCGACGTTGTAGAGAATCCCGTAACTGCTGAGCGCGGTTCCGACCCAACACCCTTCGTCATCCCAATACTGCTCTCCAGCAAAGGTCCGCGGTATCACCGCATCGGAAAACCACTCGGGATGCGTCGTCCTCACGCGGGCGGGCACAATCCTTCCCGCCTGCGCCTGCCGCATAAAATCGTAGCTGCCTCCTCCGAAAAAAACGTCGATGCCACCACTCACCGCAGAAGCCAGAAATTCCGCCCGTGCTGCTCGCACCACCTCCGGCGCGTCGACCGGAAGCTTCGGATTCACAAAGCCAGCCTGAATCTCCGCACTCCACGTCCTCCCTGCCTTGGCAGTCCAGTGCCGCTGAAACGCAGCATTATAAGCCCCTTCGATGACTCGCGTGATCTCACTCGTCCCTCCCACCACTCTCCAATCCACCGTGATACTTCGATCCGTCCTCGCCCGATACCACGCCTGAAACCCCCGACCAAACTCCTGACGAGTGGCCTCGTTGTGGGGAGTGATGATGACCACCGTATCGTCCGCTCCACCGAGCACCCGTCGCTCCGGCCGCAATGCGAACGGCAAAGCCACCGTCGCCACCAACGCCGCGAGGATGCAGACCTGCTTTAACATCGCACCCCTCTCATTCCGTCAAAACAACGACGTCTTCCGGCGCCGCACTCGCAAATAGTTCACCGCGCCCGGATTGGTCGAGGAAGCGTGGATTTAGCTCGATAATTTTCAACGTCTGCTCACCCGCACGAAAATCATACTGCGCCGTTTCACCAAGATAAACGCACGCACCGATCCGACCTTTCACCCCGTTGCGCTCCGGAATCTCGCGACTCAGCGTCCAACACTCCGGTCGCACCGACAGCGTGACGCTCGCACCCGCCGGCGGAACCCGCGTCACGTCCCCCAGCACGCCGTAAAATCGCCCGAACGCCGTCTCCACCACGACACCGCCGCGGTCGGCGCTCACGACGTTCCCCTCGATAAAATCGGTCTCCCCGATAAAGTTCGCAACCAGCTTGCACGCCGGCCGGCGGTAAACCGCCCGCGCCGTACCCACTTGTCGGATGCGTCCCCCGTCGAGAATCGCCATGCGATCCGAGACCGACAGCGCCTCCTTCTGGTCATGGGTCACATAGACCGTGGTCAACGCGAACTCCTTGCACACCCGCCTGATTTCCGCGCGCATTTCCAACCGGAGCTTCGCGTCCAAATTCGACAGCGGCTCATCGAGGAGCAGACACCGCGGCCGGACCACCAGCGCCCGCGCCAACGCCACCCGCTGCTGCTGACCGCCCGAAAGCTGGTTGGGTTTGCGCTCCGCATACGACCCCATCCGCACCGCCTCCAACGCCTCTCCCACGCGCCGTTTGATCTCGTCCCGCGCGACCTTCCTCTCCTCGAGGCCGAACGCCACATTCTCCGCCACCGTCATGTGCGGCCAGAGGGCGTAGCTCTGAAACATCATCCCCGTATTCCGTTTGTGCGGCGCCAATCGCGTCACATCGTCTGCGCCAAAAAAAATCGTCCCCTCCTCCGGGATATAAAACCCCGCCAAGCTCCGCAGCAGGGTGGTTTTCCCGCAACCACTCGGACCCAGCAGGAAAAAAAGCTCACCCGGCTCAATCGCCAGATCAAGATCGTCCAAGGCTGTGACCAGACCAAAACGCTTCGTCAGCTTCTGAATACGAATTGAAATCATGCCTGCGGAAACCGCCCGACGAAGCAAGGTCCAGCCTCCGGCCCTGTCAAAAGAATTACCCCAGGCCGCCCCGCAACTTTGCCTCGCCCCACTCCACCCAGCCTCTCCACGCTGCCCGTCCTCCCTCTCCTCTCTCAGCGCTCACCGCTCAACTTCCGCCTCCATGCCCGCGAAAAAAAAGCCCTCCACTCACCCAGATCTCGAGAGCGTTCTTGTGACCAAGGCGCAAATCAGCCGCCGCGTAAAATCCCTCGGTCGCGAGCTCAAGCGCATCTACGGCGACGAAGAAATCACCGTCGTCGCGATCATGAACGGTGCCATCCTCTTCACCGCCGACCTGCTCCGCGAAGTCGATAATGCCATCCGTCTCGACTGCATCCGCACCACCAGTTACGGCAGCGCCACCGAGTCCCACAGCGCGCCGAAACTAGTCCACGGCCTCACCCTCGATGTGACCGACCGCCACGTTCTGATTGTCGACGATATTCTGGATACCGGAAAAACGCTTTCACTCATCGCTGGCATGGTGCGCGGCATGCGTCCCGCCAGTCTCCGGGTGTGTGTATTGCTCGACAAAAAAGGCCGCCGCCAGGTCCCCTTCGAGGCCGATTTCGTCGGTTTCGAAATTCCCGACAAATTCGTCGTCGGCTACGGACTCGATTTCGCCGAGCGTTACCGCAACCTCACCCAAATCGGGGTCCTCAAAGCCTCCCGGCAGAAAATCCACGGGTAACCCGAGCCTAGCATCGTCGCGTCGATCTCTTCACGACATGCGCCTTCCCGAAGGCTCCGTTTCCGCCACCACGCGTCGTTGGGAAAGACGGCTGCACCCGCGCCCGCTCCTGCCAACTCCCGAGGGAACAATCGTTTGCGGCAACGTCCTGCACTCATTCAGCAGCCTCTTCCGCCAGGATTTTCGGGACGAGGCCCGGCGCTACACGGAGAACTGCATCCGTTTGAGGGGAGCTCGCAGGGCATACCGACGTCAG
>CAMCHO010000082.1 GCA_945874455.1 Opitutus sp. GAS368 | reverse complement strand
GGCGTATCCAGATCGACCGCTAGCGCGGGAAAGTCGACGGACGCGACGCGCGCGGGGTCGCCGTTGAGGAGCGTCCGGGCACCCTCTTCGCCGGTGAGGTGGGCCAAGGTTTCGAAATGTTCGCGGAGAAACAAGGCGGGCGCACCGTGTCGGCCCGAGTAATGCGCGGCCACGATGCTGCGACCAGACGCGTGGTGCGCCGCGACGAGCTGCGTGATCGTGTCGGCGGAAAACGCGGGCTGATCACAGAGCGCGATCACGACCCCGTCGAGCGCGCGGGAGAACTGGCGGATCGTCGTCACACCGGCGCGGATCGAGGCCGCCATGCCCTCGGCCCACGCGGGGCTGTCCGCGACAAGCACGGGCAAGTGCGCGAGGACGGGGCGGATTTTCTCCGCGTGGGCGCCGAGCACGACGACGACCGGCCAAGCGGGAGACGCGAGGGCGGCGTGGACGGCGCGGACGACGAGCGGCTGGCCATCGAGCGCGAGGAGTTGTTTCGGAGTCCCCATGCGCGACGACTGACCGGCGGCGAGGATCACCGCGGCGAAACGAAAGGTGACGAGCTCCCTAGTCGGGGATCGGCTCACGGCGTGAATCCTTCGCACCGCCGTTTGTCACGTAATACGTGACAAAGTCGGCCAGGGGCCCGGGGGTGGTCGATCGAGCTGTTTGTCACGTAATACGTGACAAAGGCCCGGTGGGGGGCGGGTGATTCAGTCATGGATGGGGCGGGTGCGCTCGCGGAGCGGGCGGGCGTCGCGGTGGGCGAGAACGGCTTGCATCTCGGCCACGATGGCGAGGGCGACCTGTTCGGGCGAGTCGGCCCCGAGGTCGAGGCCGACGGGCGCATGAAGGCGGGCGCGCATTTCAGCCGTGATTGCCAGGCCATCGCGCGCGAGATCGGCGAGGATGCGTTCGGCGCGTTTTTTCGGACCGAGCAGGCCGAGATACGCCAACGGACGCGGGAGCAGGGCGCGGAGCAGTGGCACGTCGTGCACGTAATGGTGCGTCATGACGACAGCGAGGGTGTCGGCGTCGGGGGCCACGCGACCGACGAGGTCGCCGCTGGGCGCGACCGCGAGGGTCTGGGCGACCGGGAAACGTTCCGCAGTCGCGAACGCCGCCCGCGGGTCCGCGACGGTGACCTGCCAACCGAGTTCATGGGCGAGACGGGCGAGGGGTTGGGCATCGTCGCCGGCACCGAAGATCGCGAGGGCGGTCGGCGGGCGGATGCGGTCGAAAAACGTGCCTGCGTCGGTAGTTGGCTCTCCCGAGAGGCGGGTGCCGAGTGGCGTGTCGGTGGCGGCGAGGTGGGTGACGGCAAGCAGGGCGGGCCGGCGCGCGGCGAAGTTCTCCGCGAGAGCGACGGCCCAGGCGGGACGCGGCGGCAGTTTTTCGAGCACGACGCGCACGACGCCGTGGCACCCCAGACCGACACCCCAGACGAGGTCGTTTTCGGAAGTGGTGTCGTAGACGACAGACTCGGCGATTCCGGTGGCGAGGACGTTCCGGGCGCGCACCACGATATCTTCCTCCAAGCAGCCCCCGCTAATGGAACCGAGCCGGCGACCATCGGCGGTCAGTAGAAGTCGCGCTCCGGGGCGGCGATAGGAGGAGCCCTCGACGGTCGCGAGGGTGGCCAAGACCGAGGCACCGGCAGCGGGTTCGAGCAGGGCGCGGACGATGGCCGGAAGCTCCTTCATTGGAAGCGAAGAAGTCCGACCCACCGGGCGATTGCAAGCACCTCATGCCTTACCGCACAAGTCGGGGGCGAAAGGTGCGGCGGCTGAGCGATCGCTATTGGATGCGTTTGACCAACAGGACGATGTCGGCGGCATCGATCACCAGCTTGTACCCAAACGCACCGCGGATCAGGGTAACTGCGGGATCGAGGAGTTTCTTGGGGAGAAACACGTCGGTAGGCGTGCGCAGCTGCCAGATCTGGCCGTTGCCCAAGACAAACACGGCCCGGCCGGAAAACTCCTGCACGGCGCCTTCTATCGTCGTGTGGAGTTTGTCGCCGTCGCTGGTCGGCTTGGCTGGCGCCACCTGCTCGGCCCCGAACGCGGCGGCGATTTTCTCTTTGGACGGTCCGCGTGGGGCGATCGCGGAAGGAGGGGCGGTAGGCGCCGCCTTGCTGGAGGGCGCCGGGGTCTGGCGCCGGGCGAGGACTGCCTCGAGAAAGTCCAGTTCTTCGGCGGTGAGCTTGTTCAGGCCGGCGCGGGCGAATTCGTCGGGGGAGAGGGCGCGCGTGACGGAGCTTGCACCGCCGGTGGCCGATTCGGCGCGCATGAACCGGCCGGTCCCCGAAAGCAGGGCGAGGAGAAGAATGCCGCGGAACATGGCCCACTGTTTTCGCTATCCGCGGCGCGACGCAAGCGTCGGCTCGATCGCGATTCGTCGCGGAAACGGGCGTTTGACGCGTTCGTGAGGCGGTTCAGGGCAGTTCGTGACATTCCTGTCACAATTTCTCATTGCTTGACTCGTCGCTCTGCTGCTTGGTCCTCGTCCTCAGCGAACGGGCTTCAAGCTCGGTGAGCTCACACACCATCACAACCTAATACCAACTATGAACATCCTGTCCTCACGGAAACTAAAGGTCTCTCTGTCGCTGCTAGCGACTTTGGGATTGAGCGCAGCGTCGGGCTTCAGCCAAGCGGCTGCCAAGCCTAAAATAGAGACCCAAGTCATGGAAAAATACGTCGTCACGGGTTCTTACCTGACCCAAGCGGCCAACTCGATTGCCATCCCGGTCATCACCATTGACACGAAGACCATCGAGAATTCCGGCAACGTGACCAACGTGCTGGAAATCCTGCGCAAAACCACGCCGCAGTTCAGCGGCAACGGCAACTTGGGTAGCTCAAACGCCAACGTCGGCTCCGGCTCCACTAACGGCGGTTCGCAAATCCTTCTGCGCAACGCCGCCACCCTCGTGCTCCTCAATGGTCGCCGCTCCGCGGTGAATCCCGTGAGCTCGACCGGCGGTTACTCGTTCGTCGACGTCAACATGATCCCCGTCGCTGCGATCCAGCGCATCGAGGTGCTCGCGGACGGCGCTTCGGCCATTTACGGCACAGACGCGGTCTCCGGCGTGGTGAACATCATCCTGAAGACCAACTACGAAGGCTTCGAGGCCGGTGGTCGTTACGGTTGGTCCACCAACAAGGGCCACACCGCGGAACGCAGCGGCTATGTCGTCGGTGGTGTTAGCAATGGCAAAACCAGCATGACGCTCTCCGCCGAGTTCGTGAAGCAGGACCCGATCTTCAACTACGAGCGCCCCTACTCCGATCCGACCTACGGCACCCCGACCTTTGCGGGTTCCGTCAACATCGGCGGCTCGTTCTACTATTTGGATCCCACCAAGAATGCCCCGGCGACGACCGCCGGCGGTCTTCCCGCCGCGACCCTCGTGACGAACGGCACCTACTCGGGCCCCCGCGCCCAGGGCGACCAGTTCCAATTCTTCAATCTCGCGCAATACGTCACCCAGAGCGTGCAGAACGAGCGCAAGAGCTTCTCGCTCGCGTTCGACCACAAGTGGAACGATTCCGTTTCCGCGTTCGGCGACGTCTTGGTGGTTCAGACCAACACCTACTCGCAGATCAACGGCCAGCCGATCAACTCAAGCGCTCTCGCTGCGTTGACCCCAGGTTCCTTCCCCGGCGCTGGTGGCACCACCATCCCAGCCGGTCTTTACGGCAATCCCTTCAATGTTCCGGTGACCGCGCGCAATCGTCTGGTCGCCAATCCTCGCCAGTATCTCAACGACACCGCCGGGGTCCGCAGCGTCGCCGGCCTCAAGGGTAAGATTGACAACAACTGGTCTTGGGAAACCGCTGCGACTTATAACCGCATCACGCAAAACTACCAGAATCCCGGTGTCATCAATAACAAGAACCTCGCGAATGCGATCGTGACGAACCAGTTTAATTTCTTCGCCCGCACGCAAGCGGCCGGCGTGATCGAGAACGGTGGCTTCGTCGGCACCGCGACCGGCGGCTTCATCAGCACCCTCCGCAATGTCGACGTGAAGGTCAGCGGTTCCTTGATCGAGCTCCCCGCTGGCCCGCTGGAAATCGCCCTCGGTGCCGAACAGCGCAAAGAAAGCCTCAGCGCTACGGCCGACCCGCTCAGCCAACTCGATCCTGTGACCGGCACCCTCGGCTGGAACGGTGCGACGACCCTCTATCCCTTCGATTCCAACCGCTCGGTCGGCTCCCTCTTCGCCGAAGCCCGTTTCCCGATCGCGAAGAATCTCCCGGGCGCTCACCTCCTCGAGCTCACCGGCGCGGTGCGTCACGAATTCTACAGCGACACGACCAACCCGACCGTGCCCAAGGTTTCCGTGCGTTACCTCCCGATCAACGACGAGTTTGCCCTCCGCGGCACCTATTCGAAGTCGTTTTCGGCTCCATCGCTTTTCAGCCTCTTCGGGCCGGTGAGCATCGGCTACACCTCTCCGTTTACGCTCCGTCGCTCCAATGGCACGACTGTCGCCAACCTCCAGACCAACTCTCAATCCGGTGCGAATTCGGCGCTCCGGCCATCGAACTCGAAGAATATCACGGCGGGCTTCGTCTACTCGCCCAAGGCTGTCAAAGGGTTTTCGGTCTCGGTTGATTACTGGAATATCAAGCAGAGCGAACTCATCTCGAGCATCCCGACGAATGTCCTTCTGCAGGATGTCGAAACCAAGGGTCCGGCTTCCCCATACGCCAATGTTGTGCGCCTCAAGAGTTTCACGGGGGCGCAAGTCACGGCGCCCGGCCAAATCGGCACGGCCGTTCCCGATGACGTCTACGTCACCGCGAAGAGCGTGAACATCGCCGACCAAGCTCTCGATGGTTATGACGTTACCCTGAAATACACGTTCAAGGCCGACGTCGGACGTTTCGACTTCGGTTCGAACATCGGCATCTATAATCACTACACCCACGTCGACGTCCCCGGCGATCCCCGCCAAGAGACCGTGGGCAAGTCGACCGTGTTCAACGGTACGATCCCGCGCTGGCAGTCCTACACGACCGCCGAGTTCACCCGCGGGAACTACGCGGGCTTCCTCGGCTGGCGCAGCATCCCGTCCATCATCGACGACGAGGACGGTGCCAATATCGGCAGTTTCAACAGCCTCGACGCCGCGGTCTCGTACACGTTTGGCGCGAAGAACAAATGGATGTCCGGGGCCAAAGTCTCCCTCGGGGCGAACAACGTGTTCAACAAATTTGGCCCCGAGGATCCCACGATCTTCTCGGATTCGAATGTGGATACCGGGACCTACGGTGCGATGGGCCGCTTCATCTACATCGACGTGAAGTTTAAGTTCTAACCAAACCGGGGTGCTTCGGCACCTCGAGCGTGGTCAATTTCAAGGCGCCCCTGACCGGGCGCCTTTTTTGTGCCCCGGCGAGTCGCGTGGCGAGAAAGGCGGAGGACGCCGAGAGCGCGGAGGCGAAAACTATTTTGGGTGCACCGCGGAGGTGTCACCAGACAGGTGCGCCGCTCGCAGGCTTCATTTCCTGCTGCCTGGCTCCGCGGTCCTCCGCGCTCTGCGCGTTTAAACTGCCGTTCTTAGGTTCATTAGGACGCCTGCTCGCAGGCGCTCCGAGCGTCCGCAAGCGGACGGCCCACCACAGTCCAAAACCGACCAGACGTTGGTATCACGACTCGCCGGACAGAGCCGCGTGTTTCGCAAATTCCACGACGGTCAAACCGAGGTGATTGCCGAGCTCCCTCAAACCGGTACCGGAAGGATCCGGTCTCGTGGGGGGCGATTGCGAACGGCGGCGCGGGTGTGCGCGGCGGCGTTGGTGCGACGACCACGTATGGTTGAGTCCGGACCAAATCCCCGAGCCCGACCGGCACACGATCCGGCTCACTCCGTCTTCTTGGCCGACGGCACCACGACGGCGGGGCCCACCTTCACGCGGCCCTCGGGCACGTTCATGTTTGTCTCCAGAAACGCCTCCACGCGGCGGAAATACTCGAGCTTGTTTTCCAACTTTCGGAAGCCGTGGCCCTCGTTCTCCGCGACCATGATTTCGTAGGTCTTGCCGTACTGCTTGAGGCGCGCTTCGAGCACCTGCCACTGGTCGAATTGCACGCGGGGGTCGTTCTTGCCGTAGGCGGCGAACAGCGGCGCGCGGATGTTCTGCACGTGGTTCACGGGGTTGGTGGCGCGGATGATCGCGATGTCCTTCACGGGATCGAGGTCGCGGACCGCCATGCTCTCGCGAAAAATCCGCGGGCCTGTGAAAGTGCGCGGCATGCCGCGGCGCTCGATGTCGGAGACGCCCACATAGTCCACCCCGCAGCAGTAGAGCTCGGGGGTAAGGGTGAGGCCGGCGAGCACGGCGTAGCCACCATAGCTCGCACCGTAGATGCCCACCCGCGCGGGATCGGCCAGGCCCTGCTCGATGCACCATTTCACGCCATCGGTGAGGTCGTCCTGCATCTTCCGACCGTAGCCCTTGTAGCC
The DNA here is from genome assembly GCA_945874455.1 of Opitutus sp. GAS368. Lineage (GTDB taxonomy): Bacteria > Verrucomicrobiota > Verrucomicrobiia > Opitutales > Opitutaceae > GAS368. The sequence goes on along the minus strand of CAMCHO010000082.1, from coordinate 13,384 downwards.
GCCGAGTTGAAACTCCAGCCCGTAGCCGCCACTACCGCGGTAGTTGACCTGCAGCACCGCGTAGCCGCGGCTGGCGAAGAACTGCACATCGTCGCTGTAGCCCCACACGTCGCGGGGGCCGTAGGGGCCGCCGTGCGGGATGACAAGCATGGGCATCTTCGTCGCGGGCCGGCCGATCGGAATCGTGAGATAGCCGGGAATTTCCCAGCCGTCGCGGGCCTTGAACCGGATCGGTCGCATTTCCGAGAGCAGTTTCGGATCGATGCCTTTGCGCGCGCGGCCGAGTTCGCTGAGTTCCTGTTTGGCGGCGTCGTAGAGATAGAACGTCCCCGGATCGCGGTCGCTCGCGGCGCGCACGACCGAGAGCGTGCCGTCGCTCGTCGTGCTGATGACGGCGTTGCGGGTGTCGGGCAGCGCGCGGTCGATGTCCTTGGCGCGCTGGCCCAGCTTGTCGTCAAGCCACTGCACCGCGGGGTATTCGTCGGTGTAGGCAATGCCGCCAAGTTCGCCGGCGGAATTGAAGATGAGCCCGTCGGGCGCGGCGCGCGACGTGAGGCCGCCGGTGCGGAGGACGTAGTTGGCCAACCGGTCGCCGGGTTCGACGCGCGGATGAGTGAACAGCACCGGGCCCCACTCGCCGGTCTCGGGGTCGAGGGTGCGGATCGCGGACTTGTCGTGCTCCATGAACGATTTCACGTAGAGCGTGCGGTTGTCCTTCGCGAAGACACTGGGCCGCCAATGCCGCTCGACCGGTGAGGCCTCGGAGGCGATCAGGGAGAGATCCTTGCTGAACTCGCCGAGGGTGCGCCATTCGGCTTTCGCGTCCTTGCGGTATTTGATGCGGATCGGTTCCTCCAAATCGGTGCAGATGGCGACGCGGATGACGCCGTTGGCGTCGGCGATCCACGCGCGGGCGTTGATGTAGTTGCGCTCCTCGATCGTCTCCTTGCCGGTGCGGATGTTGACCTTGATCACGTCGCCGAGCCCCGAGCGACCGCGACCGCGGTCCATGAGGATGTGGTCGGGGTCTCTCGGCAAGAGACTGATGAGCGACTTTGGCAGGTCGCGTTCGCTGCCGGGCAGGCTTTCGGCCCCACGGCCGTCCGCGTCGGCCTCGACGCGTTCGAGGGGGTTGATAATGAGAAAATTCCCGCCGTCCGGATCGCACGCGAAAAGGCCGAACTGCTCGCGCCCGGCGAACTGTTGCACGAAGAGCAGCCGATCTTTTTTCGCCCACGCGTAGTTGACGACGTTCTCCTCCTTCATGTTCGTGAGCCAGCGGAGCTGCTTCGTCTCACGGTCGAGAATCGCGAGATTCATGCGCTGATTTTTCGGGGCCAACCACGTAAGGTAACGGCCGGTCGGTGAGATCTTCGCGTGCTGCATGTCCGGATCGGCGAACATGGTCTCGGGACGGGTGGGCGGCGGGGGTTGGGCGTGGGCACCGGTGACGAACATGCCGGCAATCACCGCAAGCAGACGGGGCAACGTTGTTTTCATTTTGTGGTACCTCGGCACTGAGTCGGGTTGTTTCCGCGAGTCAATTCCGTCTCCGCGGTTGCCTGAATTCAGATTTGCGTTACATTCGCGCGGCAAGTATGACATTGGAGTCAAGAAACCTGCCGGCACTTCCGCCGACAGTGACCCTAGAACACGTGCTCCTACAACCCAAAACCATGAACACCCCGCACCCGACGGCCGCGCTTGCGGCTGCCCGTTTCGGTCTTTCCTTCCTAATCTGCGCCGGCGTCCTTGCCGCGCAGGAAGTGAAGAAGACTGATGATAAGAAAAAAACCGACGAAACCCAGAAGCTCGAAAAATTCGAAGTCACCGGGTCACGCCTGAAACAAGTCGATCAGGAGGGCCCTTCGCCGATCAAGATCATCAGTCGCGTCGAGATCGAGGCCACCGGCCGCACCAATCTCACCGACATGCTGCGCGACCTCCCCGAGGCCGGCATCACCGGCATCAACGAAGGCGGCACCACCGCCGCGGTGCGTGGCTCCACTGCGCTCAACCTCCGCGACCTCGGTGCCAACAACACCCTCATTCTCCTGAACGGCCGCCGCGCCGTCGCCACCGCCAACGCCTCCGGCGGCACGGTGTTCGTCGATCTCAACCGCTTTCCACTCGCCATGGTCGAGCGCATCGAGGTGCTGAAGGACGGGGCCTCCGCCGTTTACGGGGCTGACGCCACGGCGGGCGTCGTAAACATCATTTACCGCAAGGATTTTAACGGAGTCGAAGTCAACAGCTCCTACGGTAACTCGGCGAACACCGATGTCGGGGAGAAAAACTTCTCCGTGTTCGTCGGCGCTGGCTCCGGCAAGGGGAGCGTCACCGCCGCCCTCACCTACTTCTCGCGCGGCGCGCTTAAGGGTATCGACACTCCGTTCGGTGCCAACGCCGATCTCTCCGCGCGTTTCCTCAAAGAAAAGGGGCCGCAATACGCCCCACTCGTCGCCGCGGGCTTCTTCGACCTGCGCTCCGGAACGGGTCCGCAGGCCCGCATTGGCCTGACCGGTCCCGCCACCGGCCAGATCAACGGCCAAAACGGCGTGAATATCCCCGGCGTGCCCCTCGGCACGGTCATCGCCCGGCTCCCTGGCACCGGCGGCGTTACGCCCACTGGCGCCGGCGATTTGCTCGGCACGCTCGCCTCCGCGACGCCCGCGTTCACGAACGCGTCCGTCACCGGCACGGGCGGCCAGTTCAACTCCGCCGTCGCGCGGTCCTATGTAACCCAAATTCTCGTGCCCCAGAGCAACCCGTCGAACCTCTATAATTTCCAGGAATTCGTCTGGCTCACGCCCGAGGTCCAGCGCACCGGCCTCAACCTCACCTACCGCTACGACCTCTCCAAGAACATCCAGTTTTTCGGCGAGGCCTCTTACCAACACAACAAGTCCCACATCGAACTTGCGCCGTCGCCGATCTCCACGGCGGGTGACAACAACATCGTCGTGCCGAAGACAAACCACTGGAATCCCTTCGGCGTCGATGTCTCGTTTAATTTCCGCCCGGTCGATATCGGCGCGCGCAAGGCCGACATCACCAACCACAGCTACTCCACGCTCCTCGGCGCGAAAGGCACCATCTTCGACCGATTCGACTGGGAGGTTGGCTACACCTACGGCTTCGACGAAGTCGTGGACCTCACCACCAACGCCATCTCCGAGAGCCGGCTCCGCGCTTCCCTTGCCAAATCCACCCCGGATGCGCTGAATATTTTTGGCGGTGCCTCCTACCGCAACCCCGCCGCTGTGCTCGACGGCATCCGCGTCCAGCAACAGAAGGCCGGCAATGCCGCACTCGACCTCGTTGACGCGAAACTCGCCGGTGAAATTTGGCAGGGCCCGACCGGTGCCATCGGCCTCGCTCTCTACGCCGAGCACCGCCGCGAGAAATTCAACGTCGCCAACGACGCCATCTCCACGACGCTCGACGACATCATTGGCCAAGTGCGACTCGCCGACGCCACCAAGGCCGGCCGCACCGTCAAGTCCGTCGCCGCCGAGACGCGCATCCCGCTCGTCAAGCCCAACACCTACCGCTTCTTCAAGTCCGCCGACCTCAGCGTCGCGACGCGGTTCGAAGAATTTAGCGACGGCTACGACAGCGGCTTCAAGCCCTACTACGGTCTGCGCTACCAGCCCACGAAGGACCTGCTCTTCCGCGGTTCGATGACTCGCTCCTTCCGCGCACCCACGCTCACGCAGCTCTACGGTGGCGAGACGCAGGGCCTGCCGAACGGCCTGCCTGACCTCCGGCGCCCGCTGGCGCTGACCGGCGATCCCTTCGATGGCTCGACCACGCAGCGCCTCGTCAAGCAGGGCGGCAACCCCAAGCTCACGCCCGAGCACGCCAAGGGCTACCAATACGGCTTCGTTTACGAATTTCCTTGGAAGCACCTGCAAGGGCTCTCGGTCGGCTCGTCCTATTTCCGAATTGAACAGAGCAACATCATCACGACGGTCGGCACCGGTTTCATCCGCCAGAACGAAGTCGGCGGCGGTACCGCCAACCTCATTGTGCGCGACCCGGGCAGCGAGACCTACACCAACCGCACCGCGGCCAACATTCTCGTCCTCAGTGGCCCGCTGAACGAGACCACTGCGGTCACCCCCGGCCAAACGGTGACCGTCCCCGGCCGTATTCAGTCGATCAGCGACAGCGTCGTGAACCTCGCCTACCAACGCGTCGAGGGCTACGACTTCGAGCTGAACTACCGCAAGCGGACCGTGGACTATGGCCAGTTCAGCTTCCGCTCGACGACGACCTATTTCAAGTTCGTCGGCTCCACGACAAATCTCGCGACTCCCACGCTCAACTCGATCGGCCGCAGCGGACTCCCCCGCTATCGCGTTCAGAGCAGCCTCGCCTGGGCGCGCAAGGAATGGGGCGCGGGCCTCAACCATAATTTCACCAACCGCAACGGCCTCTTCTCCGCGAACGGCGGAGTCGAGATCGCCCGCTACTACACAGTCGGCGGTTTCCTGACCTACGATATCCCGACCGGCACCGCCGATTGGCTGAACAACACCCGCCTCTCCCTCGGCGTGGATAACCTCCTCGACAAGGAGCCGCCGCTCTTTCCGGACGGCGTCGGCTACCAGCAGGGCTTCGTCGGCCGACCCGCCGGCCGCTTCTGGAGCGTCGGCATGCGCAAGGCTTTCTAAGGAAATTTAGCTCCTTTCTCCCCCACAGGCGGTCGGAAAAGTCCGGCCGCCTTTTTTGTGCCTGCGCCTCTCCGTTTCCCTACCGTTTTGCCGACCTCGCCGAATCGCCCTTGCCACGCGTCGGACGCGACTCTGGCATTGCATTGGCTTCGCCCGCTCAGACCACCACCTTTGGCCGCTGGAAACCCATCGGCAGCTGACCACCTATGAACGACACACGTATTCCCACCGCTTTGGCGGCCGTCCGCCTCGGCGTCATCGCTGCGCTCTCGCTCGGCGTGCTCGCAGCCCAAGATGTCAAAAAGACAGCTGACGGCCAGGATCCCACCGCGCCCAAAACACTCGAAGCCTTCGAGGTCACCGGCTCCCGCGTGAAGCGCCTCGACTACGAGACGGCTTCGCCTGTCGTTACCTTCACGGCCGCCGCCATCGAGGAGAAAGGCTACGCTACGTTCGGCGAGTTCATGCAGAGCCTGCCCTACAATAACTCCACCGGCGTTTCCGAGTTCACCACCGGCAGCTTCGTCACCGGCGCCGCGACGATCAATCCCCGCGGCCTCGGCTCGAATCGCGTGCTCACGCTCATCAACGGCCGCCGCGCCATTCCCTATGCGCTCACCAATAGCGCCAGCGGCACGCCGCAGACCGTTTTCAACTTCAACAGCATTCCCGCGTCCGCCATCCAGCGCGTCGAATATCTGAAGGACGGCGCGTCGGCGATCTACGGCTCCGATGCGATCACCGGAGTGTTCAACATGATCCTGAAAAAAAACTACGAGGGCTCTTCGATTGACGTGACCTTCGCCAACACCCTGAAGCACGACACGCTTCGCAAGACGGTCAGCATCTTCACCGGCCTGTCGAAAGAGGGCTGGGAAATCACCGGCGGCGTCACGTTGCAGAGCCGGAATGCTAGTTTCCTCAAGGACTACGGTGTCACCACCACGGACTACCGCTACCTCGGACAAAAGGGGATCAACCAGAATAGCACGATTTACCATCCCTCCTACCTCAACCTCACGGCTGCTCAGGCCGTGGCATCGGGCCTCGGAACGGCCAATGGTTTCTATATCGTGCAGGGTCCGACGGGCACGGCCAATCCCACCAAGGCGAGCTTCACGTATGTAGGCACCTCGACGGCGGTCTTTACGAACGACAACCGGCAAGACTTCGCCAACGTCACCCAGCTGTATCCTGCGAGCGAGAGCGGCGGGGCTTACGCCAGTATTCTCCGCACGATCAATCCGCACGTCACCGCCTTCGCCAACGTGCTCTACAGCCGCAGTCTCACCCATTACGAACTGCAACCCTACGGCTTCACGAACTCGCTCGCAGGTATCACGCTGCCGGCGACCAATCCCTACAACCCCACGGGCTTGTCGTTGACGAACACCGCGACGTCTTTCCCGTACCTCTTTCGCGGTCGCACCCTCCCGAAGCGCGAGGTGGCCAGCACCACGCTCTCGACCGTTGCGGGACTGCGCGGCACCGCGCTCCGTATCTGGAATTGGGAGACGGGGGTCAGTTACGCGCAGAACGGCACCACGCGCGACACGGACCTCATCGCCGCGGCTGACCTACAGGCGGCACTCAACGGCACCACGCGTGCGACCGCGTGGAATCCCTTCGGTCCGTCCGACAATCCGGATGTTGAAAAAAATCTCTACACCCGTTCGCGCGGGCTCGACGGTGACATCAACAGCCTAAGCTACGACGCCTCCGTCAGCGGCACGTTTTACCAATTACCGTGGAGGGGCGCTGGGGAGCTCGGCGTCGCCGGTGGCTACGAATTTCGCCACGACGAACTCAGCGGCAATCCCGAGCCCAAGAACTTCATCGGCTTCACCGCCACGACGCCCTTCACGGGCACACGGGATAGTCACTCAGCCTATGCCGAACTCTCGGTGCCGGTGCAGCAGTGGCTCGATTTTCAATTCGCGGCGCGGCACGAACGTTACAGCGATTTCGGCAATACCACCAAGCCGAAGGCCGCCGCCAAGCTCCGGCTGCCGTCCAACCGCGTCCTCAATATCATCCTGCGCGGCTCGTATTCGGAGTCGTTCAAGGCCCCCGACATCGGCCAGCTTTACGCGCCGCAGTCCAATGCCACCACCACCACCGCCTACCTCGATCCCTTGCGCCCGCTCGACGCGGCGCGGCAGATGGCTTCCACCGTCGGCGGAAATCCCAACCTCAAACCTGAGGAGGGTAAGGTGCAATACTCCGGCGCAGTCTTCGAGGTGCCAGCTGTCAGGGGCCTGAGCTTCAGCGTGGATTTCTTCGACGTCCAGATCACCAACGTCATCACCTCCCTCGGCGCCGGCTATTTGCTCTCGGCGGAGGGTCGTCGGCTCTTCCCCGATAAGATCACGCGCGAGCCCACAGCGGCGGACGGCACTCCTGGCCGCATTACCCGGATCGGCACCATTTCCAGCAACCTCGGCCTCCAGCTTTACCGCGGCATGGACTTCGGTCTGCGCTACGGCCTGCGCAACACGCGCCTCGGCAGCTTCACCTTCGATGCGCTCGCCACCCAAGTCATCAAGAAGGGCTCGGATGCCGGAACGGGGGCCGGTTTCTTCGACAACACCGGCTTGGCCTTCGACGTCGAGTGGCGCTACAACTACAGCCTGGGCTGGAGCCGCAAGAATTGGAGCGCGCGCGTCGCGGCGGATGTGGTCGGAAAATATTTCAACGACAACTGGACTGCCGCCGGCTGGGGTGAAAACGCCTTCACGCTCGTCAGTCCCTCCGTCAGCTACCGGGGCTTCAAAAAAACCTCCATCACGTTCGGCGTGACGAATGTCTTTAACAGCCGCCCGCCGGCGATGGGCCATCGCACGCTGGGCTTCGACGACCGCGTTTACGGTGCCGGCGCCTTGGGCGTAGCTGCCTCGCTGCGCGTGCGGAGAGAATTCTAATTGGGCGCGAAACCCACGATCCCGTAATCGTCGTCCGGTCTGGTCAGTCCGGGACTCGACTTGAGCGGAGCCGTGGCCAACGTGATCGGGCCCCGCGTTCACCCCACCGATGCCCCACCCTCTCGTCCCATTTGTCGACTCTGCCCTGCGCCTCCGCCGCGGAGTGTTGCTGGCCATCGCCATTGCCGCCGGCCCGCTTACCTGCCGAGCGGCCGAAGCTCCGGTCGATTTCGCCCGCGACATCCAGCCCCTGCTCGCGAGCCGTTGCTACGACTGCCATGGCCCCGAAAAAGCGAAAGGAGGACTGCACCTGACGACCCTCAAGAACGCCCTCCGCGGCGGCGAGTCCGGCGAGCCTACCTTAATCGCCGGCGCCAGCGCGCGCAGCCTGCTGATCAAGCGCGTCACCACTTTAGACGAGGACGACGTCATGCCGCAGAAGAGCGAGCGCCTCCCTCCGGCCGAGGTCGCACTCCTGCGTCGCTGGATTGATGAGGGCGCCGTGTGGCCGGAAAACCTCAAGCACTGGGCTTACGTGAAACCCGTTCGTCCCCCGCTCCCGGCACTCGCGTCCACCGCACCCGCCGCCCGTCCCCTCAACCCCATCGATCGCTTCGTCTTCGCGCGGCTCGAAAAAGAGGGTCTCGCTCCTGCGCCGGCCGTCGACCCCGCGCGTTGGTTGCGCCGCGTTTCGCTCGACCTCGTCGGGCTGCCGCCTTCACCCCACGACGTCGCCGCTTTCCTCGCCGACGCCCCCGCCGGCGAGCCCGCCTACGCGCGCGTCGTGGACCGCCTCCTCGCCTCACCCCACTACGGCGAACGCTGGGCACGTCCGTGGCTCGATCTCGCGCGCTACGCCGACTCCCACGGTTTTCAACGCGATGATCTCCGCGATCTCTGGCCCTATCGCGACTGGGTCGTGCGCGCGATGAACGCCGACCTCCCCTTCGACCGATTCACCGTCATGCAACTCGCCGGCGATCTCCTGCCCGAGGCCCACCCAAAGAAAAATCCCGATCCCCTCATCGCCACGGGCTTCCACCGCGCGACGCCTACCAACGTAGAGGCCGGCACCGACCAGGAGGAGGGCCGCGTCAACCAGGTCTTCGACCGCGTCAACACGACCGGCGCGGTCTGGCTGGGCACGACGCTCGAGTGTGCGCAGTGCCATCACCACAAATACGATCCGATTTCTCAGCGCGATTATTACCGGCTCTTTGCCTTCTTTAACCACACGGAACGCGAAACCGACTTCACCAGCGCCAAGGCCCTCGCCGCCCTCAAGTTTATCGGACCCTACCTCACTTTGCCTGATCCCGCTGCCGAGGCCGCGCAGTCCACTCTGGCCATCCGTACTGCCGAAATCGATACACGGATCGCCGCGGCGTCCGCCCGTGCACGCGCCGACTTCCCGACGTGGGAACAGTCGCTGGTGGCCTCGCTCGCGACTGCCGGGCAAACCCATCCGCTGGAAATCGCGGAATTCGAATCCAGCGGCGAAGTCGAATTCCGCCAGCTGCCCGACCGCTCGCTCGTGATCGACAGCGGACCGGAGAGCGACATCTACGTCGTCACCGTCCGCACGAAGCTCACCGGCATCACCGGCTTCAAGCTCGACGCACTCACCGATCCCTCGCTGCCCGGTTCCGGACCCGGCCGCGGCGCTGCGGCGCGGCCCAATTTTATTCTCAACGGGTTTCAAATCACCGCCACGCCCGACGCCGGTCCGCCGGCACCGGTCAAACTCGTCCGGGCGAGCGCATCGTTTTCGCAGGCGAAATTCGCGGTTGAGAATCTGCTCCGCCCCGAAATCAATCCGCGCGAGGGGTGGGCGATCAGCCCCCAGTTCGCCCGCGATCATTGGGCGATTTTCGAAACCGATGCACCTCTCGGTTCGGCGGCCGGCACGACGTTCACCTTTCGTCTCACCCAACAGTATGGCGCCGCCCGCATGATCGGACGACTGCGCCTCTCAGCGCTGACGGGCCGGATCGGCGGCACCACGATTCCCGCCGGAGTCGCCGCCGCTCTCGCCGTCGCTCCGGCCCAGCGCACCGCGGCACAGACCGAGGCCTTGCACGCGTATCATCTCGCCTCGGACCCCGCGGTCGCCGCGCTGCGACAAGAAAAAATCCGGCTCGCCTCGGCGGTCACCCCGGTATCCAGCCCACGCACACTCGTCATGCGCGAGCTCGCGCAGCCCCGCGCTACCACCGTCATGACGCGCGGAAACTTTCTCGATCCCGGCGAGCCGGTGCAACCGGGCACACCCGCCATGCTGCATCCGTTCCCTTCCTCGACCGCCCAGCCCACCCGCCTCGATCTCGCGCGTTGGCTCGTCGATCCGGAGAATCCGCTCGTGGCCCGCGTGACCGTCAATCGCTGGTGGGCCGAGTTTTTCGGTCGCGGGCTCGTCGGCACACCGGAGGATTTCGGGGCGAAGGGCGACGCGCCGACCCATCCCGAGTTACTCGACTGGCTCTCCGTCGAATTCGTCGCACACGGCTGGAGCATGAAACACCTTCACCGCCTCATCGCCTTGTCCGCCACCTACCGCCAGTCGTCCCGCATCTCTCCGGAGGCGTGGAACCGCGACGATCAGAACCGCCTCCTCGCCCGCGGCCCGCGCTTCCGCCTCGACGCAGAAGCCATCCGCGATAACGCCCTCGCGGTCGCCGGACTCCTCAGCCCAAAGCTCGGCGGCCCGCCCGTCCGCCCGTTTCAACCCGACGGTCTCTGGGACAACAAGGTCGGCGGCGACAAAGTGACCTACGACCTGAGCACCGGAGAGGACGCGTATCGCCGCGGTCTCTACACCGTGTGGAAGCGCGGCTCGCCGTACCCGAGCTTCATCAATTTCGACGCCACCGCCCGCACGGCGTGCACGGTGCGACGCTCCCGCTCCAATACTCCGTTGCAGGCGCTCACCTTGCTCAACGATCCCGTCTACGTCGAAGCCGCCCGGGCGCTCGCCGCCCGCGTCGTCCGCGAATGTCCCGACACCTCGGTGTCCGCGCGCCTCCGCCATGCGTTTCAAATCTGCCTCGCGCGCCCTCCGTCGCCCGTGGAGTTAGCCGCGCTCGAACGTTTGTACGCGCAACAGTCCGCCGCCCACCCCACGTCGGACACCGCCTGGCAAGCCGTCGCGTCCGCCCTGCTGAACCTCGACGAAATGATTACGAAGAACTGAGATGGAGCGATAGCGAGAAGGAGGGACGGAGCGAACCAACCATCGCCAGTTCACCTCCAGCGTCGCCGCACCTTCGCTCCTCCTCTCCCCCTCTCTCCGTCTCTCATTCTCTCGTTCTCTCCTCGCACCCCCTTCTGCCCTCCGTCGCCCATGAATCCCCTTGAAGCCCATTATCGCGCCGTCACGCGCCGCACGTTTCTGCAACGCTCCGGCGTCGGCCTCGGCGCGGTGGCGCTCAGCTCGCTGCTCAACGAGCGCCTCTTCGCTGCCGGCGCCGCGAATCCGCTCGCGCCGCGCGCCACCCATTTTCCGGCGCGGGCGAAGCGCGTGATTTACCTCCACATGGTCGGCGCGCCGTCGCAGCTCGATCTCTTCGACCTCAAACCCGCATTGCGCGCCCTCGATGGGAAGCCTTGCCCGGACGAATTAATCAAGGGCAAGCGCTTCGCTTTTCTGCGCGGCCATCCGACCATCGCGGCCTCGCGTTTTGCATTTGCCCGCCACGGACGCAGCGGCGCGGAAATTTCCGAGTTACTGCCCCACCTCGCCACTGTGGCCGACGAGCTCGCCTTTGTGAAATCGGTCCACACCGACGAATTCAACCACGCACCCGCGCAGCTTTTTCTCCACACCGGTTTCGGCCGTCTCGGTCGGCCGAGCACCGGCGCGTGGGTCACTTACGGCTTAGGCTCCGAAAACTCCGATCTGCCCGCCTACGTCGTTTTGCAATCCGGCCCCCTCGCCGGGGCAGGCACGAGCCTGTGGTCGTCGGGCTTTCTGCCGAGCGTACACCAAGGCGTGCAGTTTCGCGGCGGCGGCGAACCGGTCCTGTTTCTCGACAACCCCAAAGGCCACTCCGCCACTGACCGCCGCCACGTTCTGGATACAGTGCGGACACTCAACGAGGCCCAACTCGCCGACACCGGCGACCCGGAGATTGCGACGCGCATCGAGCAATACGAGCTCGCCTACCGGATGCAGACCTCCGTGCCCGGGCTCATGGATATTTCCCAGGAGTCACCCGCGACGCTGGAACTCTACGGCGCGGAACCGGGTAAAGCCTCGTTTGCTAACAACTGTCTCCTCGCCCGCCGGCTCGTTGAGCGCGGCGTGCGCATGGTGCAACTCTACGACGCGGACTGGGATCACCACGGTGACCTCTCCACGCGCCTGCCCCGCAAATGCCAGGACGTGGACCGCGGCATGGCCGCACTCATCCGCGATTTGAAACAGCGTGGTCTCCTCGAAGACACGCTCGTGATCTGGGGCGGCGAATTCGGCCGCACGCCGATGGCGCAAACGGATTCCGGCACCGGCGCGACCACCAAACTTGGACGCGACCACCACAAAGACGCGTTCACCATTTGGATGGCCGGCGGCGGCGTGAAACCCGGGATCACCTACGGCGCAACTGACGACCTCGGTTACAAGATCGCCGAAAACCCCGTGCACGTCCACGACCTCAACGCCACCCTGCTCCACCTGCTCGGCCTCGACCACGAACGCCTCACGTATCGCTACCAAGGCCGCGATTTCCGTCTGACCGATGTGCACGGCACCCTCGTCAAGGGGCTGCTGGCCTGATTCAGAATGAACTGCACTCGGCATTCGCGCACCGGGCGCGTCCTCGTCGTCTTCACCACTTTTCTTGCCCTTGCCGTTGCCCACGCCGCGGACGCCACCCAAACCGCGCCCGGGTTCACGGTAGAAAAAATCTACTCCGTCCCGCGCGAGTCGCAGGGCTCGTGGGTCGCCCTCGCTCCGGATGGGGCCGGCGGCTTGTACGCTTCCGACCAATACGGCCCGCTCTATCGCCTCACGCTGCCGCGTAAAACCGGCGATACCGCGACTGCCCGCGCGCTCGCTCTGCCGATCGGCGGCGTGCACGGCCTCACGTGGGTGGGGCGCGATCTCTACGCCGTGGCGGCGCAAAAGTCCGTTCATCCGACCGGTCTCCATCGCCTGCGCGACACCAATGCCGACGGCGAACTCGACCGCGTCGAACTCCTTCACCCCCTCGACGGTGACGGCGAACATGGCCCCCACGCCGTCATGCCCTCGCCCGACGGTCAGTCACTCTACGTCCTCGCGGGCAACGCCACCCCCCTCCCCGCACTCGCGCGCTCTCGCGTGCCGCAGCTCTGGCGCGACGACGCCCTCCTCACTCCCTTGCCCACCATCCTCGGTAGCGAAGCCAAGGGTCGCCTCGGCGGCGGTTGGATTTGCCGCACCGACCTCGATGGCCGCACGTGGGAGCTCGTCGCCGGCGGCCTGCGTAACGCCTACGCGCTCGCCGTCGATCGGCGTGGAGAACTCTTCACCTTCGACTCGAACACCGAGTTCGAAATCAACCTGCCGTGGTATCGGCCCACGCGCGTGTTGCACGCCGTCAGCGGGGCCGATTTCGGCTGGCGCGGCGGTATCCACAAAGTTCCCGAAACCGCACCTGACGGCTGGCCCGCCGTGTTACCGCTCGGCCTCGGCTCGCCCACCGCCGTGCTGTTTCCGAGCGCAGCGAAAATCCCGCCCCACTATCGAGAAGCGCTTTGGGTCGCCGACTGGAGTTACGGTCGCATCCTCGCACTCCAGCTCAC
>CAMCHO010000081.1 GCA_945874455.1 Opitutus sp. GAS368 | reverse complement strand
GAGCGCCACGTCAACGTCACCGGCCAGGTCGGCTTCCGTTTCTTCGGCCAACTGATCCTCGACTGTCTCAACCGAACCGAGACGGCGATGACGCAGGCCCACGCCTTCAAGGCCGCCGAGCTCTGCCTCCGCGCCCAACTCGCCGCGCGACGCATTGCCTGATATCAAACGGAGCGGTGGTTTCCCACCGTTGATAGCAATCTTCGCGTGAGTTCATGCACTGCTTTGAACCGGCCGAGGTATCCCGAAAAGCAATTCGCCGGAGTTGAGGTCGCAAGATTTTATTGGCAGCAAGATTTTCAAAACCACGGAAATAAATCCGACCAGAGGTTCACGTTGAGCCTTCCGTCCGCCTTAGATCACGGTGGCTCGGTTGCACCTGAACGACCAGCTTAACCCCTCGATCAAGGGCTGCTCTCTGGGGGATTTTCCGGCCACTGAAATCTCCGCCCCTGCCTTGACGCGCGGATGCTACCTCCCACCCTTCGAGTATGCGCACAACGATCACAATTGATGACGCCAAAGTAGCTGAACTGATGCGACTTAACGGAACCGAAAGCCGCTCCGATGCCATCCGGCAGGCCGTGGACGAGTCCATCCGCCGCCGCAAGGTCGCGGATTTTCTGAACCTCGCGGGCAAGTTTCCCCATCTGCACACCGAGGCCAAGCGCGCCGAAAAAATCGCCCTCGCCGATGTCAAACGCACCCACCGCTGAACGCGTCCTCGTGGACACCTCCGTCTGGGTGGATTTTTTCCGCAACCGGCCGGCGGCGGTTTCCCTCATTCGCGAACTGGCGGAAGACCACCGCGCCGTCATCTGCGGCACCATCTTGCAGGAAACGCTGCAGGGCGCAAAAACGGAGAAGGAGCTGGCATTCCTCCGCGCCCAGATGTCCCTGTGGCATTTCGAGGCCGAACTGCCGGAGGATTTCACCGCTGCGGCCGGACTCTACGCGCGTTTGCGCTGGGCAGGAGTGACGGTCCCGCCGGCGGACTGCCTCATCGCCGCCCTTGCGCTGCGGCGTGACTCCGTGCTCTGCAGTCCGGACGCACATTTTGAGCGGATGCCCAACTTGAAATTTCACCGGGTAAGCGCCTGAAACCTCATGGCCCTTTCCATCGCCACCCGCACCGGAGACGACGGCACCACTAGCCTCCTCTACGGTCAACGTGTGCCCAAGCACGATCCGCAGATCGAAGCCGTGGGCACGTTTGACGAGCTCAACGTTGCCCTCGGTGTCGTAAAACCCCTGCTGCCCCTCGACAGCGAGGGTCTCGCGACCTGTGCGTTACTCACCGGTATCCAGAAAAACCTTATCGCCCTCATGGGCGAGCTCGCCTGCGCCGAAACCGACACGGCCCGCTACCTCGGTTCGAAGTTCGAAAAAATATCCGCTACCGACCTCGCGCGCCTCGATACCGCTGTCGCCGCGCTGGAGGCACGCGGCCTAAAATTCGACGGCTGGGCCACCCCCGGTGCCAACCCCCGCTCCGCCGCCTTCGACTTCGCTCGCGTGACCGCTCGCCGCGCCGAGCGCCGGCTCTGCGCGCTGCCCACCCACGGCCGCACCCTGCGTCCACTGTTACGCCCATTCGTCAACCGCCTCTCCGACCTGCTCTGGTTGCTCGCCCGCGAAGCCGAACAGTGACGCCGTGGGGCCCCTCCGTTCACCGCTTCCGTTCCCACACATCCAGACCATTGGGCGGAAAAATGAGCGGCGCAGATCCCAATCCAGCACACGAAAAGCTCTGTCCATTCTATTTTTTCCGGCTATCACCCCTGCATGCTCTTAGCCCTCGCTCTCATCGTGCTCTCGATCGCTTGGCGGATCGCGACGCTCGATCTTCCGGCTCTCGCCAATTTTACACCGTTGATGGCCCTGACGTTTTGTGGCGCCGTCTACCTCCGCGACAAACGGCTCTGGCTCGTGCCCTTCGTCGCCCTGTCGCTGTCCGACCTGTACATCGATCGCCACTACGCGGCGACTTTTCACTATGAGTGGTCGCTCACGGGTGCGGTCTTGCGGGCGGCGTGCTTCGCCGCTGCGGTTAGCTTTGGTCTGATGGTCGCACGGCGACGCAGCTGGCTCAATTTACTCAGCGGCACCATCGGCGGATCGCTCTTTTTCTACCTCGTCACCAACACCGCCTCATGGATCGGCGATGTCGCTTACACCCACGACCCCGCCGGCTGGTGGCAGGCCATGACCATCGGCCACCCCGAGTTTCCGCCCACGCTTTGGTTTTTCCGTAATACGTTCGTCAGCGACCTCGTCTTCACTGGAATTTTTTCAGTCGCTATGGAATGGGCCGCTCGGCGCGCTGGGCGCGATAGCCTACTCTCCAAACGCGCCACCGCGTAGGACTGCCGCGCGTCGTTACGCCGGCACGCTGATCGCAGACGCCACCTGACGGCCGGCAACTCCACGCCTCACGGCATCTACAGCAAGTCCGCCGCGAGTTCCGCGAGTTTGGAACGTTCGCCCTTCATCAGCTTCACGTGCGCTGCGAGCGCCTGACCTTTCATGCGATTGTGACAATACACGAGTCCGTTGCTCCGAGCATCCACGTAAGGATTGTCGATTTGCGCCGGGTCTCCAATGAGGATGATCTTCGATCCTTCGGAGATTCGGGTGATCACCGTTTTCACCTCGTGCGGTGTGAGCTGCTGCGCTTCGTCGAGAATGAAAAACCTCCGCGCGATCGAACGTCCGCGGATAAACGCGAGCGCTTCAATCTCGACCAAACCACTTTTCAACAATCGCTCGTAGGGCTTGACCACCGCCGCGCTGCCGTGCCCGTGGCCACCGTGGTGCCCACCTTGCGCCGTGTTCATCGGCGCCGACAATGGGTCGTCGCGGTTCTTAAATTTCTTCGAGACTTTCTTCGCCGCGAACTGCGGCTCCTTGGCCGGCTTCGAAGGAATCAGCACTTCGAGCGCGTCGTGGTAGGGCTGCAGCCACGGCTTCATTTTCTCTTCGAGCGTTCCGGGCAGGAATCCGATGTCCTTCCCGAGCGCGATCACGGGACGCGAAATCGACAAGCCATCATACCGGGAGTGTTCATCCATGGTTTGGTGCAGGGCGCACGCGACGGAAATCAGCGTCTTGCCCGTGCCCGCCTTGCCGAAACACGTCAGCATGTGGATGCTTTCATCGAGCAAGCCATCCATGAAAAACTGTTGCTCGAGGTTGCGCGCGCGAATCGGAATACCCCCGGGAGCCTTGACGAAATCCGGGAGCTTCAGTCGGCGCACCATGCCTTCGCCATAATAACGGGCCGGCATCGTCTTCCCTTCGTCCGAGCGCAGCAGGACGTATTCATTGAGGTAAAGCGGCTTCGTCGCCTCATCGCCCAAATCAAAAACGCCTTCAGAGCAGAAGCGTTGCAGTTCGTAGATGTTCAGCGGCAGCTCGCGGTAGCTGGCTTCCTCATCCGTCTCGGGGACTTTGTCGTTGAGATAATCCTCCGACTCGAGGCCCACGGCGCGCGCCTTGAGCTGCACGTTCACATCTTTGGTGACGAGAATCGCGGGCGGCGCGGATTGCTCCTGCACAAAAAGCGCCGCCGCGATGATCCGGTTGTCCTTCTTCGTGAGGTCCGGCAAAATCGCCCGCAGTCGATCCATCGCCGGCGAGCTGCGTCCACCGTCCATCAAGTACGGATTGATAATAATCGAGAGCGTGCCGCCGTTCGGCAACTCGACCCCTTCATGCATCGAACGCGAGTCGGGCAAGAGCTCTTGCAGGATGCGATGCACCCGGCGCGCATTGCGGCCGCGCTCCGTGGATTGTTCACCCTTAATGCCGTCGAGCTCCTCGAGCACCTCCACGGGAATCGCCAAGTTATTGTCCTGAAACTTGTAGATCGATTGCGGGTCGTGCAACAGAACGTTCGTGTCGAGGACAAAGGTCTTCACCTTCTTGGTTACGTTCTTCAGCCGCGAATTTGAGGCGGTCGCCCCGCGCAGAATTTCCATCGGTGTGGATAGTTTGTGAATAACTGAGCAACCCCCTACTCGGTGTCCATGCCAGACTTTCTTCAGGAAAAATAAAACCATTGGCTCACTCTGGGAAAGCCTGAGATCGAAACTCAAATGTCACAATCCCCTGCCCTCGCCCGGCTCCGATTTGGACACCACACCGCCCACGCCGGCCGCCGGATGCCGCGGTTCAAGCTCGCGTGCCGCTAGGCGAATCTATTGACCGCTCGCTGGTTCGCGCCGCCATGCACCTCGACGAAATCAAACAAGCCCTCCTCGACTCCTACCGCACCGACGGCGGTATCAACCACCTCGACGGCACCAATCTGCCCTCGCAGGCCTCCGTCAACCAGCTCGCGGCGGACCTCATGCACCTGCTATTCCCCGGCTATTTCGAGGAATCCGGACTGACGGAACGCGCCCTGCCCGCCCACGTCACGCGCCTGCTCAAACAAATCGACGAGCGCCTCGTGGCCGAGATCGAAAAATGCCTCCGCTTCGCCAAGGTCGCGCACCCCGCTGCCCAAGCCCGCGAGCGCACCACCGCTTTCCTCAGTCAGTTCCCCGCCCTGCGCAAACTGATCCAGACCGACGTCATTGCCGCCTACAAGGGCGACCCCGCCGCCCGCAGCGTGGAGGAAATCATTGTCGCGTATCCGTGCGTCTTGGTCATCTCGCTCCAGCGTCTCGCCCATGTGCTCTACCATCTCGGGGTGCCCCTGCTCCCGCGCCTCCTCACCGAATACGCTCATGAACGCACCGGCTGCGACATCCACCCGGGCGCCCGACTCGGCGACCACTTCTTCATCGATCACGCCACCGGCGTCGTCATCGGCGAGACTGCCACCGTCGGTTCGCACGTGAAACTCTATCAAGGCGTCACCCTCGGCGCGAAATCGTTTGAGACCGATCCCGAGGGCAATCCCGTCAAGGGCGTGAAGCGCCATCCCGACATCGGCGACCACGTGACGATTTACGCGCACGCGACGATTCTCGGCGGCGACACGTCCGTCGGCGCCCATTCGATCATCGGCTCCAACGTGTGGCTGATGAAGTCCATCCCCGCGGAATCCGTCGCCCTGTTCAAAGGCGACAGCGTCCTCGTGCGGTCGCGGCGCAAACACGAGACACTCGTCGGTCAAGGTGGCCACTCCAGCGCGCCCGCCACTGACTCCACGAGCTCGGAGTGGCACATTTAAAGTAAGCTTCAGGCCACGGCGCGCGGCGCGCTCAGCCCGAGCGCCTCCGTCGCCGCTTGGCACAATCCGATAAACATTTCTTCCCCCAAAGCGAGGCGACGGCACTTGAGATAGGCGACACCCCAGCGCCGTCGCAACGTTCGCGCCCCCAGCGGCAGCGACACGAGCGATCCACTCTCCAGCTCCGCGCGCGCGATCCACGAAGCAAATACGCCTGCCCCGAGCCCGATCTTCACCAGCTCCTTGATCGCCTCCATACTGTCCAACTCGATAGAGTTGCTCAGCGATATTTTTTCCTCGCGGAAATAGTCTCCCACGAGCCGGAACGTAGGGCTCGCCTTGTTACAAAGGAGGAGGGTCTCGCCCTCAATCGCCTCGCGCGGCACCCGTCCCAGTTTCGCCCACGGATGTAGCGGCGCGACCAAAAACCTCAGTTCGTCCTGAAACAGCGGCACGAACGCAAATTCATTCGCCACCGGAGCCGGCGGCTCCAGCACAATCGCGAGGTCGATGTGCCCGCCGCGCAACAACTCCCACGGTTGCCCGTTAGCGCCTGGCTCGATGCGAATGACGCACTGAGGGTAACTTTGCCGAAACTCCCGCAGCACCGTCGGCAAAATATACTGGCACGCCGTCGTGCCCGCTCCCACCCGCAATCGTCCGTGGCCCCGTTTCGTTAGTGCTTCCAGCCCGGCGCGCGCGGCTTCCATTTCTCGCAAAATTTTTTCCGTGTGGCGCAAAAACTGTTCCCCTGCCTGCGTGAGCAACACCCGCCGGCCAACCCGATCCAGCAGCCGCATCCCTAGATCAGACTCCAGCGCCTTGATCGTATGACTCACCGCCGACTGCGTGAGAAATAAATCCTTCGCCGCGAGCGTGAAGCTCCCCCGCCGAGCAAGGGCGGCGAACGCGTGCAGCTGTCGGCTGTCGAGCGTCGGTTTCATGGGTGAGCGCACTTCATTGCTGTGAGGACTGATCTGAAAAGCAGTAAGTGCGCCATTCGTGCGCGGCGGGCACAGCGGCGGCTAAACGCGCGTGCTTCAGCAGGCGCTCGCCACACTCGGCTCCAAGCATGCCAACGAAGTTTACGTCGAGCTGACCTCATTCTCTGATCCCCGCAGGAGCTCGCTTGCGAGCGATTGCTTGACCGTGGCGCTGGCCGGCACCCGAGGGCACCGGCCAGCGACGCCCCTACGGAATCGCCCGCCAGCGGGCTCCTACCTTGCGGCGGCGGCATGGGCCCCACTCGTCGTCGCTATCAAAATAATTCACCGGCTTAATCACTCCGCCGCCCACCCTGGCGCGGACGCTGCGAAGGGAGCAGCAATCACGCATGACTCTCGCTTCGCTCAAAAAATCCGGCCACTGGCCCACCCTCGCCACGGCCTTCCTCTATTTCGACGTCAGTTTCATGGTCTGGACCATGCTTACAACTCTGCCCGTAGCGCGGCTCTTCAGCCCGCGCTGACGGGTGGAGGTGCGGACTGAAGCACTGCTCTCCATTGATCGCCGCCACCCAGCCTCAGAACGGCACGTTCTCTTCGTCCGACAAATGGGCCGCCGACTCTGTGGCCACCGCCGGCGTCATCGCCGATGTCGCTCCCGCGCTCTTCGGCGCGTCTGGCTGACCGAGCGTGCCTTTGTTTTGGTGCCAGAGCGTCCGGGCTGCATTGCGCAGCGTCGTCTCCTGCGGACGCGGCGGATAGGGCTTGCCGCTGCTGTCGAGGCGCGGCGGCTGCTCCGTCGCATACCATGAGAGCGAGCGCTCGCTCAGCTTCGAGAGCGCCACCCCATTGTTCTTTCCAAAATGCACCTGCACGTCGCCCGCATTCGGGATGACTTCCGTCGGCTGCAAAATCACTTCATCGGCCCCGCCGCCGCTGCTGGCATAGCTCGACGATGAAGTCGCCGCCCGTACCGGTGTGCTCCGCGCTGGGGCTTTGTTGGCCTCGGCCAGGAGCTGGCGGATCGCGACCAATTCTTCGTGGATGGATTTGAGAATGTCTTCGTTCATTGGTTCCAAGTTGAAGCGTTCGTCGCGCCAATCCAGTCCAATCGTCGCGCCCCTGCACTTTACCCCGAGGTTCACTTCGCGCTCACCCGCGCCACCCCCCGCATGGATTTACCCACTACTCACGCTGTTTTCCTCAGCCAAACGTCGCAAGACGCAGAGACGGCGAAGCGCATTTGCGAATCAGTGTGCAAAGACGGAAAACCGGTTCTCGCGCTGAGTACGCCGGGCGGCGACAGCCAGGATCAACAAGTGCTGAACGTTCTGCTCAACGTCATCATCTTTCATCAAGAGCTCCCAGTCGCTATCAACGGGCCGCGGATCAACACCCACCATCCGCACAGTTCCTTCGACAATCATACCGACGCACCGGCGCAGCTCGACATCGAGAGCCGCATCGCTGTCGCCGTACAGGACGCGTTGCGCGCCCGCGGCAACGTGCAGCGCGTTCTCAAGCCCTATGGCATGAACTCCGGCGGCGGCGCCGTGGGCGTGAATCCGCAGACGCCCCCCTGCGCGGCGGCGCCGATCTGCGCCGCGAGCGCGATATCGTCGGCTGGCAATGCGGGCCGCTGGTAGCCCGCCTCGTGAGAGGCGGGATGGTCGCGCGTTTCAAGGCCCCCCGGTCCCTGCTCTCACGAGCAGGGCTACGTTCGCTACCTTCGCTACCTTCGCGACCTTCGCTACCTTCGTTCCCTTCGCTCCCGTCGCGCACGCGCACGCGTAACCTCAAATATAATACATCGCCGCAGTCCCCTTCGAGGCGAGCTGGTCGAGCGTGTAGCTCTTGGTTTTCTTCGCCAAGGTTTCGCTGATCTCATCCCAGACCTGTTTCAACCGGCGCCCGCTGCGCCCGTCGAAATTACCGCTGAGGCGCAGGCACTGTCCTTCAACGGCCATCAAAATATCAAAAAGGGAAATCTCCTCCGGTGCGCGCGCTAACGTGTAGCCCCCTTGGTTGCCCCGCCGGCTCGTGATCAGACCGTGATCGCGGAGCTTGAGCAGGATTTGCGCTAAGAAATTTGCCGGCACCGCCTCGATCTTCGCCAGATGGTCGATCTGGGCGAGTTCGCCGGAGCCGTGCAAACGGGAGAGCTCGGCCATCACTCGGCAAGCGTAGTCGACTTTGACCGAAACCTTCACTTCGTGTCGGCCGACTTCCGGCCAATTCCGAAACGCAACCACGCGCGCTCGTGCAGGTAAAAAAGAACGACCTTGGTCAGCACCTCGACGGCCGCGATGCTGCCGGAAATCTGCGCCGCGTGCGACGTGTCTCCGCCGGTCGCACCCGTGAACGTCAGCACGAGAAAGCTCACGAGGAAGGTGTCGGCCGTGCCGACACAGCGCCAACTCACCGCCTTGAGCAAACTGCGCGTATGGGATTCGCGACCCTCTTTGGTGATCGGTGCCTTCATATTACATAATCCCCGTTTTCGGGTTTCACGATTTCGCGCGGTGGGCGCAACATACCCGCCGCGACCGTCGCGTTGGTACCCTGCTCGATCAAAATAAACGATCCCGTCAGCCGGTTGCTGGCGTAGCCATCGAACACGAGCGGCTTGGCCGCGCGCAGGCGAATCTCGCCAATATCGTTTACGCCCAGCTCGGCCGGCGCGAGCTCAGCCTCGAGGGTATCAAGGTTAAGCTTGTTGACGATCTCCGTGACCACCACCTGCACCGTGTGCGTGGTGTGTTTCAGGAAATATTTCCTCCCCGGCTGGAGCGCGCGAGCGTGCATCCAGCAAACCTCCGCCTGGAGCTCGGTAGTGGAGCCGGGCAAATGATCCAGCCCGACGAGCATGCTCCCGCGGCTAATATCGATGTCGTGCTCAAGCACGAGCGTGACCGACTGCGGGCAAAACGCTTCCTGCACCGGGCCATCGTAGGTCCAGATTTGTTTCACCGTGGTCACGATCCCGGCGGGAAACGCGATGATCTTTTGCCCCGTGCGGACGATGCCGCCAGCGATCTGGCCACTGAAACCCCGAAAATCGTGGAGCGTCTGGTCGGTCGGATTGTTCGGCCGGTTGACCCACTGCACAGGAAGCCGGAAGCCGTTGAGATTCCAATCGCTCGCAATATGCACCGTCTCGAGGTGATTGAGCAGCGTCGGGCCACCATACCACGGCGTGTGGACCGAGGCATCGACGACGTTGTCGCCATTGAGCGCACTCATCGGGATGAACTTCACATCCTTGATGTCCAGTCGTGGCAGAAACTCCTCAAACTGCGCCCGAATTTCTTGGAAGCGCGCTTCGCTCCAACCCACGAGGTCCATCTTGTTGACGGCGACGACCAGATGCGGAATCCGCAGTAACGCGGCGATCGCCGTGTGGCGGCGGCTCTGTTCGATGACGCCGAGGCGCGCATCGACGAGCACAATCGACAGGTTCGCCGACGAGGCGCCGGTCACCATATTTCGCGTGTATTGGACGTGGCCCGGCGTATCCGCGATGATGAACTTGCGGCGCGGCGTCGCGAAGTAGCGATACGCGACATCGATCGTGATGCCCTGTTCACGCTCGGCGCGGAGGCCGTCCGTGAGGTTGGCGAGATTGATCTGGCCGCCGCCGGTGATATCAGCCGAGCGCTCGAGCGCCTCGATCTGATCTTCCATCAATGATTTTGAATCGTAAAGCAGGCGGCCGATGAGCGTGGATTTGCCGTCGTCGACGCTACCGCACGTATTGAAACGGAGGATATCGACGGGCACAGGTGTGGTGGTGGAAAGTGCAGAGAGAGACATGGCTTCTTCGGTAAATGTTTTCAGAAATACCCGGCTTTTTTCCGGTCTTCCATCGCGGCTTCGGAGGATTTGTCGTCGGCACGTGAACCGCGCTCGGTCACGCGGGCGGCCGCGATTTCCGCAATGATGTCAGCGGTCGTGGTCGCGGGAGATTCCACGCAACCGGTGCTGATAATATCGCCGATCGTGCGGACGCGCACGACGAGCTCGCGCACCTCTTCATGGGCCTTGGGCGGCACGAGGGCATTGACCGGGAGCCACTGGCCACCGCGGCGCACGCACTGGCGCTTGTGACTGAAATAAATGCTCGGGACCTCGAGCTGCTCGCGTTGGATGTATTCCCATACGTCCATCTCAGTCCAATTGCTGATCGGGAAAACGCGCATGTTTTCTCCCTGATTCAGCCGGCCATTGTAGAGATTCCAGATTTCCGGGCGCTGATTCTTCGGATCCCATTGGCCAAAACTATCGCGGAAACTGAAGAAGCGCTCCTTGGCGCGGGCCTTTTCTTCGTCGCGGCGCGCCCCACCGATGCAGCAATCGAAGCGAAACTCCTCGATCGCCGCGAGGAGCGTGGGGATTTGCAGGCGGTTGCGACTGATTTCCCCCGGTGCGGGTTGGGCGATCCCTTTCGCGATCGCCTCCTCGACGGTGCGCACGATCAGTTTCCCGCCGAGCTCTTGCGCGCGGCGGTCGCGGAATTCGTTGAGCTCGGGAAAATGATGACCGGTATCGACGTTGAGCAACGGCATCGGCAGGTCCGACGGACGAAACGCTTTCTCCGCGAGGCGCAAGAGACAAATGGAGTCCTTGCCCCCGGAGAAGAGGAGCGCAGGCCGCTCAAATTCGCCCGCGACCTCCCGCATAATGTGGATAGCCTCGGTTTCAAGGTGCTGAAGATGGTCGAGATGGTAGGAAGACATCGGAAATAAAAGGGTCTGGGCGAGAGGGTCTGGCGTCTGGGGTTAGCGATCGCCTCGTGAGCAGATGAGTCCGGTGCAGGGCCGTCGCTTGCCGACGTGCCGCTGGGGGACAGAAAAGTGCGGCGTGACGACGAGCGCCAGCCCTCGCTCACTCAGTTTCCCTGAGCTCATGGATAGAAGGTGCTGCGGCGACATGGCTAACCCCAGACCCTAGACCCCTGATCCCGCAACGGTGGCTGCGGAGCGGCCCCAGTTGGCATGCAGGCCGCACTCGCGTTTCTCATCGGCCTTGGCCGGGTCAAAATAATCCCACTCGTTCGGGAGTTGGTGTTGCACGAGGTAGGCGTCGAGTTCCGCGTCGCTGAAATAGAAGAGCGGGCTCACCTTCAGAGCGCCGAAATTTTCGTCGAGCGATACGATGTCGAGGCCCGCACGATTCGGATTCTGAACTTTGCGAAGCGCCGTGATCCAAACCGTCGGCGCAAGCTCCCTCATCCCGCGCTGAAAAGGCTCCAGTTTCATGACCGCACTAAATTTCTTCAGGCCCTCCTCGTCCTCGGTCGTCGGAATCGATCCGTGAAGGGCATCGCGGTGGGCGGCCGTGACGCGCGGCAAATAAGGTTTCAGGTTGAGCTTGAGGCGCGCCTTCAAGTTCTCGGCGTGCTGGTAAGTCGCAGGACGGTTGTAGCCGTGGTCGACCCACAACACGGGGATGTCCGGCTGAGCCTGCACCGCGAGGTGCAAGATCGCGGCTTCATAGGGCCGGAAATTCGTCGAAACAATCGCGCGGGCCCCCGCGAGGGCGACGGCCCAGGAGACCACCTCGAGCGGAGACTTGGCGCGCAATTCGCTGTTTAAGCGGATGATTTCAGCAGGAGTCAGGATCATTGAATTCAAAAGTGTCGGATCTGGGTTCGCGCGACTAAACCCCGTGGAATACGGGATTAAAGACGTTTTTTTCGAGCGTCAGACTCAGCGTCTTGCTCGCAGGCGTGCATCGGTTTACGGACATAACGACGAGAATGCTTGCACCTCTAGAGCAAAGGGTAAAGATCTAAACAAGTCATATCTACTAAAGATGTCATGATTCATTCAAAGCAGTACACTTCGACGGAATTTCGTCCTCCGGAAACGACCTTGGCGCCCCCTCGGGTTTCCCGGCCATGAACGGCACGGTTTACCTCGTCGGCGCCGGCCCCGGTGACCCGGAGTTGCTCACGCGCAAAGCCCACCGCCTCATCGGAGAGGCGGAGGCCATCGTTTACGACTATCTGGTCGCGCCCGAGATTCTCGCCCTCGCCCGCGCCGACGCGGAACGCGTCTTCGTAGGAAAAAAAGGCGGCGGCTTCTGCTGCCCACAACGTGACATTGAGAGCATTCTCATCCGCCTTGCACGCGAAGGTAAACGCGTCGTTCGACTCAAAGGCGGCGACCCGTTTATGTTTGGCCGCGGCGGCGAGGAAGCCGAAGCGCTCGTCGCAGCCGGCATTCCCTTCGAAGTCGTGCCCGGAGTGACGTCCGCGCTCGCCGCCGCCGCCTACGCCGGCGTTCCGCTCACTCATCGCGCCCACGCCTCGGCGGTGGTTTTCATCACCGGTCACGAGGACCCGAGCAAACCCGATTCCGCGATTCATTGGGAGGATTACGGTAAACTCGGCGCCACCCTCTGCCTCTACATGGGTATGAAAAACCTCGAGACGATCACCCGTCGTCTGCAGGCCGGCGGCCTCTCCGCCGAGACGCCCGCCCTCGTCGTCCAATCCGCGACCACCGGCCACCACCGCCAACTCCTCACTTCCGTCGCCAAAGTCGCGCTCGAATCCGAGCACGCAGGCTTCGGCTCGCCAGCGATTGTCGTGATCGGCGAAGTCGCCGCGCTCTCCACCAAACTCGCTTGGTTCGAATCAGCCGTGGTCGCTAACGCCACCGAGTGGAACCTACACCCATGACCGTTGCGCTGATCGACAACGGCTCGCTCGTACCCGCCGCGACGGGCAATCTCCGCGTCATCGCGGCGGAGTTGTCCGTCCTCATTGAAACGACCGTACACGCCGTGTCGTGGAAACACAGCGACCGCATCCCGCTCGCCGCCCTCGATGGCGATTCTCCCGGCACGACCCTCGTGCCTTTCGTGCGCAGCCAACTGGCCCTCGGCGAGCGCCACTTCGTGTTCGCCCCATTCTTTATCAGCGCGCAGGGCGCGATCGGCTCCGCGCTCCGCAGCGATCTCGAAACACTCCAGCAAGAACACGCCGAAAAGCCGTTCGCGTTTACCTTCACGCCCGGACTCGCCGACGCGGGCGTGATCGCCCAAATCGTCGCGGCCCGGGTCCGCGAGACCATCAGCGTCGCGTCCCTCGATCCTCCGCCCGTCCTCGTCGTCGACCACGGCGGCCCCTCGCCCGCGTCCGCTGCGCTGCGCAACCGCCTGGCCGGAGACGTTCGGGCGCTGCTTGGCTCCGAAGTCCTCTCGGTGACCGCCGCATCCATGGAGGGTGGCGCGCACGCGCACAACCACCCGCTCCTTGCAGACGCCCTCGCGGCCCTGTCGGCGCACACCGCCTCGCCCCCGCCAGCCCACACCGACGTCGTGGTCGCACTGCTGTTTCTTTCACCCGGCCGCCACGCTGGTCCCGGCGGCGACATCGCTCAAATTTGCGGCGCGACCGAGGCCGCCCATCCTTCGCTTTGCTGTCACCTAACAGATCTCGTCGGCACGCACCCGCTCGCTGCACCCGCGCTCGCCGCAGCCTTGCAGAACACTCTCTCCAACCTTCACGATCCCAACCTCGCATGAGTTCTACGCCTGCCACACCTGCCGCCAACGCGCCCACTGCTCCCGCCGCCAAGCCCCTCGCCAAAAACGAAGGCATCAAGGCCGAGAGTAATTTTCTCCGCGGGAATATTCTCCGCGACCTCGCCGATCAATCGACCGGCTCGATCACCGAGGACAGTTCGCTGCTCACAAAATTTCACGGCATCTATCCGCAAGACGATCGCGACCTCCGCTCGCAGCGCCGCAAGGAGAACAAGGAAAAAGCCTTCAGCTTCATGGCACGCATCCGTGTCCCCGGCGGCGTCTGCACGCCCGCGCAATGGGTCACCCTCGACGCCCTCGCAAACACCCACGCCAACGGCACGCTCAAGCTCACGACGCGCCAGGCCTTCCAATTTCACGGCATCCTCAAGGGCCAGCTCTGGTCCGCCATCAATGCCGTGAACCGTTCGTTGCTCGACACCCTCGCCGCCTGCGGCGACGTGAACCGCAACGTCATGTGCAACCCAAATCCGGAGCAGTCCTCCTTGCACGCCGAAGCCCTCCGCACAGCGAAAGCCATCAGCGACCACCTTTCGCCCCGCACCCGCGCCTACCACGAAATCTGGATCGGCGAAGACCTCGTAGCCGGTGGCGAACCCGAATCCGAGCCCCTTTACGGCGCCACCTATCTACCACGGAAATTCAAGACCGTGGTCGCCATCCCGCCGAGTAACGATGTGGACATCTTCGCGCACGACCTTGGCTTCATCGCCATCGCCGATGCGACCGGCAAGAGCATCGCCGGCTTCAACGTCACCGTCGGCGGTGGCCTCGGCATGTCGCACAACCAAGTCGAAACCTATCCCCGCATCGCGGACATCCTCGGCTATTGCACCGTCGGCCAAGCCGTCGACGTCGCGGAAAAAGTGATGCTCGTGCAACGTGACTTCGGGGACCGCACCGACCGCAAACACGCCCGCCTCAAATACACGATCGAAGACCGCGGGATCGTCTGGTTCCGCGAGGAAGTGGAGCGCCGTCTCGGCTACCGGCTCGGATCGCCGCAGCAATTCGCGTTCACGCACATGGGCGACCGCTACGGCTGGGTCGACGGCGAGAACGGCACGAGCCACTACACGCTCTTCCTCATGAGCGGCCGCGTGAAGGATACTCCCGAGCTCAAACTCAAGACCGCCCTCCGGGAGATCGCCCTCGCCCACAAAGGCGACTTCCGCCTCACCGCGAATCAAAATCTCATCATCGCCAGCGTGCAGCCCGCCGAGCGGCCCGTCATCGAAGCACTCCTTCGTAAACATAAACTGGATACAGCAAACAACGTCTCCGGCCTCGCCCTCAACGCGATGTCCTGTGTCGCGCTGCCGACCTGCGGTCTCGCCCTCGCCGAGAGCGAACGCTACCTCCCTGAACTCGTTGCCAATCTCGAAACCGAAATGGAAGCCGCCGGCCTCCGCCACGACGAGATTACCCTCCGCATCACCGGTTGCCCCAACGGTTGCGGCCGCCCCTACCTCGCTGAAATCGGGTTCGTGGGTCGCGCCCCCGGCAAATACAACGTCTACCTCGGCGCCGCGTTCAACGGTTCCCGCCTGAACATCCTCTACAAGGCGAGCGTCCTCGACACCGACATCGTCGCCCTCCTCGGACCGATCATCCGCCGCTATGCCTTGGAGCGCACCACCGGCGAGCGCTTCGGCGACTTCGTGATCCGCACCGGCTACGTGAAACCGACCGGCACTCCCGCCGATTACCACGATAAGGCCGACAAGCCCGTTGCAGCCGCCACCGCATGAGGTCGAGCGGCCGAGCCTGCTCGCAGGCGATTCTTCGCTCCGAAAAAAAGAGGACGGACCGCATACCCCTATGCGATCCGTCCATTACTTTCTTACTTACCCCAATTCTCCCCCGCTAAGCGGAGGAGAAAATTACACTGGCACTAAGTAAGCACAATTCCGCGAAAGTTCCAACTCGCGGCGCTGTGATCTCGCGTACCAGTAGCCGGCCGCACGCAAGGGTAACGCCGTGCTTATGCGTAAGGCTGCGCCGGCCGCGATTCTCCGCTGCCTTCCACCGGCTTTTTCTTCGGCCGCGGCTCCACCCAAAGCCGCAACACCAGTTCGGCCAAGTTCTTCATGCTCGTCCGCTTGAGCCCTTCGCGCCGCACGGCCTCTTGGAATAGCGGCACCACGCCGCTGCGCTCCTCGTAGTAGCGCCAAAAATCATGATCCAACCGCGTCGCCGCCGCATGGTCGTCCACGCTCGTTTTCGCCAAGGCGCGAACTTTTTCCTGCCAGAACTGTCTCTCGTCACGATGACTCTGCCAGTAATCAAACACTCTCTGCTCCCAGCGATTGAGGCTCATGGCGCCAACGTGCGAACCACCTCGCCAATAACAACTGCAAAAAACACCGTCCTGCCCCGCCTCACCTCGGCGTTGCCTTCCCCTCATTTTCACCGCTCATTCCAACCGTCCGCCTAATCATTCCATTCCCACCATGTGGCAAAAATTCAAAGAACAACTTCCCGCCGTCGTCCTGACTGCGTTACTCGTCATTGCCGGTGCCTTCTGGGTCCACCAACAAACCGTCACCGAACTGAGCGATAAACAGCGCTCCCAACTCATCCCGCTCCGCGAGCAAAATGACGCACTCAAGGCCGCCTCCGAAGAAAATCGCCGCCAGATCGACGCCACCAACAAGCTCCTCCGCGACGCGATTTCGAAGCGCGACGCCGATATCTTCCGCACCGACGAGGAGATTCAGAAGCTCAACGTTGAACGCATGGACGCCCTCGCCGACGCCATCGCCAAGAAAGTCCAGCCCTACAACCCCCTCCCGAAATCACCCGAGGACGCCGAGAAGATGCAGAACGAACAGTCGGACAAGGTCTCTTCCCGCATGGCCGAAAAGATTCAGCCCATCTTAGCCGAAATGTCGAAGGACCAAAATCTCACGCGCGAATCCATCGAGAAATATAGCAACCGGATCTCCAATCAGGTGGGCAACGTCCTCACGGCCGAGCTCGCGAAAAACCAAGTCCTCCAGAACAACATCGTGACGACCCAGACCGTCGCCCAGGACTCGCTGAAGCTCTCGCACGAACTCACCGCACTCTATCTCAGCTCATTCAAGGATCAGGGCCTGATCACCCGCCTCCTCGCGTTGCCGGCCAACGTCATCAAGGACGCCGCCAGCCTCAGCATCGTCAACAGCACCGATCGCAAGAAACGCGAAGCTGAACTCGTTGCCAAGATGGCGGAACTGGACAAACGCCTCGCCGAAATCCAAGCCCAGTCACCCACGAAGTAGCCCGCTCCCACCCCGCCCCACTCATTTCCGGCCACGCGAAGTCCTCGCGTGGCTTTTTCTTTTCCCCAATCACTCCTCTCTCGTATGCCCCTTCAGCCCTCCTTCCGCCTCGCAGCCCCGGCCACCGTCGCGCTCGGTATCCTTGCCACCCTGCTCACCACGGGCTGCGGCCAACGCGGCACCGCCGTCGCCGCCGGCAACCGCGATCAGGTCATTCATATCGGTAATCTCACCGAGCCGACCGACCTCGATCCCCACGTCATCAGCTCCCAACAAGACGCCCAAATCACCATGGCGCTCTTCGAGGGTCTCGCCCAATACGACCCCAAGGACTCCACGCCCGTGCCCGCCGTGGCCGAGCGGTGGGAGCACTCGACGGACGGGCTGACGTGGACGTTTCACCTCCGGCGTAACGCCAAATGGTCCAACGGTGATCCGGTCACCGCACACGATTTCGTCTTCGCCTACCGGCGCATGCTCACTCCGAGCCTCGCAGCCGAGTACGCCTCGATGCTCTACGTCCTGAAAGACGCGCAACCGCTGAACGGCGGCAAACTCGCCGACGTCACTCAACTCGGCGCGCGCGCCGCAGACGACCACACCCTCGTGCTCACCACGGAGTATCCCGTGCCCTATCTTCCATCGATGGTCTGCCATGCTGCGTGGTATCCCCTGCATCGCCCCACCCTCGAAAAATACGCTGGCCTCACCCAACGAGGCTCGGCCTGGACGCGCCCGGGAAATCACGTCGGCAACGGCTACTTCGTCCTCTCCGAGTGGAAGCCCCACCAATTCATCCGGGTCACCAAAAACCCACACTACTGGGACCGTGACGCCGTGAAGCTCACCGCCGCCGTCTTCTACCCCATCGAGAGCGAAGATGCGGAGGAGCGCACCTTTCGCGCTGGGCAGCTGCATACCACGTCCACGCTGCCGATCTCCAAGATCGCGGTCTACCGGCAGGAAAAATCTCCGTTCTTCGAGCCGCACGTCTTCCTCGCGACTTTCTTCCTCCGCTTCAACGTCGAGAAACCACCGTTGAACGACGCCCGCGTGCGCCGCGCCCTTTCACTCGCCATCGACCGTGAGCGCTTTGTCCGCGATGTGCTCCGCGGTGGCCAGCTGCCCGCCGGCCACCTCACTCCCCCCGACACCGCCGGCTTCAACGCGCGCACGAAGCTCGCGCATGACCTGCCCACCGCCAAAAAACTCCTCGCCGAGGCCGGCTTCCCCGGCGGCAAGGGTTTCCCCAAACTCGAGTTCCTCTACAACTCCACCGAAGCCAACCGCCTGATCGCCGAAGCGCTCCAGCAAATGTGGAACAAGGGCCTCGGGATCGACATCACTATGCAGAATCAGGAAGCCCGCGTCCAAACCGTGTCCATGCGTTCGGGCGACTACCAGATCGGCCGTTTCGCCTGGATCGGCGACTACCTTGATCCGAGCACGTTTCTCGAACTCATGACCGGCGACAGCGGCAACAACCTGACGCGGTGGCGCCACGCCGACTACGACCGCATCTATGCCGAAGCCAACCGCACCGCCGACAACGCCCAACGCTACGAGCTCTACCAACGCTGCGAGGAGATCATCGCCGCCGAGAGCCCCATCGCGCCGATCTATTTCTACACGCGCAACAATCTCCGCCGCCCCGAAGTAAAAGGCTGGTATGGAAATCTCTTGGACAACCATCCCCTCAAAGGAGTTTACCTCGATCCTGGAGCCGCAGTGAAGTAGTCACGGGGCTCATTCCCGGCCAATTTATTTTCAGGGTGAGTTCAACCGGCTTGAGGGCAGGGGCATGCTGGCAGGCGATTTTTACGACCTGAATCGCCTGCCAGCAGGCTCCTAAAAAAGGCCGTCATTAGACTCATCTTGAACGTAATTTGGAATAACCCGTGCCCTTGCGGTCGAGTGTCGGGCCGTGCTGGCCGACGTGCTGTCGCGCAACAGAAAAACACGGCTTGGCAGCAAGCGCGAGCCCACCAGCGATCAGTTTCCGTGAGCTCATTCGCGGAAGGCGGGCCGACTGCATCGATTTTGGCTAAGCCAAAAGAAATTGAGTGGAGAGCCAAGAGCAGAGAGCAAAACTAAACGATGAATCTGGTCCCCATGCGTGGTCGCGCGCATTTCAGCTCTGCAGATCAATCTACCTGCTCTCAACTCTTCGCTTTCAACTGCATGGAAACGGCTAAGCGCGGAACCAGCCTTACATCTTCGGCGTTCGGGTTAAACCCCTCCCAGACCCGATCCCCCCGAAAATCCAGTCCCCTATCAATAATGCACCCGACCGTTTTCATTTGTAATCGTTTAGTAACCCGCCCGGGCCCACATGTGACTCGACCTCTTCTGGCAGCCTGTTACCCCAGTCTGATGCTTCGCTCCTTTCTGCTCACCGTCCTAATGCCCCTCGCGCTCGCCGCCGCGCCCGACCCGTATCCCGTCAGCGCCCCGGCCGCCGCCGTGCCGCACCCCGCCCCCAACGCGCCGGGCTTCGTGTCGCTCTTCAATGGCAAGGACCTGACCGGCTGGAAGACGAAGGGCAACTGGGTCTATGACGCGGATGGCACCGTCACGCTGAAGCCTCGCCCGGGCGAGAAGGGCTGGAAGCGTTTCGACGCGTACCTTTTCACCGAGCGAAAGTACCGCGACTTCGTCCTCGACCTGGAATTCAAGATCGAGCCCACGGGCAACTCGGGTGTCTTCTTCTGCGTGGCTGACCCTCTTGATCCGGTCGCCAAGGGTATCGAGCTGCAGATTCTCGACACCTTCGGCCTCGCTAAGCCTGGCCATCATGACTGCGGTGGCATCATCCGTGCGATGGCCGCTTCGAAGAATATGGTGAAGGCTCCCGGTGAATGGAACCGCTACACGCTCACGCTTAAGGACCGCCACCTGACGGTCGACTTTAACGGCGAGCGAACCATCGTCATCGATCTCGCCGCCTCGCCCATGAAGGACCGTCCAGTCGATGGCCACGTCGGCTTCCAGGACGAGGCGAAGCACGTTTGGTACCGTAACGTCCGG
>CAMCHO010000080.1 GCA_945874455.1 Opitutus sp. GAS368 | reverse complement strand
GCTTCGACGCGTTGGAGCGTGGCGTCGGGGCGGTTGAAGTAGCCGGCGCCGTAGTTGCCGAAACTGGCGTTGGTGATGGGCAGGCCGTCCTCCTGCATGGAGACATAGTAGGTGCCGTTGGCGCCATCGGAGCTATCGGCGGAGATGCCCCGCGAGTAAACCATGCCGCGGATTTCGCCGAGGGAAGAGTTCACAAAAACGCCGGCGACGTTGAGCAGCATGTCGTCGGCGCTGATCGCGATCTGTTCGGACAGCAGGTCGGCGTTGAGTGCGGTGATGGCGGTCGTGGCCTTGCGGGCCTCGGTGGCGTTGAAGACGCCGGTGACGACAAACTGATCGAGCTTCACGGCGTCGGCGGCCTCGGCGGACGTGGGGGCTTTGGTGGCGCTGACAGACGGAGTGGGGGCGGTTTGGGCGGTGGAGGCGGACGGGACGGCGAGGGCGAGGAGGAGGGAAAGTGAAAGTGAAGGTGAAAGGGAAAGTGAAAGGGGGAGAGTGGGTGCTTTCATGGGGTGGGTGGGTTTGGGGCCGGGGGCTGGAAAGCCGCCGCTCCGTTTTTAGAAGCGGCCGTTGACGCCGAAGGTGAGGCTCGTGCCGTTGAGGATCGTGTTCTGCATCTGGGAGCGGACGCCGCGGTAGAGGGACTGGGGCTCGTTGGTGAGATTGGCGGCGTCGAGCGTGAGTTGGAGGTTGGGGCGAACCTGATACGAGACGCCGGCGTTCACGGTGGCGTACTGGAAGCGGTAGAGGTTGCGGCCGGGCGTGGCGGCGGTGAACGCGGTGATGTAGCTGCCGGTGAAATTGTAGAGGAGGCGCGTGCTGAATTTTTTGTAGCGCCACGAGAGGGTGGCGTTGCCGGTGCGCGGAATGAAGCCGGGAACCTCGTTGGTGCTGCGCGAGGTGGTGCCGCCAAAATTTCCGTTCGTACGGATGAGCGTGTAGTTGGCGGAGGCGCCGAAGCCCTTGAGGAGACCGGGAAGAAACGTGAACTGCTGCTGGTAGTTGAATTCCCAGCCGGTGACTTTGGCGGTGCCGGCATTGGCAGAGGTCAGGCGGGTGAAGCCGGCGTATTCGCCGTTGAAGCCGTTGTCGTTGCCCGTGGCGATGGTGCCGGCGTTGGTGCCGGTGACGATGTAGTCGGTGATGGTTTTATTGAACCAGCCGAGGGAAAGGGTGCCGACCGGCTCGAAGTAATATTCGAGCGTGGCATCCCAGGTGGCGGCGTTCTGTGGGAGCAGGCTCGGGTTGTTGACGGTGAGCGTTTGGTTGGTCTCGGAAATGGTTTCGTTGGGGAGGGCGTTGTTCAGCGGTGGGCGGCCGAAGCTCGTGGACCAACTGAGGCGGGCTTTGAGATTGGAGGTGAGATCGTGGGAGAGATGCGCGCTGGGAAACGATTTGGTGTAGCTGCCGCTGAGGTTGCGCTGCGTGCCGGCGTAGTCGCGGGTGGCGGAGCCGACGGGATCGGCGGTTTGCTGGGGGACGGTGCTGCCGGTGCGGGCGCGCACCCAGCCCCAGCTCGACGTCTCGGTGCGCTCGGTGCGGACGCCGGCGATGAGGCCGGTGCGGCCGACGCGGCCCGACGCCAGCGCGTAGCCGGCGGTGACGTTCTCCGTGACGGCGCGGTTGGCGGTATATTTGTTTTGCTCGTTGAAATAGAGGTCTTCGCGCCAGAGCGAAGGCGTGATTGGCTGGCGGTCGGCGAAGAACTGGACGGGCTCCCATTGTGGAAGGCGGCGGCCGGTCTTCACGGAATCGAACGTGATGATCGTGGGATCGGAGGGGAGCGCGGTGGTGCCGGCGTAGTTCCAACGGCGGGCGACGCTTTCGGCGCTCGCGTAGTGCTGACGCCAGACCGCGCCGGACTTGAGGGAAAGCGGGAACGAAACCGGTAGCGTGTAGCGGGCGTTGGCGCGGGCCTCTTTGATTTGGTCGTCGTTTTGGAGGATGGAGTTGTTGTAGGTGGTGGGCCGGTAGTTGGCGGCGTTGTTAAAATCGGGCCCCTCGGTCTGGGTGAAACGCGGGTAGAGATCGGAGTCGGTGCGATCGAGGCGCCAGCCGACGGCGGTGAGGCGGTTGACCAAAATACCGCCGCGGCCGCCGCCGCCCCCGTTGATATTTGTCTGCGTGTAGAGGGCGTTGTAATCGAGTTGGAGGGCACCGAAGACGTGTTCGGCGCCGACGTCGAGGCGCCGCATGCGGTTCGCGAAATTGCCGGGGCCGGTGGTGGTCTGCTCGATGGTGGAGCCGGCGGCGGCGCGGACCTGGGTGATGCGATCGGTGTAGCCGGGCAAAATGCCGGCGGTGGCGTTGGTGCCGGTGACAGGCAGCGCGGGATTGAAGACGGCCTGCGTGGTGAAGGCGCGCGTCTCGTATTGGCGACGGAAGGTTTCCACGGCGTCGCTCGCGACGGTGTTGACGGAGAGCTTGGTGGAGGGCGAGAGACGGTAGTCGGCTTTGAGGCTGACGCTGGCCTGCTTGCGGTTGTTGTAATTATCCCAGGTGCGGTAGTCCCAGAGGTAGGCGGGCTGCGCGGTGGTGTTTTCGAAATCGCGCAGGGTGCGGAAGCCGCCGACGGCGTTTTCGGAGTAGAATACGTTGAGTGAGACGCCGAGGTTGCGCTCGCCGCCGAAGACATCGAAGAGCTCCTGCCAGCCGACGTTGAAGAGTGGGTGCGCGCGGTGGTTTTCGCGGGTGGGCGTCTGTTCGGTGAACGACGGAGCGTAGCGGACGCCGGCGCTGTAGGTGATGCGGCGGCGCTCCTTCATGCTGAGCGGCGAGCGGCTCTTGAGGTTGATGGTGCCGCCGATGGAGCCGGCTTCCTTGTCGGGCGTGTGGCCCTTGGTGAGCTCCATCTGGTCGAACATGGAACCGGTGAGGTTGTTCATGTTCGTGCTGCGGTTGAGGGCGCCTTGGCTGGTGAGTGGCGAGCCGTCGAGGGTGACGCTGTTGAGGCCCGGGCCGATGCCGCGGATGGTGAAACCGTCGATGAGGTTTTCGTCGGACGGATTGCCCGCGACGCCGGGGAGGCGGATGGCGACCTCGGCGGCGTTCATGTTCGGCAGGTTTCCGAACGAGTCCATGGCGACGATGTTCTTCACATTTTCGGCGTTGCGCTGCGCGGTGATGGCGGCGGCCCCGCCCTCGCGTTCACCGGTGACTTTGAAGGCGTCGAGTTTGTAGACGACGCTGGTGAGGTCGAAATTGCGCGTGGTGCTGGCGGAGTCGTTGACGGTGACGGTGGTGCGCGCCGGATCGAGGCCGACGTAGGTGACGACGACCTCGTGTGTGCCGGCGGGGAGCGACGGGAGAACGTAGCGGCCGGTATTGTCGGTGAGGGCGCTGAGGCCGAGGGA
The DNA here is from genome assembly GCA_945874455.1 of Opitutus sp. GAS368. Classification (GTDB taxonomy): domain Bacteria; phylum Verrucomicrobiota; class Verrucomicrobiia; order Opitutales; family Opitutaceae; genus GAS368. The sequence goes on along the minus strand of CAMCHO010000080.1, from coordinate 16,822 downwards.
CGGGACGGCGACCTGCGCGCCCTCGAGGAGATTGCCGGTGGCAACATTGGAGATGTTGCCGGTGAGGGTGGCGGCGTGAGCGGTGGGCGCGGCGAAGAAGAGGGGGAGAAGGAGGTAAAGAGAGAGGGGGAGAGAAAGAGAAAGTGAAAGTGAACGGGGGAGATGGGGGTCGAGACGTGTCGAGGTTTTCATGGTGGGTAGTGTGAGCCGAGGCAGTGGGGCGGCGGTTGGGAAACCGCCGGTCCCTTTTTAGAAACGGCCGTTGAGGCCGATGGTGAAGGTGGTGCCGGGGTAGTTGAAGTGTTCGACGGTGTCGGGTGTGCCGCGGTAGCGCTTTTGCGGGACGTTGGTGAGGTTATCGATGTCGAGCGTCACGTTGAGCGAGGGGCGGAGCTGATAGGAGAATCCGAGGTTGATGAGCTTGCGCTCGACGCGGTAGAGGTTCCGCGCGGGCGAAGTGGCGTTGTAGGCGGTGATAGCCGGGCCGGCGTAATTCACGAGCAGGCGCGTGCTGAAGGCGCGGTAGCGCCATGACAGGCTGACGTTGGCGGTGCGCGGGACGAAGCCGGGGACCTGCCCCGTCTCGCGCCGGCCCGTGCCGCCGAAATCGCCGTGCGTATCGAGCACGGTATAGTTGACGGTGCCGCTGAGGCCCTTGAGCACGCCGGGGAGAAACGTGAACTGCTGCTGGTAGCTGAACTCCCAGCCTTGGACAATGGCGGTGCCGGCGTTGGCGGTGGTGAGGGTCGTCCAGCCGGGGTATTCGCCATTAAAGCCGTTGTCGGTGCCGGTCGCGATGAGGCCGGACTCGATGCCACTGACAATATAGTCGCGGATCTCTTTGTGGAACCAGCCAGCCGTGAAGTTGCCGACGGGTTCGAAGTAATACTCGAGTGTGGCGTCCCAGTTCTTCGCGGTTTGCGGCAAGAGCGAAGGGTTGTTGATGGTGAGGGTGGAGCGGCCGCCGAAGTTGGCGTTGGTCTCGTTGGGGGTCTCGCCGGGCACGAGGTTGCCGAAGCCGGGGCGGCCGAAGCTCGTGGACCAACTCAGGCGAGCCTTGAGATTCTGGGTGATGTCGTGCCATGCGTGGATACTCGGAAACGCCTTGGTATATTCGCCGTCGACGGTGCGGCGGTTGGTGGCGTAGTCGGCCTGGGCCGCGGCGATCGCGGTGGCCTCGGTGGCGGTGGCGGGCGTGCCGCTGAGGCGGCGGGCGCGCACGAAGCCGGCGGCCTCGTTCTCGGTTTTCTCCCAGCGCACGCCGCCGAGGAAACCGGAGCGGGCGAGCCAGCCCTCGCGGCCGAGTTTGCCCTGCACCATCGCGTAGGGCGCGGTGACGGTCTCGACGGCTTGGCGGTAGGAGGTGAAGCCCGTGGTCTCGCGGAAATAGAAATCCTCACGCCAGATCGTCGGATCGATGACCTCGCGGTCGCGAATGAACCACGAAGCCTCCCACTGCGGGATGCCGCGGCGCGTCTCGCGCTGGTCCATCGTGACGAGATTGGGATCGTGCGGAAGCGGGCCGGTGCCGGTGTAATTCCAACGGCGCGAGGCGCTGCGGGCGCCCACGGTCTGCTCGCGCCAATGCACACCGACCTTGGCGAAGATGGGCGCGGAGATCGGCAGGTTGTAGCGCACATCGAGGCGGCCCTCGTCCACCTCGTGGATCTGTTTGTCATTGCCGTTGGTCAGGCCGTTGGCGGTGGGCCGGTAATTGGCGGGGTTGGTGAAATCGAGCCCGCCGTTCTGGATGAATTTGGGAAACAGATCCGATTGCGTGCGATCGATGATCCAGCCGGTGTTGCTGATGCGGTTGGTGAGGACGGCGCCCTCGCCGTTGCCAATGTTGATATGGGTCTGGGTGCGGCGAAGGTTGGCCTCGAGGAGCAGCGGCCCCTTTTGGTGCTCGATGCCCACGTCGACGCGGCGGAGGCGGTTGAAGAAATTATTCGGCCCCGTCATCTGGACATCGATGGTCGAGGCGGCCACGGGGCGGACCGTGGTGATGCGGCTGGTGTAGCCGGGGGCGATGCCGGCGCCGGTGTTGGCGGCGGTGTTGAGCGCGGGATCGAAAACGACCTGGTTGGTGTTGGCGGTGACGTTGTATTGGCGGCGAAAGATTTCCGAGTGGTCAATGTAGGTCGCGAGAAACGAGAGCTTGGTCGAAGGCGTGAGGCGGTAGTCGGCCTTGGCGGTAATGTTTTTCTGCCGACGGTGGTTGTAGAGATCGCTCGTGAGATAGCTCCAGAGGAAGGCGGGTGAGGCGGCGGTGTTCTGGAAATCGCGGGTGGTGAAAAAAGAGCCGATGGCGGTCTCGCTGTTGAAGATGGTGAGGGAGACGCCGAGGTTGCGGCTGCCGCCGAAGGCGTCGAAGACCTCTTGGTAGCCGAGATTGGCGAGACCGTGGAGGCGGCGCTGCTCGCGGATGGGAATCTGCTCGGTGAACGACGGCGCGATACGCGCCGAGAGCGTGTAGGTGATGCGGCGCTTCTCGCGCATGGAGAGCGGGGAACGGCTCTTGAAATTGATGGTGCCGCCGAGGGAGTCGGCCCCCTTGTCGGGTGTGTGTCCCTTGATGAGCTCCACCTGGTCGAACATCGCGCCGGTGATATTATTGACGAAGATCGAGCGGCCGAGGCCGCCCTGACCGGTCATGAGGCCGCCGTCCATCGTGACCGAATTGAGTCCCGCGGCCATGCCGCGCACGTTGAAACCTGAGAGATTCCCGCCGGCGTCGAGTTCGCCGTAAATGCCGGGCAGTCGGATGGCGACTTCGCCGGCGTTCATGTTGGGGAGATTGCCGAAGGAATCGGTAGCGGCGACGTTCTTGAGATTCTCGGCGTTGCGCGCGGCGGTGAGGGCCGACGCGTCGCCCTCGCGCTCGCCCTTCACTTTGAACTGTTCGAGTTTGTAGATGCCCGTGGTGAGATCGAAATTACGCGTCGCGGTTTGGTCGGCGGTGACGGCGACGGTGGCACGCTGGCTATCGAGGCCGAGGTAGGTAACGACGAGTTCGTGGGTGCCGGCGGGGACGGCAGGCAGGACGTAGCGGCCGGTCTCGTCGACGAGGGCGGAGACGCCGAGCGCGGGAATTTCGACGCGGGCGCCCTGCAGGAGGTTGCCGGTGGCGAGATTGGAGACGTTGCCGGAGATCGAGGCGGCGAGGGCGGAGGCGGAGAGGAAGAGGGAGAGGGAGAGAAGGAGAGAGGGGGAGAGGGGGAGAGAAAGTGAAAGTGAAGGTGAAAGTGAACGGGGGAGACAGCGGAGGAATGCGAGGGGAGTTTTCATGTATAAAAGGGGGCGGTGGTTTTTGGGGACGGCGGGTGGGAAACCGCCGCTCCGTTTTAGAAGCGGCCGTTGATGCCGGCGGTCAGGGTGGTGCCGCCGAAGAGTTTGAACTGCATCCGATCGGAGAAGCCGCGATAGGCGGATTGGGGGGCGTTGGTGAGATTATTGGCGTCGATCGAGAAGGAGACGGCGGGGCGCCACTGGTAGCCGAAGCTGAGGTTTACGACCGTGCGTGGGGCGAGGAAGCGGCTGCGGGCGGGAGAGCCGTCGGTGAACTCGGTGATGGACTCACCGGTGTAGTTCACGATCACGCGTGAAGTGATGCCGCGGTGTCTCCAGAAAACACTGACGTTCCCGATACGGGGGACGAAGCCCTCGACGTCGCGGGTGTCGCGGCGGCCGCGGCCACCGTAGTCGCCGTGGGCTTCGAGGGCGGTGAGGTTGGCGGTGAGGCCGAGGCCCTTGAGCCAGCCGGGCAGGGAGGTGAACTGCTGCTGGTAGCTGAGCTCCCAGCCCTGCACGAACGCGGTGCCGGCGTTGGCGCTCGAGAGGCGCGTGAAGCCGCCGTATTCACCCGCGTAGCCGTTGTCCGTGCCGGTGCCGATGGTGCCCGTGTTGATCCCCGAGACGATGAAGTCGTTGATGGTTTTGTGGAAGAAGCCGACGGAGAGGCTGCCCACGGGCTCGAAATAATACTCGAGGGAGGCGTCCCAGTTTTTCGCCGACTGTGGGAGGAGCGAGGGATTATTGACCGTCAATGTCTGGGCGGTTTCGTTGATGGTTTCGTTCGGGAGAAGGCTGGTCATCGGTGGGCGGCCGAAGCTTGTGGACCAACTGAGGCGGGCTTTCCAGTTGGGCGAAATATCCTGGGTGAGGTGAATGCTGGGAAATGACTTGGTGTAACTGCCGCGGAGCACGCGGCGGGTGGTGCTGTAGTCGCGCTGGGCGGAGCCGACGGGATCGGCGGTCTGTTGCGGGATCGTGCTCGGGACGCGGGCGCGGACCCAGCCCCAGCTGTTCGTAGCGGTTTCCTCGACGCGAACGCCGGTGAGAAAGCCGGTGTTGGCGACGCGGCCCTGCGCCATGACGTAGCCCGCGGTGACATCCTCGGTGACGCGGCGGGTGCCGGTGAAGAGACTTTGTTGGGCGAAGTAGCGGTCCTCGTTCCAGAGGGAAGGTGTGATCGGGTTGCGGTCGGCGAAAAACTGCGACGCGGCCCAGAACGGAACGATGAGGCCGGTCTCCCGGCCGGTGACGTTGCGGATCGAGGGATCGGACGGGAGGGTGGTGCCGAGGTAGGACCAGCGGCGGTTGCGGTTGATATCGTGGGCGAACTGCTCGCGCCAGTGGACGCCGGTCTTGAAGAACGTGCGCAGCGTGGGCACGTCGTATTTCAAGTTGGCGCGCGCCTCGCGGACCTCGTGGTTGTTGTCGACGTTGTTGTTTTGGAAGAAGCCGCTCATCCGGTAACTTTCCGGTTTGGTGATATCGGCTCCGGCGGTTTGCGTGAAGCGCGGGTAGAGCTCGGACTGCGTACGATCGAGCATCCAGCCGAGATTGTTTACGCGCATGGTGAACTGGCCGCCGTCGTTGCCGAAGCCATTGTTGATATGCGTGGAGCTGAACGCGCCGCCGTAGTCGAGGCGCAGGCGGCCGAGCTCGTGTTCGGCGCCGAGATCGAAGGTGCGCGTGCGGAGATAGAAATTATTCGGACCCTGCGTGAGGATATCGAAATTGGAGGCCGTCGACTGGCGCACCTGCGTGATGCGGTCGGTGTAGCCGGGCATAATGCCGGCGGTGGCGTTGGTGCCGGTGACGGGCAGTGCGGGATTGAAGACGACCTGGTTGGTGAAGGCGCGGGTGGTGAAGCGCAGCTTGCCCATTTCATTCGCGTCGTTGGCGATGGTGTTGAGTGAGAGCTTCGTGGTGGGGGAGAGGCGGTACTCAGCTTTTACGTTCACGCTGGCCTGCTTGCGGTTGTTGTATTGGTCGAAGGTTTGGTAGTCCCAGAGGAACGCGGATCGGTTCGGGGTGTTTTCGAAATCGCGCGTGGTGCTGTGGGCGGCGCCGACGTTTTCGCTGTAGAACGTGTTTACCACGACACCGAGATTGCGTTGGCCGCCGGCGACATCGAAGACCTCGGCGTAGCCGACGTTGAGCAGCGGGTGGCTGCGGTGGGTTTCGCGGAGGGGGATCTGCTCGGTAAACGGCGGGGCCCAGCGCACGGCGAAATTGTAGGTGACGCGGCGTTTTTCGCGCATCGAGAGCGGCGAGCGGCTCTTGAGGTTGATGGTGCCGCCAAGGGAGTCGGCGCCCTTGTCGGGCGTGTGGCCCTTGATCAATTCCAAGCCCTCGAACATCGCGCCGGTGAGATTGTTGATGCGGCCCTGGCGCGCCATCGCGCCCTGGGTGGAGAGCATCGCGCCGTCGAGGGTGATGTTGTTGAGCGTGGGGCCCATGCCGCGGACGGTGAAGCCATCGATGCCGTTTTCGAGGTTGAGCGCGGACGACACGCCGGGGAGCAAGATCGCGAGCTCGCTCGCGCTCATGTTCGGCAGATTGCCGTAGGAGTCCATGGCGACGACGTTCTTCACGTTGGCGGCGTTGCGTTGGGCGGTGATGGCGGCGGCGCCGCCCTCGCGCTCGCCGGCGACGGTGAACGCATCGAGTTTGTAGATACCGGTGGTGAGGTCGAAATTGCGCGAGGCGGGGGCGGCGTCGGAGACGGCGACCGTTGCGCGGACGGAATCGAGACCGAGGTAGGTGACGATGACCTCGTGGGTGCCGGCGGGAAGCGCGGGCAGGACGTAGCGGCCGGTGTTATCGGAGAGGGTGCGGAGGCCGAGTGCGGGGACGGAGATCTGCGCGCCCTCGAGGAGATTGCCGGTGGCGACGTTGGAGATGTTGCCGGTGAGGGTGGCGGCTTGGAGGGCGGAGACGGAGAGGGAGAGGGAGAGAAGGAGAGAAAGAGAGAGGGGGAGAGAAAGTGAAAGTGAAAGTGAAAGTGAAAGTGAACGGGGGAGACGGAGAAAGGGGGAGCGGGTGAGTGAAAGTGAACGGGGGAGACGGGGGTGGAGACGCGTCGGGGTTTTCATGGTGGGTGGTGTGAGCTGAGGGAGTGGGTCGGCGGTTGGAAAGACGTCGATCCGTTTTTAGAAGCGGCCGGTGATGCCGAAGCTGACGGTTGAAGCGGTGAGGCTGGTGCTCTGCATTTGGTCGGAGATGCCACGGTAGCGGCGTTGGGATTCGTTGAAAAGGTTGTCGATGTCGCAGGTGAGCGTGACGGCGGGGCGGAGCTGGTAACTGAAACCGAGCGTCGTGATGATGCGTTCGAAGCGGTAGAGATTTCGGCCGAGGCTCGCGGCGCTGTAAGTCTGAAGGTGCGGGCCGGTGTAGTTGACGAGCACGCGGGTGCCAAAGCCGCGGTGGCGCCAGGAGAGACTGGCATTGGCGGTGCGGGGGATAAAACCGCCGACCTGATTGGTGCTGCGAGTGACGGCGCCGCCGAAGTCGCCGTGCGTGGTGAGCAGGGTGTAGTTGGCGGAGACGGCGAGGCCGCGGAGGAGACCGGGGAGAAACGTGAGTTGTTGTTGGTAGCTCAGCTCCCAGCCTTGGACGAAGGCGGTGCCGGCGTTGGCGGAGGTGAGGCGGGTGAGGCCCTGGTATTCGCCGTTGTAGCCGTTGTCGGGGCCATTCGCGATGGTGCCGCTGATGATGCCGCTGACGATGTAGTCCTTGATCGTCTTCTGGAAAAAACCGACGGAAAGATTGCCGACGGGTTCAAAGTAGTGGTCGAGCGAGGCATCCCAGTTGGTGGCGGTTTGCGGGAGGAGGGCGGGATTGTTGACGGTGAGGGACGTGCCGTCGGTGCTGAGCGTCTCGTTGGGTAGCAGGCTGCTGAGCGGGGCGCGGCCGAAGCTGGTGGACCAACTGAGGCGGGCTTTTAAGTTGGACGTGAGCTCGTGCGTGAGGTGGGCGCTGGGGAACGATTTGGTGTAGGCGCCCGTGAGCTCGCGGCGCGTGCCGGCGTAGTCGCGGCGCGCGGAGCCGACGGGATCGGCGAGCTGATCGGCGGCGTTGCTGGCGACGCGGGCGCGTACCCAGCCCCAGCCGGCAGTCTTGGTTTTTTCCGTGCGCACACCGGTGAGGAAACCGGTGCGACCCACGCGGCCTTGCGCCATCACGTAGCCGGCGGTGACGAATTCGGAGACGCCGCGGGTGCCGGTGTAGTGGACCTGCTCGCGGAAATAGAGGTCTTCGCGCCAGAGCGCGGGGGTGATGGGCTGGCGCTCGCGAATGAATGCGGCGGCCTCCCAGCGCGGGAGCTTGAGCCCGGTTTTGTGGGCATCGAGTGTGAGAATCGAGGGATCGGCGGGCAGGGCGGTGGTGCCGAGGTAACTCCAACGACGCGTGGCGCTGCGATCGTCGGCGGCTTGGTCGCGGAGTTTGAAACCGGATTTGAATGAGAGCGGAAAGGACGTGGGGAACGCGTAGCGGGCATCGGCGCTGGCCTCGCCGACCGCGATGTTGTTGCCGACGTTGGCGTTGGTGAATCCGTTGGCTGGGACCCGGTAGTTGGCGGGGTTGGTGAAGTCGGCCCCGGCGGTCTGGAGCAGGCGCGGGTAGAGATCGGACGAGGTGCGATCGAGAATCCAGCCCACGTTGGTGATCTGATGGACGAGGGTGCCGGACTCGCCGCCGTTGCCGGAGTTGATGTGCGTCTGGCTGTAGCGCGCGCCGTACTCGAGGGAGAGCGGGCCGAAGACGTGCTCGGCGCCGACGTCGAGATGGCGCAGGCGATTCCACGTAGTGACCATACCGGCGGTGAGCTCGACGGTGGAGGCGGGCACGCGGCGCACCTCGGTGAGGCGATCGGTGTAGCCGGGCGCGATGCCGGCGGTGGCGGTGTTGGCGGGGGTGGCGACGACCTGGTTGGTGAAGGCGCGTAGCTCCAGCGTGCGGCGGTCGGTGACGTTGGTGTCGTTGTAAATCGTGTTGAACTTGAGCTTCGTCGCGGACGAGAGTCGGTATTCAGCTTTCAAGTTCAGACTCCACTGCTTGCGGTTGGCGTAGAAATCCTGGGTGCGGTAGTCCCACAGGAAGGCGGGTTGCTCCGTGGTGTTTTGGAAATCGCGCGTGGTGAGAAAATTTGCGACGATGTTTTCGCTGTAGAAAATATTCAGGGAGACGCCGAGATTGCGGGACCCGCCGAAGACATCGAAGACCTCTTGGTGCGCGAGGTTGAGCACGGGGTGGGCGCGGTGGGCCTCGCGCAGGGGAATCTGCTGGGTGAACGACGGGGCGGTGCGAGTGCCGAAGCTGTAGGTGGTGCGGCGTTTTTCCTTCAGACTGAGCGGGGAGCGGCTCTTGAGATTGATCGTGCCGCCGAGGGAGTCGGCCCCTTTGTCGGGCGTGTGGCCTTTCACGAGCTCGAGCTGGTCGAGCATCGTGCCGCTGAAATTATTGAGCATGGTGTTGCGCGCCATGCCGCCCTGACCGGTGAGCAGTCCGCCATCGAGGGTGATGGAGTTGAGGCCGGGACCCATGCCGCGGATGGTGAAGCCGGTGTAGGTGCCGGCGTCGTCGGGATTGCCGGCGATCCCGGGGAGGCGAATCGCGACCTCGGCGGCATTCAGGTTGGGAAGATTACCGAAGGAATCAGTGGCGACGACGTTCTTGAGGTTGTCGGCGTTGCGTGCGGCGGTGATGGCGGCGGCATCGCCCTCGCGTTCGCCCCTGACCTTGAAGGCGTCGAGTTTGTAGATGCCCGTGGTGAGATCGAAATTCCGCGTTGCGGTTTGGTCGGCGGTGACGGCGACAGCGGTGCGCTGGCTATCGAGGCCGAGGTAGGTGACGACGAGTTCGTGGGTGCCGGCGGGAACGGAGCCGAGGACGTAGCGGCCGGTTTCGTCCGCGAGGGTGGAGAGGCCGAGCGCGGGAATCTCGACGCGGGCGCCTTGGAGCAGATTGCCGGTGCCGAGATTGGAGACGTTGCCCGAGATGGTGGCGGCGTGGGCGGAGGACGCGACGGCGAGCGCCAGGAAAATGCGGGAAACAAAGCGCAAACCGGACCGTTTTAGCCCGACGAGGGAGATGCGGGAATCGAGCATGAGCGGAGCGCCGGTGCTCGCGGCTCCCGTCAGCAGAACCACGCCGGCGACGGCGTGCGGAGGTAGCAGGGAAAAACGGTCCGGGGTTTGCATGGGTCAGGGGGGCCGCCTCTCCCGACGCGCATGATTTATTTGCGGGTGCGGTGCGGGAGCGCGGTGGGGATCAGCGGTTGGAAACGGCCGTCCGTTGCTCAGGGCAGGGTTTTGAGGTAGGCGTTTTTGAACTGGATCGTCATGGGTGGACCGACGTGGAGTTGGAGGGCGATGACGCCGGATTTGGCGATCGAGGCGTCGGTCTCGGTGACATCGGCGGTGACGACGCCGTTGACGGTGTGGCGGAGTTGGTTGCCGTTGGCGGTGATGACGAGCTCGTTCCACTCGCCGAGTTTGTAGGCGGCGGCGATGGCGGCGGTGGGCGTGGCGCCGGGTAGTTTTTCGACGGCGGTCTGCTTCTTCTTGCCGTCTTTTTTCTTGGTGTCGGGGACCATGGTGGTTTCGCCGATACGGATTTTTTCGCCGGCGACCATGAGGATGCCGCGACCTTTCTCTTCGTAGAGCATGCCGGTGTATTTAAACGGGGAGTCGATATCGGCCTGATAGCCGCCGACGACGAAGGTGGCGGGGTCGATCAGCTTGCTGCGGTATTGGACGCCGGAGTTGGCGCGGTTATCGGGGTTTTGCGCGGTGAGGCGGAAGGAGAGGCGGAGTTCGAAGTTGGCGGGTTGGGCGCCGGTGTAGACGAGGAACGTATTCGCTTTGATGCCTTTTTCGGCGGTGGTGACGCCGGTGAGCGCGCCGTCGCGGACGGACCAGACGTCTTTGTTGCCGTCCCAGCCGGCGAGGGTTTTGCCGTCGAAGATTTCTTTGAAGCCGGCGGGAGCAGCGGCGTGGGCGGAGCTGAGAGCGGCGAGCGCGGTGAGCGCAGCAAGGGAGAGGGCGGGGAGGAGGCGGGTTTTTTTCATGGGAAGAGGGATCGAGATGGGGAGACGGAGCGAACGATGACGAGAGCGAGGAACGAGAACGAGAACGATTCGGGGCGGACTGACGACAGAGAAAGGTGAATGAGAAAGCGGGAGGGGCTCGGTTAGTGTTTGTGGGCGGCGGGGGTGGTGGCGGGCGTGAGCGGGTTGGCTTTGAGGTAGGCTTCGACGTCTTTGGTGACGACGAGTTGACCCCACATAATGCCCGCGTGACCGGGGAAGGTGCAGACGTATTCGTAGATGCCCTCGGTCCGGATCGCGGCGAGCTTGAGGGTCTCGCTTTGAGCGGGCTCGAGCAGCTTGGTGGCGGCGATGATGGCGCGGTCTTCGGTGACCCAGGCGCGGCCTTGGCGGTCGGTGTGGCCGGCGGGCAGCTCCATCGCGGCGATGCCGATTTTTTCGCGGCTGCCGGCGGTGACGATGACGAGGTTGTGCGGCATGACGTCGGGGTTTTCGAAAATGATCTCGAAGGCGCGACCGACAGGGACAACGAGACGAGTGACATCGTAGCGCATCTGTTCGTGGACGGCGCGGACGACGAAGACGGGGACGCGGAGGGTGGTGAGCTTCGAGCGGAGTGCTTCGGCTTCGGCGGCAGGGAGTGAGCCGGCGAGCTCGTCGGCGACCTGGATGGTTTCCACGTAGTCGCGGCTGGTGCGCTCGCTGGGGTGGGTCTTGGCGGCCCAAGCGATGAGCGCGTTGGCAGCGGGCGCGGTGGCGAGGGCGGTCCACGCGGAACGGGGTAGGTCGCGGATGCCTTTCGCGGCTGTAGGGACTTGTTCGTTACGGGCGATGAGCGCGTTGAGGGCGGCGAATACTTTTTCGGGTTCACGCTTCGAAGCGACGGCGCTGCGCATGGCGTCGCGCTGGATGGCGGCGACGATGTTGTCCGGTCCCTGGATGTCGGTGATCCGCAGCGCGAGGATGGGCATCACGCGGTCGTAGGCGGTGGCGCGAAGTTTGGCGTCGGGGATGAAGGGGAGTCCGCCGAGGAGACTGGCCTGTGAGAGCGGAGATTTGGCTGACTCGGTCCACACCTTAGCGAGCGTGCCATCACCGATCGCGATAGCGGCCCACGCGTAGGTGCGGCCCTCGGCGGCGTCGGCTTGGGCGAGCTTGAGGAGGGCGGCGCGGTGGAGGAGGAGGTCGGCGGCGGGCTGAGCGACGAGGAGCCGGCCGACGGACTTGGTGTCGACCTCGGCGGGCGAGTTGAGGACGTCGAGGAGGAGGCTGACGCGGGTGGTGTTGCGGGCTCTGGCGAGACCGGTGAGGGCGTCGGCGCGGGCGGCATCGCCGATGCCGGAGCGGCCGAGGATGTTTTCCAGGACATCGGGCGTGGGGGCCATTTGGGTGAGTTCGGCGACGCTGAGACTGCGCAAGAGGTAGCGGATGCTGGCGGGATCGCCGCCGCCGACCTTGGCGCCATCCTCGATACCCTTGCGCCAGAAGGGGCGGAGCTGACGGAGGGTTTCGCCGATGGTGTAATCGAGGTAGTAGTCGATGGGCTTCTTCGTCGCGGTGAGGGCAACTCCGACGGATTCGAGGGACGGGAAGAAGCTCGCGGCGCGGGCGGCGTGAAGTCGGACGCGGGGGCTGTCATCGTTGGCGCGTTCGCTGAGGAGGGCGAGGGCGTTGGGGACGCGCTCGCGCCAGTAGGAAATCACGCGGGTGGCGGCGGCGCGGGCATCGGCATTCGGCGAACGCAGGACGCGGCCGAGCAGATCGACGTCGACGACGTCGTGCCACTGGTGGAGCCAAAGAGCCTCGGTGAGATGGTGGGCGTAGTCGGGGCTGGTGGTGTCGAGCCCGGCGGCCCATTTTTTCGTGGCGGCGATGACGGCGGCGGACGGATGTTTGCCTAGTTCGATTTTGGCGAGGTTGCGGATCTGGTTCTCGCGGCGTTTGAGCAACTCGAGGAGGGCGGCGATGGGCTGGCCGTCGATTTTGGGTGGGACGGCGAGCGGGCGGCCCTCATAGGTGATGCGGTAGATGCGGCCGTGGACCTTGTCGCGGTTGGAATCGCGGAGGTGGCTCTGGAGGTGACCGATGAGGGGATTATGCCAATCGACGACGTAGAGCGCGCCGTCGGGCCCGATAGTGGTATCGATGGGACGGAAGTTTTTGTCGGACGATTGGACGATGTCGGTCTGGCGGATGCCTTTGATGCCGGCTTCGTCATCGGAGAGTTTCACGCGGTAGATGCCCTGGAAACCGATGCAGTTCGGGTTGAGATAATTCCCCCAATATTCTTCGGGGAAATGGGTGCTGGTGATGATCGTGCTGCCGGCGCTGGGGCGGGAGGGGCGGTCCCAGATGGTTTTCATGCGCGGGTGTTTGCCGGGGTAGTCGAGTTTGCCGGAGAACGCGGCGGCGAAGTAGGTGTTGTTGCCGGTGGCGTCGGTGACGATATCGTTGCCCCAATAGTCGAAGGCGCGGCCGTGGGGATTGGCGAAGCCGTAGGCGACGTAGGTCTCGAAGCGCCCGGTGAGCGGTTCGTAACGGTAGAGGGCGCCGTCGACGTTGCGCACGGGGCCGAAGGCGGTCTCGACCTGCGTGCGGTGGAAGACGCCGTCGCTGAGAATGATCGCGCCGCCCGGTTCATAGACGAGGGAGTTGGCGGTGTGGTGGGAGTCGGCGGAGTCGAGACCCATGAGGACGCGTTCACGCGTATCAGCTTTGCCATCACCGTCGGTATCGCGGACGAACCAGAGATCGGGGGCCTGCATGACGAGGACGCCGTCTTTGAAAAACTGGAAACCGGTGGGGCAATTCAGGCCATCGAGGAAGGTGGTGCATTTGTCGGCTTTGCCGTCGCCGTCGGTGTCCTCGAGGATAATGAGCTTGTCCTTAATGGTGGCGGTGGGGGTGAGCTCGGGGTACCCGGGCCAGACGGCGACCCAGAGGCGGCCCTTGGTGTCCCAGGCGAACTGGAGGGCTTTGGCGAGTTCGGGGAATTCCTTCTCGCTGGCGAAGACGTTGGCTTTGAGCCCGGGCGCGAGGGTCATGAGCTTGATAGCGTCGGCGGGATCTTCGAAGACGTAGGTGCCATCGGCGTTGGAGCCGGGCTTGTTGGTGCCGAAGGGCGTCACCATCGGGATCGAGACGAGGTCGACGGGGCCGGTCTTGCCGGCGGCGAGGGCCCAGGTCTTGCGCTCGTAATTGGTGGTGATCGCATCGCGCTGCGCCATCTCCTCCATCATGATCTGGGTGTTGGTGATTTTGGGCTGATCCTTGACGGATTCGTAGGCGATCTTGGAGCGGTCGCCGTAGACGTTGTAACCGTCAACGGTGCGGTAGTGGGAGTGCCACCACGCGTTTTTCTGGGTGATGAGCGTGCGGAGTTTTTGGGCAGCGGGCGTTTCGAGGGCGGGGGCGGCTTCGTTGAAGAGGGTCTTGAAGATTTCGGGGGCGAGCAGGGCGTCGCCGGACTCGCTGAGATGAATGCCGTTGATGGTGAGGGAGCGGCCGGCGCGGGCGGCTTCGGCGGAGAGTTTTTGCGACGGAGCGAAGAGATCGACGAAGGTCACGCCGGCCTTGTCGCCGGCGACCTCGGCCATGGCGGCGGCGTAGAGGGCGAGGTTACGGTTGTTCGTGGCGGGCACGGCGAATTCGGTGCCCGGGAGTTGCTCGTTGGCGATGGGGGAGAAGAGGACGATGCGGGGTGGCGCGATGCCGTTGTAGGATTTTGAGCGGACGTTGCGGAGGTAATCTTCGAGTTCCTGTTTGAACTTGGGGAGACCCTCGGGGCCGGCGAACGATTCGTTGTAGCCGAAGAAGGCGAAGACGACGTTGGGCTGCACCTTGGTGAGCCACTCGTCGGGTGTGCCGAAATCTTTTGAACGTGCGCGGGTGACGAGCTCATCGCCAGCGGCGGCGAGGTTGCGGAAGGAGAGGTTGTGCTGCGGAAATTTTTGCGTGATGAGCGTCTCCAGATTGTTGTGATGTTGGATGCGGTCGGCGAGGGTGTTGCCGACGATGGCGATGCGCTCGCCGGGGTTGAGGGTGATGGGCGTGTTGATCGCGGTGGGGGTGGTCGGAGCAGGAGAGGAAGCGACGGGGGTGAGCGCGGCTTTGGTGGAGGAGGCGGATTTTTTTTGTTTGGGGTTGGGTGGCGGCGTCGGGGCGGGCGGCGGGTTGGTGCCGACGGGGACGGTTTGGCCGAGGGCGTAGACGGCGGGGGTGAGTTGGTAGCGGAAGCCGTTGAAGCCGTATTTGCGCGGGGTGTACGGATCGACGAGCGTGACGTTGGCCTGGGTGGGGACGGGGAGATTGACAGACCAGAAGACGGCGTTGACGACGAGACGGCGGAGCGACTCGTTTTCGAGGTCGGTGGCGGCGCCCATCGTGGTGGTGAAGATTTTGTTTTCCTTGCCGCTCTCGTGTTTGAAGGTGCGGGTCCAGGCGATGGGCATCGCGGGAGTGTTGAGTGGCTGTTCCTGTTTATCAGTGGAGCGCTTCTTGATGGTCGCGGCGGGGGCGTCGCCGGGGTTCATGCCCTTGAGCACGAGGCCGCGGAGGAGGATCTTGGCGTCGGCGGGCGGATAAGCTTCGTAGACATCGCTGTCCCCGAAAACGTCGGTGACGCCGCGGAGGAGGGCGTCGGAGGCGGCGGAAGGCTCGGTGACGCCGCGGGTGGCCTCGGACTTGTGTTTACCCCAGTGGGAAATCCACGTTTCGCCCAGGACGTGTTTGCCGAAACCGCCGGGCCAAGGGGCTTTGCTGTTCCAGCTGTATTTCGCCCACTTACTATCCGCGGGAATATTGAAGGGATGGGTAGATGTGCGGAGGGCGATGAGCGGGACGCCGCGTTCGAAGGCGGAGACGAAGCGCTGCATGTCGGCATCGAGCCAGTTGCGGAAACGCAGGCCGAAAATGATCGCGTCGGCGGAGTCGAGGGCGGTGGAGTCGGCGAGGGATTTTTGGTTATTGGGGTTGATCGTACCGTCGGGGTCGAGGGCGAAGAGCACGGTGCATTTGAAGCCGTGACGCTGGCTCAGGATTTTCGCGAGCATGGGCATCGCTTCCTCGCTGCGGTATTCTTCATCGCCCGAGAGGAGGACGACGTGTTTGCCCTGGGCTTTGACGCTGGCGGGGGGCGTGAAGACGAGGCTGGTCGGGGCGGCGGCGCGGAGGAGCGAGGCGGAGAGGAGGGCGAGGAGGGCGAGGGTACGGAGGAGCATGGGAAAAGAGAAGACCCTCAACGCCCCACGTTGAACCCTGCACGCTGACGTGCAGAGACGCGGGGTTGGGCGTTGAGGGTTGAGGGTTAGACTTTGAGGGGGGCGTTCGCGCGGAACGCGCGGTGGGCGCGGTCAGGTCTGTTTTACTTTTTGCCACCGGCGGGACTGGGCGGACTTGAGCACAGCGTCCGTAACGTAGTCGGTGGCGAGACCGTCCTTGAAGTCGGGTTTGCAGCCCTTGCCGCTTTCGAGGCCGCGCACGAACTCGACCATGGCGTGGACGAAACTGTGTTCGTAGCCGAGTTGGAGACCGGGCACCCACCAGTTGCCGCAGTAGGGATGGTCGCCGTCGGAGACGTGGATGCTCTTCCAGCCGCGTTCGGGGCCTTCGTCGCTGTAGTCGAATACTTGCAAGCGATGGAGGTCGTGGAGATCCCACTTGAGCGACATGTTGGCGCCGTTGATTTCAAACGTGTAGAGGGCCTTGTGGCCGCGGGCGTAGCGGGTGGACTCGAAGAGACCGAGGGAGCCGTTGTTGAAGTGACAGTGGAACAAGCACGCGTCGTCGATGCTCACCTTCTCGACCTTGCCGGTGAGGGTGTGTTTGCGCTCTTTGACAAACGTCTCGGTCATTGCGCTCACGTCTTTGATGCCACCGTTGAGCCACATGGCGGTGTCGATACAGTGGGCGAGGAGATCACCGGTGACGCCGGAGCCGGAGACCTTGGCGTCGAGGCGCCAGAGGCCGGTGCCGCCTTGGGGCAAGTCAGCATTGATGGTCCAGTCTTGGAGGAAGTTCGCGCGGTAGTGATAGACGCGGCCGAGCTTGCCGGCGTCGATGAATTGTTTGGCGAGGACGACGGCGGGGCAACGGCGGTAGTTATACCAGACCATGTTGGGCACGCCGGCCTTCTCGACGGCCTTGAGCATTTTTTCGGCTTCCTTGCCGTTGAGGCCGAGGGGTTTTTCGCAGAGGATCATCTTGCCGGCTTTGGCGGCGGCGATGACCTGTTCGGCGTGGAGATTGTTGGGGGTGGCGATGTCGACGACGTCGATATCATCGCGGGCGATGAGTTTTTTCCAATCGGTCTCGATGGATTGGTAGCCCCACTTGTTGGCGAACTCCTGCGTCTTCGCGGCGTCGCGACCGCAGACGGCCTGCGGGACGAGTTCGTAGCTGGAGGGGAAGAAGTGGTTGACCTGATGGAAGGCGTTGCTGTGGGCGCGGCCCATGAAGCTGTAGCCGATGAGGCCGATGCGGAGT